>NZ_JBYTDD010000003.1:263392-341720 GCF_058791055.1 Pseudomonas sp. EU05-FHT14B02 | reverse complement strand
GCGTCCCCTAGGGGACTCGAACCCCTGTTACCGCCGTGAAAGGGCGGTGTCCTAGGCCACTAGACGAAGGGGACACACGTACAACATTCACTCCCTGCTTCGTTTCGCTGTGTGCTTTACGCTGCAAGTGGCGCGCATTCTATGGATGGATTGAGAGGTCGTCAACCCCCTGATATAAATTTATTTAAATCAATGACTTCGCCCTGCTTTTGGGAGCCATTGCGGTTTTTCCGCTGCCCGACGTTTGGCGCCTATATTCTGGCACCCGCCAAGACGTTATAGTCCATCCGATGATGGCAATCTGAGTATCGAGTGCCATCATTCATAGAAGCGGGGCTCCGGCCGATATAAGAACAAGCATGTCCGATCCAACCCGTCGTGCGGAACTGGGGGGCTCAAATGCCAAGCTACTCAACTCGCATGCGTAACCTATAAAGAGGTCTTACCGGTGACGCCACTCATGATCACCCTGCTAGTCGTAGCCGGGATCGCACTGTTGATCGCCATTGGCTACATGAACCATGTGGTGGAAAACAACAAGCTGGAAAAGGCCCGTACCAAGATTGAGCTCAACGATCGCCTGCGACGCTGCGGCGAAATCACCGAGACGTTCCCCGGCCAGCTGATGACCCCGGCCCTCAAGCTGCTGTTGGCCCGCCTGGAACTGAACGTCTGCCAGCGCCTGCTTAACCTGGAAAAATCCAGCGCCAACCTCAAGGCACGGATCGCCGAACTGGAGGCCCTTGTCGGCCAGGGTGAATCCATCCCGGTCAACAATCCGCCGGCACCGATCCAGACTGAAGCCAAGGCCAAAGATGTACGCTTCCTGCTCGAAGCCCTGCACGGCCAGGTTACCCGCGCGGCACAGGACGGCTTCCTGCCCCCCAACGAAGCCAAGCGCTGGATTCGTGAAGTGCGCCACATCCTGGTGCTGCTGCACATCGAGTTCTTCAACAACCTCGGCCAGCACTCCCTGCAACAGAACCAGCCCGGGCAGGCCCGCCTGGCATTCGAACGTGGCGTGCAATACCTGCGCAAACAGCAGGAACCACAGGTCTATGCCGAGCAACTGGAGTACCTGGAAAAACTCCTGGCCCGGGCCAACGACCAGGTCATGGATCGCATCGCGCCGGTCGAAGGCGAGGTCAACCAGTTGACCGAAGGCCTCAAGGACGTCGAGGTTGACGCGGACTGGAAGAAGAAAGCGATCTACGACTGATCATCGAAAAACACTGTAGGAGCGAGCTTGCTCGCGATGGACTCCAGAGCGCCGCGTTCAGCCAGTAAACGCGCGTTATCTTTTGCGACCATCGCGAGCATGCTCGCTCCTACAGGAAGCTTTAACCGAGAGGTGGCTTTTTTAGCTTGGCCGAAGATCATTTCAAAGCCTGAAATGCCCCACCATCCCCTTCAGTTCAACCCCCAGTTGCGCCAGCTGAATACTCGACGCGGCATTGCCCTGCATCGCCAGCGATGACTGATCGGCACTGGCGCGAATACTGGTGACACTGCGGTTGATCTCCTCGGCCACCGAGCTCTGTTCCTCGGCCGCTGCGGCAATCTGCTGGTTCATCTGCTGGATCAACGACACAGCCGCCGCAATGCTTCCCAGCGCACTCTCGGTCTGCAAGGCATCGCTGACCGCCAGCTTCACCAACTCGCCACTGCTCTGGATCTGCTGCACCGACGACTGCGCCGCCGAGCGCAAGGCGCTGACCAGGCGTTCGATTTCCTCGGTCGATTGTTGGGTTCGCTTGGCCAGCGCACGCACTTCATCGGCCACCACTGCAAAGCCCCTGCCCTGCTCACCGGCCCGGGCCGCCTCGATCGCCGCGTTCAACGCCAGCAGATTGGTTTGCTCCGCCACGCTTTTGATCACGCTCAAGACCGTGCCGATGTTCTGGATTTCCGCACTCAGGCTTTCGATGCTCGAACTGGCCGATGTGGCCGAGTCCGCCAACTGTTCGATCCGCGCCATGCTCTGGCGCACCACCTGCTGACCACTTTCAACCTTGCCATCAGCGGTTTGCGCGGCCAGCGCAGCTTCCTCTGCATTACGCGCGACGTCATGCACCGTAGCCGTCATCTGATTCATTGCGGTGGCGACCTGTTCGGTTTCCTCCTTCTGCGTGCTGACTTCGAGATTGGTCTGTTCAGTCACCGCCGACAACGATTGGGCGGATGTCGCCAACTGCTCGATACCCGATTGCAAGCCGCTGACTATATGGCTGAGCCCCGCGCCCATTTGTTGCATGGCCTGCATCAACTGGCCGATTTCGTCACGGCGAGTCACCTCAATGGTCGCACTCAAATCCCCCGAGGCAATCTGCTGTGCCACCTGAATAACACGCCGCAGCGGTGCCACAATCAACCGGGTGATGAACCACGCGGCAACCAACCCAACCAGCAAGGCCAGGGCGGAAGAGCCAATGATCAGCAGCGAGTTCTTTTTCAGTTCAGCCTGCATCGCCAGGTCTTGCGCGACATAAGCCTGATCCACCCGCTCGACCACTTGGGCTGCGCGCTGGTGTAATTGTTGATAGACGGTTTTTTCCTGGTCCAGCAGGCCGGTGTACTCGGCAAGCTTGTCACTGAAACTGACGATATGACCCATCACCTCATTGAGAACGGTCTGGTAACCCTCGTCCTTGACCGTAGTCTTGAGCTGCTCGGCCTGGGTCAATGCCTGGCTGGCCTGTTCGATCTTGCCCTGCCCCGCGCTGTCGTCGCCTTTGCGGCTTTGATCCAGACGCACGCGCGCCTCATTCATGGCTTGCAGCATCAGGCGTGAAACCTGGCTGACCTGGCTGGCCTGCTCGATGAATTGTGAACCGTCCTTGCCTTCGGAGTCTTTCAGCGTATAGGCGCCGTCATCGGCGAGCCCGGATTGCAATACATCAAGGTTATTGGCCACGCTGGACACCGACCAACTGGCCATTTCCAACGCCAGGTCCTTGGCCTGGGTGAGTGAGACAAACTCGTCGAAGGCCTTGCGATAGGCTCCCAAGGACTGTTCGACATCATTCATCACCGGCACGTTGACCGCAGACGCAGCCTTGAGCTGGCCGGCCAGGGCGATCAAGCCATCGACGCCCTCGTGCAGGGCATCGACGGTTTTCGGATTGCCGTGCAAGGCGTACTCCTGCTCCAGTAGTCGTACCTTGAGCAAACCGCTGTTGAGCGATGACATCTGCTTGAGCCCATCGAAGCGCTGGCTGATGGTTTGCAGGGACCAAACGCCAATGCCCGCCACCAGCGCAGTCAACAACAGCACCAGGACAAACCCGACACCCAGTTTTTTCGCCATACCTAGGTTGGCAAAACGTCCTTGCACGGCCGAATTCATTGCTCTTAGTCCCCTGCCAAAGTCTGTAGACGCAGATTCGCAACGGGCCAGTGGCAACACAAGGCTCTGGCTCCGGAATAATGGCAAAAAGCTACGCCAACGTCGTTTTCAGAACGCTTGAGGTCGATCCCGGGCAGTGGCCTGAAAGAACGCCCGGGCACGCGGATCGCAGGCATATGTCACGTTGATACGCTGCCAGTCACTGGCCTCACCCGAAGGGTTGAAGGCGGTCTTCGATGACAGCAATACACCCAGGCGCCGTGCCTGGGTTCGCAGCTGATCGTAGTCGGACATTCGTGATCGCGCCCAGATGAACAGGCCTCCCGCCGGCTTGCCGAAAACTTCCCACTCGGCATCTTCGAGCAATTGCAGCACCACCAGCCGGTCGCTGCTCAAGCGTTGGCGCTGACGCTGTACCAGTTTGCGATAGGCACCGTTAGCCAACAGACACGCCAGCACCGATTCGCAAAATCGCGAGGCGCCCATGCCACTGATCATCTTGACCTCGGCCAGACGTGTAATGACTTCGGCACCGGCCACAACGAAACCGACCCGCAAGGAACTGCTGAGTGTCTTGGAAAAGCTGCCCACGTAAATCACGTTGTCGTCCAGCGCAGCCAGTCGCATACCGGAGCCGCTGTGCAAATCCGCATAAACGTCGTCTTCGATCACTTGCACGCCGAAGGCCCCGGCCAGTTGCAGCACGCGGCGCGCCACCACCGGTGCAAGGCTGCTGCCCGTCGGGTTGTGATAGAAGCTATTGATGAACAGCCCTTGGGGCCGGTGTTTGACCAGCGCCGACTCGAGCACCTCCACGTCCGGCCCACGCGGTGTTCGCGGTATCTCGACCATGCGGATGGCGTGTAGCCTGAGCAGATCGAACAACACCGGATAACCGGGACTCTCCACGACCACACAGTCACCGGCCTTGAACAGCGTCCGCACAATCAGGTCGAGCCCCTGACTGGCACCCGCCGTGGTCATGATCCGGTTGTCCTTTGCCCGGATATCCAATTGCCTGAGGTGCTTGAGGATCTGTTGTCGCAAGGCTGGCAAACCCAATGGCGTGCTGTAGTTGAACAGGCTGGCCGTGTCGGTACGACTGACTTGCCGAATCGCGTAAGTCAGATCGTCTGTCTCGCGCCAGCTTTCAGGCAGCCCGCCACAGCCCAGCCTCAACTCACTCGAAAAAGTCCCTTGATCGGGCTCCGCCCCCTCGAACCACACCGGCTCGTGCTTTGTGCCTGTGGCCAATGCCGGATCGGCAACCGCATAGCCGGTTCCATGACCTGACACCAGCATTCCCTGTGTCACCAGACGTTCACAAGCCTGAGCGACGCTTAACTGACTGAGCAAATTGATCCGCGCGATCTGTCGCACCGAAGGCAGGCGCGTACCGGGTGATACCCCGCTGGAATGAAGCCAGCAGGTCAGCGCGTCAACAATTTGCTGTACGACGGGCACCAGCGCCTGTCGGTCGATTCTCAATTCCATGAGCAAGCAAACTCCTGTTGATTTTGCGATTAGCAGTTAATCACAGGCGTGCTCGAAGACTTGTGCGACAACGCCGCCAAAACCATTCGATCTAATCATTTGATACACATTGCCTGGGCCTTTAGCGGAACCAAAAAACCTGTGGGAGCGAGCTTGCTCGCTCCCACAGGTTCGCAGCGTGTCTGGTATTGGTGTGTCGTGTTAAAACGCGGTAACGCCACCGTCCACGGCCAATGAATGCCCCGTGGTGAATGCCGCGCCATCGCTGCACAGGTACAGCACCGCGCTGGCGATCTCTTCGACCTTGCCGATGCGACCGACCGGATGCATGGCGTTGGCGAACTCGCCTTTTTTCGGGTCTGCTTCATAAGCGCGGCGGAACATATCCGTGTCGATCACCGCCGGACACACGGCGTTGACCCGGATTTTCTTCTTGGCATATTCGATGGCCGCCGACTTGGTCAGGCCGATCACCGCATGTTTAGAGGCTGCGTAGATGCTCATTTTCGGCGCCGCCCCAAGGCCGGCCACCGATGCCGTATTGACGATCGCGCCGCCCCCTTGCGCCAGCAGCAGCGGCAACTGGTATTTCATGCACAGCCAGACACCTTTGACGTTGACGCCCATGATCGCGTCGAACTCGTCGAGCGTACCTTCGGCCAACTTGCCCTTCTCGATTTCGATGCCGGCATTGTTGAAGGCATAGTCGAGACGACCGTAAGAATTGATCACCTCCTCCATCAGATTTTTTACATCGCTTTCCAGAGTAACGTTGCAGCGCACGAAGGTCGCTTCGCCACCACCAGTACGAATCAGCGCCACCGTCCCCTCGCCGCCTGCCACGTCCATATCGGCAACTATTACCTTCAGGCCCTCGGCGGCAAATGCCTGGGCGGTCGCGCGGCCAATACCGGCCGCCCCGCCTGTCACCACGACCACCTGGCCGGAAAACGTCATGCTCATTTTGTTGTGTCCTCGAAAAGAAGAATGCGGGGAATCGCGTAGGACCAGTCTAGCCATGGAGGTCTTGAACACGGCAGCACTATCAAGGCTCCGGTTGGGCGCCCATGAGTTGCAGTGATGGAACCGCCGTACCAACTATCACTGCATTGGATCAACCTGCATTCGCCGCATCAGCCGAACTTGCAGCATCGTCGCTGACCGGCTATCAACAAAGCTTCATTCAACTTGAGTGCCTGCCATGACCTCCCAGACCAATCGCCAATTCCTGCTCGCCAAACGTCCGGTTGGCGCGGCGACCCGCGAGACATTCACCTACCAGGAAGTACCGGTCGGCGAGCCGGCGGCGGGTCAGATACTGGTCGAAAACCAATACCTGTCCCTGGATCCGGCCATGCGTGGATGGATGAACGAGGGCAAGTCCTACATCCCGCCGGTCGGGCTCGGCGAAGTCATGCGCGCCTTGGGTGTGGGCAAAGTCATTGCGTCGAACAACCCAGGGTTCGCGGTCGGGGATTACGTCAACGGCGCCCTGGGTGTGCAGGACTTCTTCCTCGGCGAACCGCGAGGCTTCTACAAGGTCGATCCGAAACTGGCACCGCTGCCACGTTACTTATCCGCGTTGGGCATGACCGGGATGACGGCGTACTTCGCTCTGCTCGACGTCGGCGCTCCGAAGGCCGGTGACACCGTGGTGCTGTCGGGCGCGGCGGGCGCCGTGGGCAGCATTGCCGGGCAGATCGCCAAGATCAAAGGGTGCCGGGTGGTTGGCATTGCCGGTGGCGCCGACAAGTGCAAGTTCCTGATCGAAGAACTGGGTTTCGATGGCGCTATCGATTACAAGAGCGAAGATGTCCTCGCCGGCCTCAAACGCGAGTGCCCGAAGGGCGTCGACGTGTATTTCGATAACGTGGGTGGCGACATTCTCGACGCGGTGTTGAGCCGCCTGAACATGAAGGCGCGGGTGGTGATTTGCGGTGCCATCAGCCAGTACAACAACAAGGAAGCGGTCAAGGGACCGGCCAATTACCTGTCACTGCTGGTCAACCGCGCGCGCATGGAAGGTTTTGTGGTGATGGACTACGCCGCCCAATACGCCAGCGCCGCCCAGGAAATGGCCGGCTGGATGGCCAAGGGGCAACTCAAGAGCAAGGAAGATATTGTCGAAGGACTGGAGACTTTCCCGGAGACGCTGATGAAATTGTTCAGCGGCGAGAACTTCGGGAAGCTGGTGTTAAAGGTCTAACCCGATATTTGAACTCACCCAAAAACCACTGTGGGAGCGAGCTTGCTCGCGATAGCGGAGTGTCAGGCAACATTGATGTCACTGATCCTCCCCCATCGCGAGCAAGCTCGCTCCTACAGGTTTAGCGTTGTTTAAGCCAGTTCAGCCACGACCGACGCCAATGCCTTGGCTGGATCCGCCGCCTGGCTGATCGGACGGCCGATCACCAGATAGTCGGAACCGGCATCCAGCGCCTGACGTGGCGTCAGAATGCGGCGCTGATCGTCCTGGGCGCTGCCCGCCGGACGAATCCCCGGAGTCACCAGTTGCAGCGACGGATGCGCCGTTTTCAGTGCCTGGGCTTCGAGGGCCGAGCACACAAGGCCGTCCATCCCGGCTTTTTCCGCCAGGGCGGCCAGGCGCAACACCTGCTCCTGGGGCTCGATGTCCAGGCCGATGCCCGCCAGGTCTTCACGCTCCATGCTGGTCAACACGGTCACGCCGATCAGCAGTGGTTTAGGACCGGTGCGCTGATCCAGCACTTCACGGCACGCAGCCATCATGCGCAGGCCGCCGGAGCAATGCACGTTAACCATCCACACGCCCATTTCCGCAGCCGCCTTGACGGCCATCGCGGTGGTGTTCGGGATGTCGTGGAACTTGAGGTCCAGGAACACTTCGAAACCCTTGTCGCGCAGGGTGCCGACGATTTCCGAGGCGCAGCTGGTGAACAGTTCCTTGCCGACTTTGACCCGGCACAGCTTCGGGTCCAACTGATCGGCCAGCTTCAGTGCGGCGTCACGGGTAGGGAAATCCAGGGCGACGATGATGGGAGTCTGGCAGGCGGACATGAGTGGGCTCTCAGGCAAGTCGAAATCGGCGCGCATTGTAGCGGAACCAGCGCCGCTGCGGGACCCGATGATCGGTAAATCGTCGCGACGACTCAGGCAAGACTAGCCCTTGGGGCCATTGTGTCGAGTTCGATACACACACGACACGCCCGCAACACCCTGACCCGTTACCCTCGGCAACCGCAACGGGTCCCTGCAACAGCACTTCCCGCCTCAGGGCCGGCGATCTTCACCTCGTGCCTGGGTCGTGCTCCAGTCGATCAACAGGCTGTAGGCCACCGCCAGCAATGTCGGGCCGATGAACAGGCCGATAAAACCAAAGGCAATCAGCCCGCCAAACACCCCAAGCAGCACAATGACCAGCGGCAGGTTGCCGCCACGGCTGATCAAGTACGGTTTGAGCACGTTGTCGACACCGCTGATGATGAATGTGCCCCAGATCCCGAGGAATATGGCCATCCCGTACTCGCCTTTCCAGACCAGCCACGCGGTCGCCGGAATCCACACCAGCGGCGGGCCCATCGGGATCAGGCTGAGCATGAACGTCACGATGCCAAGCACCAGCGCACCCGGTACGCCGGCAATCAGGAACCCGATCAGTGCCAGGATCGCCTGGGCCGCCGCAGTGCCGATCACGCCGTTCACCACCCGCTGTACCGTGCCTGCCACCAGTTCAATGTAGTAGCCGGCCCGTTGACCGATCAGTCGCTCCAGCAGTGTGTGTACAAATGCCGCCAGGCGCGGCCCGTCACGATAGAAAAAGAACACGAAGACGACGCTCAGGGTCAGTTCGAGAATACCGCCGCCGATCTGCGCGCTGCGCGCCAGCAACCAGTTACCCACCTGCCCCAGATAAGGCTTGAGCGACACCATCATCGCCGCGCCCTGCTCATCGATGCTGTTCCAGATCCCCATCAGCCGCCCGCCCACCAGGGGAATCGAACCCAGCCACAGCGGCGCTTCGGGAAGTCCCTCAACCTGTGCATCCTTGATGAATGCCGTGGCATCGCGCACATGATCGGCAAGGTTGAAACCCAGCCACACCAAGGGTGCCGCTACCAACACCATCCAGCCCAGCGTCAGCAATGCCGCCGCCAGCGACTCGCGGCCATTGAGCCAACGGGTCAGCAAGCGCATCAGCGGCCAACTGGCAAACGCCAGGACCGCGCCCCAGAACATCGCCGACCAGAACGGCGCCATCACCCAGAAGCTCGCGCCGAACAACGCCACGAGCAGGATCTGCACCAACAGGCGATCGTTATTGATCATCAAAAGTCTCGAAAAGTCAGTCAGCAAAAGAGTAGGCGAACGCGACGTACGCGCTCGCCCGGTACAGCCTAGCGCAATAGCTCGATGTGCAGGCCAGAGCCTTCGACACTGCCGGTTTCCATCCGCGCGGCACGCACGCCCTGGCCAATCAGGGCCTGACGCCAGGCTTCGGCGTTCGCTCCGGAAATGCTGACCCGCAAGGTGGTATCCAGATTCAGTCCGCGAGAAATCAAACGGAGCCAGGTCTCGTCAGGTGCGCTGTTCAACGTGGCAAAATCGAGTTCGCCGGTGCTCTTGAGTTCACGCAGCAAGGTCGCGGAGGTCGGTAACAACTCGCCCAGCGGTGTCGAAGCCTCGAACTGTTCGACATGCAGGTAGGCTTTGCGATTACCTCGGGTGATGCTGTACAGCGCAACGAGCGTGTTGTCCCTTGGAGCGGCAAGTCGCAGCAACAAATAGGCTTG
Source organism: Pseudomonas sp. EU05-FHT14B02 (assembly GCF_058791055.1). Lineage (NCBI taxonomy): Bacteria > Pseudomonadati > Pseudomonadota > Gammaproteobacteria > Pseudomonadales > Pseudomonadaceae > Pseudomonas > Pseudomonas sp. EU05-FHT14B02. The sequence goes on along the minus strand of NZ_JBYTDD010000003.1, from coordinate 332,111 downwards.
CTGATCGTCGGCACCATACAGCTTGGCGTTGCCAAAGACCTGGTTGGCCCAGAGGCTGCTTTCACCGCAATCACGCGCCTGGCACCAGAAGAGCAACCCGGCGTCCTGCTGTTGCAAAGCCTCGCGGGCAGCGGTGAACGCCTCGATGGATGAATGCTCCGAGGGTATTTCGTAGGTCACCGAAGTGACGTTGCCGCGGGCACTGACCTGGCCGTCGAATCGTAACTGGCCACTGATTTTACGGATCGAGCCCAACGGGTAGATCCGCTCCAGTTCGGCAGCGGGGCGATAGTCGACAATCTGGGCGTCGACCATGCGCGGCACTATCGGCAGGTCCTGACTGCCCGGAACATCGGCGGCGAATAACAAGGGACTGAAACTGCACAGCACCAGCAAACTGAATGAACGCATGGATAGACTCATCGGATCAGCATGGCCTGGGCGCCCTTGATAATACTGGCTTCATCGGCGCGTTTCGGTACTTGCAGGCCACGCTGCACCGCCGGCCGGTCCTCCATGGTTGCCATCCACCGTTGCAACGCCGTCAAGCCCTCCACTGAGACACCCGACCACTCGTAGCCGCGCACCCAGGGAAAGGTAGCAATATCGGCAATGCTGTACTGATCGGCGAGGAACTCCACGCTTTGCAACCGCGTGTCGAGCACTTCGTAGAGGCGACGGGTTTCATGCTGATACCGGTCGATGGCACCCTGGAGCTTTTCCGGAAAGTAGCGGAAGAACACGTTGGCCTGGCCCTGCATCGGGCCGATGCCCCCCATCTGGAACATCAGCCACTGCAACACCAGCGAACGCCCCTTCGGGTCCGACGGCATCAGTTTGCCGGTCTGTTCAGCGAGGTAAATCAGGATGGCGCCTGACTCGAACACGGCGAAATCGCCATTGGCGCGGTCGACAATCGCCGGAATCCGGCCATTGGGGTTGATCTTGAGGAAGTCCGCGGACTTCTGCTCCTTTTTGTCAAAACTCAAGGCATGCACCGTGTAGGGCAGGCCGAGTTCCTCGAGCACGATAGAGACCTTGTGGCCATTCGGGGTCGCAGCGGTGTAGAGATCTATCATGGTTGTCTCCCTTTTCAACCCGCCAAGCCTCGACAGTTGCCCGGCGCAAGTCAAGGAATGGCGAAAAACCGATTGAAACAGCCTGCGACAAGATCGGCACCAGACTCATCATTGAGGTGCAAATGGTGGCCGCCTGGCAGCTGTTCCCGGCTAAAGGGTAGACGCTCCAGCAACTCTGGGTGTTTGGCGAGCATGCCGTCGGCGGCAACCACCAGTGTTGCAGGACACTTGACCCGCTGGACGAAGGCCATGGCCTGTTCGGTAGTAAGGCGCAGCGGCGATGGCAGCGTAAGGCGATTGTCGGTGCGCCAGGTGTAACCGCCCGGCACCGGCATCAGGCCACGCTGCGCCAGCAGTTCTGCAGCCTCGCGGCTGACCGCCACCAGGCCCTTCATACGCGCTTCGACGGCTCGGTCGAGGGTGTCGTAGACGGGTTTGCGCTTTTCCCGCAGATCCAGTTGCGCCTGCAGGGCCATGCCCATGCGCTCGGCAGCGTTTTCACCTTTGTCTGTAGGAGGAATGATGCCGTCGATCAACGCCAGGTGGGTGACCCGCTCGGGCATCGACCCGGCGATGATCAACGAAGCAATGGCGCCCATCGAATGCCCCATCAGCGCAAACCTGCGCAGTCCAAGCTGCTCGGCCACTTGCAGCACATCGTGGGCATAATCCCACATGGCGTAACCGGCTCCCGGCGGGCGATGCCCGGAATGACCGTGACCGGCCATGTCCAGCGCGATGATGCGCAGGCCTTTGAGTTTGGGTGCCAGGCGGGCAAAGCTGTTGGCGTTGTCCAGCCAGCCATGCAGGGCAATCACCGGCAAACCGTCTTCAGGACCGAACAGGTGCGCCGCCAGTTCGATGTGCGGCAGGCTCAGGCGGACCTCTTCGACGACGTGGTTCATGCGCAATCCTGTTGTCGACGGCCGCCCCAACGGCAGAACAGGCCTTTGAGCATGTCAGCGGTATCAAGGGGACGTTCGAGCGGAAACATGTGGCCGCCAGGCATGGTCAAGGACTCGCCCAGTGGCAGGCGGTCGACCGAACTGGCGTGATGGCGCATCACCACGCGGCTGTTGTGCCCGCGTACCACCGCCAGCGGCACTTGCAACTGCCGGGTGCTGCCCGGGCTGGTGTGCGGCACACCGCGATAGATGCTGATTTCCGTGGCAGGGTCGAACCGCAGGCGCAACTTGTCGCCGACCTGATGCAAGCCGTGTTGCAGGTAGGCATCGAAACATTCCGGGTCGAAGCCACGAAACAGGGTTTTTCCGGCGAAATACTTCCGGGCGCTTTCCAGGTCGGCGAATTCTTCACGGCGGCCCAAGGTGCGCCCGGCCGGGGTCAAGCGGTCGATGAAACCAAAGCGTTTGGCCGCCCGTATGACCCATTGATCGGTCCGGGTCAGCACTGGCGAGTCGAGCATCACGACCCCGCGATACAACTCGGGGCAACGCAAGGCCGCATGCAGGTGCAACACGCCACCGAAGGAGTGACCGACGCCCCACACGGGTTCGGCCTGTTGTTGCAGGTGATGGATCAGCTCATCCACCAGGTTGTACCAATTGTCGTCCGCCGGGAAACGCGGGTCGTGGGCGTGCTGCTCCAGATGCGTCACCTGAAACTCGGGTGCCAGCGCCGCAAACAACTTGCCGTAGGTCCCCGAAGGAAAACCATTGGCGTGGGCGAAAAAGATCTGTTGCGACATACCTGCAAATCCATGAGCGAGAACAGGCGTAGATTGTCCGCAAGACCGCGTCCTACAGCAATGACCGTAACTGACAGGAATGATGACAGTCTGGTCAAAGCTATGGTTTTGGTTCAACGCGCCGGCGGATTCTCACCCAAGGGCACCACTGCCATGGTCAGTCGCGATACACAGCTGGCCTTGCCCTCATCGCTGGTCAACCGAATATCCCAGACATGGGTCGTGCGGCCGATGTGAATCGGCTTGGCCACCGCCGTCACCCGTCCGCTGCGCAGGCCGCGCAAATGGTTGGCGTTGATTTCCAGGCCCACGCAATAGAATTTGGTGGCATCGATGCACAGGTAGCTGGCCATTGAGCCGACCGATTCGGCCAGCACCACCGAGGCACCGCCATGCAGCAAGCCGTAAGGCTGATGGGTGCGGTGATCGACGACCATGCTGGCGGTCAGGGACTCATCGTCAAAAGCTTCGAAACGGATGTCCAGCACTTCGCCGATGGTGTTTTTCTGGATTGCGTTCAACTGCTCGATGTTCGGGGTGGTGCGCCACAGGCTCATCGCAGAGTTTCCTCGTTGGTTTTGTTCGTGGATCAATCCTGCCACAGCACCGCTTCGCTGCGCTCGCTCCATTCCTCAAAGCGTTCACCGTAAGCCGCTTCGATCACGTTGCGCTTGATCTTCAGGGTCGGGGTAAGAAAGCCGTTTTCCACAGCCCAACTGTCCTTGACCACCACCAGGCGCCGAAGTTGTTCATGCTTGTCGAGGGCACCATTGACCTCTTCCAGCAGTTTTTCCAGGCTCGAATGCAAACCGGCGCGCGCGGCCCCGCCGGCATCCTGCTGGCCGACCGCCGACAACACGCACAACCCCAGCGGCGCACTCAAGCCATCGCCCACCACGCAGACCTGTTCGATGCGCGAATGCACGGCCAGGCGATTTTCAATCGGTGCCGGGGCCACGTACTTGCCTTTGCTGGTCTTGAAGATTTCCTTCAGGCGCCCGGTCAGACGCAGATTGCCTTCGGCGTCCTCCTCGCCCTTGTCGCCGGTACGCAGGAAGCCGTCCTCGGTAATGGTGTCGGCGGTTTTTTCCGGTTCCTTGTAATACCCGAGCATGGTCGCACCACTGCGCACCATGACCTCCCCCGTCTCGGCGATCCGCACTTCGACTTCCGGACACGGTTTGCCGATCCATCCCGGTTTGTTCTGGCCCGGCATGCCGATGTGGGAGTAGCCGCAACTCTCGGTCATGCCGTAGACCTCCAGCACATCCAGCCCCAGTTTGCGGTACCACTGCAACAAGGTCTGCGGCACCGGAGCCGCACCGGACAACGCGATGCGCAACGCATCCAGCCCCAACCCGGCGAGGACTTTATGCCCGACACGTTTGCCGATGATGGGCAGGCCGAGCAGGAAGTCCAGGCGTTTTGCCGGGATCTTGCTGTACACGCCCATCTGGAATTTGGTCCAGATACGCGGCACCCCAAACAGTGCGGTCGGGCGCGCACGCTGCAGGTCGGAGAGGAAGGTGTCGAGGCTCTCGGCGAAAAACACCGTTTGGCCAGTATAGATCGACGCCAGTTCGACGAACATCCGCTCGGCAACGTGGCACAGTGGCAGGTACGACAACAACCGGTCCGACTCGTTGAGACCGAACAGCGCAGTGCCGCGGGTGGTGGCGAACCCCAGATTGCCGAAGCTGTGCATCACGCCCTTGGGCATGCCCGTGGTGCCGGATGTGTAAATGATGGTCGCCAATTGATCAGCGGAGGGTTTGGGATTGTCCTGGATGGGCGAGCTGCGTTGCAGATCGTCCCAGCTGAAATCAAAGTCACCGGGAGGATGCAGGGGCAGGCTGATGGTCGGCAGGTCGGGGCTGACGCCACGGGACATGCCTGGCCAGTCGTCGAGTTTGCCGATGAATGCCAGCGCCGCCTCCGAATGTTCGAGTACCTGGGCAACGGTCTCGGCGGTGAGGTTGGGGTACAGCGGCACCGACACATGTCCGGCCATCCAGATCGCCAGGTCGGCAATGATCCAGTGCGCACAGTTCTTCGAGATCAGGGCGATATGGCTGCCTTGGGGCAGCTCCCGCGCTCGCAGCCAGTGGGCTGCGCAGCGTGCCTGATGACCGACGTCGGCCCAGGTCAAGTTCTCGACCTGGCCACCGCCGACAGGCTGGACCAGAAAGTGCTGGCGGGGATGACGGGCCTCACGCTCGTAGAAGACGTCCAGTGGCAAACGAAAAGCAGCAGACATGCGACTCGCTCCTGTGATTTTGGTCTGGAGCAAGCGTAGCCAACCAAGCAAGTGCTTGGTTGACTATTTCATACAAAAATATTCAAGAATGCTTGAGACTATTGAGCTTCATCGAACCGACCAGCAACTCACTATGCTCAAGCTCTGCCAGTCCAGCGGTGCTGACCTTTTCCGGTGGTCCCCCGGCGCCATGTTGCAGGTAACTCAGCAAGTTACCCACCAACGGGTTGTGACTGACCAAAAGGACGTTGCTCACCGATACCAGTTGCTCGGCCACTTTGTCCGGGTCGGTGTTCGGGGTCAGCCATTCGACGGTGCGGATCTCGGGCTCGAAGTCCAATGCCTCGCGCACCAGTTGCGCCGTCTGCTGTGCACGCAGGTAGGGGCTGGCATAGATCGCCGTCAGCGGCTCACCCATCAACCGTGCAGCGCTGCTCAACACTTCCTTGCGGCCGCGGTCGGTCAGTGCCCGTTCGGAATCGGGTCGCGCTCCATACGGCTCGGCTTCACCATGACGCAATACCCAGAGTTTCATAGCTTGGGTTCCTCATCTCGAGCCGGATGCGGTGCCGGTGCCACGACATGCGGCGCCTCACCTTCCGGCGTACGCGGCGTTGGCCAGTCGGCGAACGGCCAGGGCTTCTGGTCGCTGTGAAAGCTGCCGAAACGACCGATCTGCGCCAGAAACTGGCTCAGGCTGTCGCCGAAATTCATCAGGCTGGCGCTTGGGGCGCCATAGAACAAACGATAGATCAACTGCACCAGCACGACGGCGCCGAGGATGAACTGCGCCACTTGCCACACCAGCACGAAGACAATCATCCACAGCACCCGCAGCAGGATGGACTCGTATTTGGCTTCTACTTTTGGATCGTTCATGCGCAACTCCCTGCTTTCTGGCAAGTGTGATTAGTTGAAACCACTGGTGGAAATAAAGTCGACGTCGGTTTTCGGCTCGCCACGCATTAACAGACCGATGACCTGCTCCAGCGTGCGCCCCTCGAACAGGATCGCGTGCAGCCCGGCGACCAGCGGCATGTACACACCAACCTCCTGGGCCTTGGCCTTTAGCACTTTAAGGGTATTGACCCCTTCGGCGACTTCGCCCAGGCGCGTGACCGCCTCGTCCAGGCTCAGGCCCTGGCCGAGGGCGAAGCCGACCTGATAGTTGCGGCTCTTGGGCGACGAACAGGTCACGATCAGATCGCCCACGCCCGCCAGCCCCAGGAAGGTCATCGGGTTGGCGCCCTGATTCACCGCGAAACGGGTCATTTCCGCCAGAGCCCGGGTGATCAGCATGCTCTTGGTATTTTCCCCCATGCCCATTGCTACCGCCATGCCGGCGATGATCGCGTAGACATTTTTCAGCGCCCCGCCCAGTTCCACGCCGAAACGATCGGCGCTGGCGTACACACGAAAGGTGCGTCCGTGCAGCGCAGCCTGAACCTGCTGGCAGAGTTCTTCGTCTTCACTGGCGATCACCGTGGCGGTCAGCGCGTGCTCGGCGATTTCACGGGCCAGGTTGGGTCCGGACAGGACGCCGATGCGCGCCTGCGGGGCGATCTCTTCGAGGATCTCGCTCATTAACTTGAACGTGTGGGCTTCGATGCCTTTGGTCAGGCTCACCAGCATTTTGCCGGCCAAGCGTTCGGCGTGCGGCACCAGCACCGAGCGCAGTGCACTGGAGGGCAATGCGACGAAACACAGGTCGCAGGCGTCCAGGGTGGCTTGCAGGTCGGTGACCGGCGTGACGCCGGGCAGAATCTTGATGCCTTTGAGGTAACGCGGGTTTTCGCGATTGACCCGAATGGCCTCGGCCTGTTCGGGGTCACGCATCCACTGAAGGACCTGATGCCCGTTCTCGGCCAGCAGATTAGCCACGGCGGTTCCAAAACTTCCGCCTCCCAGGACCGCAATCGGGCGCTGTTCAGTCATATGCAATCCGTTAATCCATACCAATGGCGATGTCGGCATTATACGGGGCAGTCCATCGACGGCCAGCCCCGGCATCAAATACCTGCACCCGTAGGAAGAAGACCAATAAAACCGAGGAAAATGCAGACATCGTGAATGGAAAAGTCATTCGGCTCGGTTAACATGCGCGCCAACAATCACTGACAGGGATGTGTTGTGTCTCCGGGCGCTCCTTCACCGCATTCACCTCTGGTACTGGCGCTGATTTTCAGCTCACCGGCGCTGGCCGACGACTTGTTCCTGGACAGCGAACCACTGCCGCAAGTACTTACCGCCACGCGCCTGAAACAGTCGCCGGCTGCCGTGCCGGGAAGCATGACGGTGATCGACAGTGCCCTGATCCACGCCAGCGGTGCCCGTGACATCAGCGAACTGCTGCGCCTGGTGCCGGGGATGATGGTCGGCAACATCAACGGTAATCAGGCGACGGTGAACTACCACGGCACCAATGCGAATGAAGCGCGGCGCATGCAAGTGGTGATCGACGGGCGCTCGGTGTATCGCGCCGGCCTGGCCACCGTGGACTGGAGTGACATTCCGGTGGCCATGGAAGACATCGAGCGCATCGAAGTCTTTCGCGGACCGAATACCGTCAGCTACGGCGCCAACGCCTTGATGGCGGTGGTCAACATCATTACCCGCCGCCCGGCCGACAGTCACGGCACGCGAATGAAGGTCACCCGGGGCCAACGCGGCATCAACGACTTTTACGCCAGCCAGGGCCTGGGCTGGGAGGATGGTGACATGCGCCTGTCCCTGTCCGGCCAGCAAGACAACGGCTTCGACACCGACAGAACCGGCGCTGACTACCATGACAGTCGTCGCCTCGAGCGCTTCAACCTCACTGTCAGCCAGAGCCTCGACGAACGGCAAAGCCTCGATTGGCAGTTGAATGCCAAGGACGGCACCAACCAGCGGCCCTATACCTACCGGCCGGTGTTCCCGGGAATTACCCGCGCCGGCGACGACTCCGACGTCACTGCCAAGGACTACGCCGGGTCATTACGCTGGAATCTGGACGTCAATCCCGACCACAGCCTTTATATCCAGGGGTCGGCCCAACACTGGGATCGCCAGCAAACCTGGCGCGCCTGCGACGCAGAAGTTTCATTCAGCCCGCAACTGACCGAACTCTGGCAATTGAACCCGAACTACACCGAGCGCCTGGCCCGCAATATCACGCGTTTCATCGGCTCTGGTGCGCCGGCCGGCACGCCCGCCGAGCAGGCGCTGGCCAACCAGGTACTCGATCAATGGCGCAACGGCGCGAGCCAGACCGTTTGCGGTGACATCGACCAGAGCACCCGGGAATCGCGCTACGACCTCGAACTACAGGACACCCTCAGCCTTGCCGATAACCTGCGGCTGGTCAGCGGGATGAACTATCGTTACGACCGGGCGGATTCCGAGACCTACTTCAATGGCACTCTCGATGACAGGATCTGGCGAGCGTTCGGCCAGTTCGAGTGGCGTGCCACCGAACACTGGCTGCTGCAAGGCGGCGCCATGTTCGAGGACACCCGGTTGACCGGCAGCTCGCTGACACCTCGCATGGCGGTCAACTACCTGATCAACCCGCGCCACGGCTTGCGTGCAGTGTACTCCGAGGCCATCCGCTCACCGGACATGTTCGAGAACAACGTCAACTGGAGTTATCAGGTCACCAACCTCAAGCCCGGTGCGTTTGGCCAGTCCAGCGCCCGTTATTTCGTCAAGACCCGCGGCCCCGGCGACCTTGATCAAGAGCACATGCGCTCCCGGGAACTGGGCTACAACGGCTATTTTCCCGAACAGGGGCTGGCGCTCGACGTGAAGCTGTTCCACGACGAAATCACCGGCATGATCAGTGAGCCACTGCGCAACAATCAGTACATTGCCAGCAATGCCAACAAGGCGCGCTTTTCGGGGGTCGAAACCCAGCTCGACTGGCGTGTCGGCAGCCTCGATCGCCTGCGACTGACTTATGCCTACGTCGATACCGATGCCAGCAATCCGCTGGATGCCAGGCAGACTGCAAGTAACAGTGGTTCGGCCGGATGGCTGCGCGATTGGGGCCAAGGCTGGAACAGTGCGCTTTTCTATTATGGCGATGACGCCCTCAACGGCTACCGCTTCGAACGGGTCGATGCGCGCATCGCCAAACGTATCGCCTTGGGCAAAGCCAGCCTGGAACTGGCCGGGGTGCTCCAGCAACGGCTGGACAATCAGCCGACCACCTTCATCGACAATAATTATGACCAGCGCCAGGTGATGTATTTCAGCGCCGAGCTGGAGCTTTAAGATGCCGAATCGCCCGGCCTGCAGAATGCCGCCCCTGGGTCGGCTGCTGGTCATACTTTGCCTGCTGACAAGCGGCATGCTGGGCAGCCTGGCGAGTAACGCGGCCGACATTTTGCTCACGGGCGCCGAAGACAGCCCTGGTGTGCGGGCGTTTACCCAGGCCCTGAGCGAGTTGCGACCACGCGATAACGTACGCTTCCAGACGCTGGCAAAAATGCCGATACCGGACAAGCTGCCGGGAAACATCCGCTTGATACTGCTCGACCTGCCCAGCCTCGACTGGCGCCTGCAAAACGCCCAGGGCCCGGCGACGCTCGTACTGCGCATCAGCCGCCTGCAAGCCCGGCAACGCCTGAACAATACGTTGCCTGCGCGCCTTTGCCTGCTATGGAGCGATCCACCACTGGACCGCCAGTTGCGCTTGACCCGCACCTTGTTGCCACAAGCCAGACGCATCGGCGTGCTCTACGACGCCCACAGTGAATTCCTGTTGAATGAGCTGCGTCAGGCCGCCCTCCCCCTGGGTCTTGAAGTGGTCACCCAGCGCTGGGACAACATTCACGACAGTCGTCCGCTACAGGCCCTGCTGAAAAACAGCGACGTGTTGCTGGGCCTGGACGATGCCGACCTGTACAACCCGCAAACCGCAAAGAACCTGCTGCTGAGCAGCTACTCGCAGCAAATGGCGCTGATCGGGCCCAACGCCGGATTCGTCAAGGCCGGGAGCCTTGCCAGCACTTATAGCGATCAGAGCGATTGGCTGGCGATTCTCAATGAATTGCTCGACCAGCCACCGTCCACCTGGCCGCGCACGCATTACCCCCATCGATTCAAGGTCGCGAGCAATCCGCAGGTGGCGCGTTCGCTGGGTATCGAACAGATCAACGAAGCGTCTGTCGCCACCTTGCTGGCTGAAGGAGAACGCCTTCCATGAACTTGCGCCGTCGCTGGGACATCAACACTCGTACCCAACTCATCAGCCTCGGCCCTGCACTGCTGCTGACCTTGTTGCTGATCAGTTTCTTCACGTTTGTGCGCATCCAGGATCTGCGTCAGGAAATCTCCCACACTGGCCAGTTGATCGCCAATCAACTGGCTCCGGCCACCGAGTACGGCGTGATTTCGGGCAACATCGAAGTGCTTGAAACCTTGCTCAAGGCGACACTGGCTACGCCCAACGTGAGTTTTCTGGAAATCCAGGACAGTGCAAACCGGGTTCTGGTGTACATCGAACAACCGAGCGAACACCACAATCGCGCGCAACAGCTCGAAGTGTTCCAGGCACCGATACGGCTCCAGCGTATCGCATTGCACAATGATTTTTTCCAGAGCAGCAAAACCGCTACTGCCGCCCCCACCGAGGACTACCTCGGTCGGGTGATCGTCGGGCTGTCCAACGATGCCTTCAGCCGGCGCCAACAGGAAATCGTGCTCAAGGCCGCCATCCTGGCGCTGTTTGCCCTGCTGTTTACCTTCATTGTGGCCCGCCGCCTGGCGGGCAGCCTGTCGAAACCGATCCGTGATATCGGCAATGCGGTCAAGGCGATCCAGGACGGCGATTACAACACACCGCTGCCCATTGTCGACGACACCGAGCTGGGGGCGCTGTCGCAACACATCAACAACCTCGCCAGCGGTCTCGAACAGGCCAGCCGCGAACAGCATCAGGCCATGGCGCAGTTGATCCAGACCCGCGAAGAAGCAGAAAAAGCCAACAACGCCAAATCCGATTTCCTCGCCATGATGAGCCATGAACTGCGCACGCCGATGAATGGCGTACTGGGTATGCTGCAGCTACTGGAAACCACCGACATGACCGAGGAGCAGGTGGAGTACGCGGCGCTGGCCTCTGAGTCCACCGAACACTTGCTCAAGGTCATCAACGACATCCTGGATTTCTCGCGGATCGAACGTTCAGAGCTGGAACTGGAGCACATTGCGTTCAACCTCACCGAGCTGATCGGCAGTTGCGCCCAGTCGTTCCAGCACAGCGCCGCGCAACGCGGTCTGGACCTGCAACTGATGATCCCCGACGATATGCGCGGTTTGCAGGTCAAGGGCGACCCGACGCGTATCCGTCAGATACTGGTCAACCTGGTCGGCAATGCGCTGAAGTTCACGGAGCAGGGCCGCGTCACGATCGAGGCGCAGTGGCAGTCGCTGGACCACGAGTTGCTGTGGTTTACCTGCACCGTGCGCGACAGCGGCATCGGCATCTCGGCGCAAAGCCTGGAATTGATGTTCAACGCTTTCCAGCAGGCCGACAGTTCTATTTCAAGACGCTACGGAGGTACAGGGCTGGGACTGCCGATTGCCCGCACCCTGGCCGAACGCATGGGCGGCACCTTGCGCGCGCAGAGTGAGGAAGGCCGCGGTTCTGTGTTCACCCTGGAAATTCCCCTGGCACTGCACCAGCAGACACAACCGCTGCTCCCCCCTCGCGCGCAATCGCGCAACAGCAACGGCGAAGGACGCAATGTGTTGTTGGTCGAAGACAACCCGGTCAACCAGACCGTCATCGAAGCCATGTTGCGCAGCCTGGGATTCAAGGTCAGTGTCGCTGCCGACGGCGCGCAGGCGGTACGCAGCGCCGAGAGCCTGATCTTCGAAGCGATCCTGATGGATTGCCGCTTGCCGATCATCGATGGCTATGAAGCCACCCGACAAATACGCAAGCTACCCGGTTGCACCGACCTGCCGATCATCGCCCTGACCGCCAACGCCTTGCAGGGCGACCGCGAAGCCTGCCTGTCGGCGGGGATGAACGATTACCTGGCCAAGCCGTTCAAACGGACTGATCTGCAGCAAATTCTGCAGCGATGGGTGCAGTAGAACAGGCCTTTCGACCATCTGTGACTGGCGTGAAAGGCGAAAGTGCGGCAGTCTTAGGCACCTCGACAGGCCCGAAAAGGGGCTTGAATAATAATTTCAGTGCACAAGTGTACATTCATGTCCTTGGTGCTGTGACTTTCACCACAACGCAATAGTCTATGAGTAGGCTGCCGGTTCGAGGCATGAACGCTTCGATCGGTCGGGAAGATTTGCCCCACCTGCCGCATGGGACTATTGAGGAGCTCGCATGACCAAACAAAACGCCTTTACCCGGGAAGATCTGCTGCGCTGCAGTCGCGGTGAGCTGTTCGGCCCAGGTAACGCGCAACTGCCCGCCCCGAACATGCTGATGGTTGATCGCATCACCCTGATCAGCGAAGAAGGTGGCAAGTACGGCAAAGGTGAATTGGTCGCCGAGCTGGATATCAATCCGGACCTGTGGTTCTTCGCCTGCCACTTCGAAGGCGATCCCGTGATGCCGGGCTGCCTGGGCCTCGACGCCATGTGGCAACTGGTCGGCTTCTTCCTGGGCTGGCAAGGCCTGCCGGGCCGTGGCCGTGCGCTGGGTTCGGGCGAAGTGAAATTCTTCGGCCAGGTCCTGCCGACCGCCAAGAAAGTCACCTATAACATTCATATCAAGCGCGTCCTCAAGGGCAAGCTGAACCTGGCCATCGCCGACGGTTCGGTCACTGTCGACGGTCGCGAAATCTACACCGCCGAAGGCCTTCGGGTCGGCGTGTTCACCTCCACTGACAACTTCTAAGGGTTATCCGCATGCGCCGCGTCGTTATCACTGGTCTGGGCATCGTTTCTTGCCTGGGCAATGACAAAGAGACCGTCTCCGCTAACCTGCGTGCAAGCCGCCCTGGCATCCGGTTCAACCCGGAATATGCCGAAATGGGTCTGCGTAGCCAGGTTTCCGGCTCCATTGACCTCAACCTTGAAGAACTGATCGATCGCAAGATCTATCGCTTCGTCGGCCACGCGGCAGCTTATGCCTACCTGGCCATGAAAGACGCCATCACTGACTCCGGCCTGACCGAAGAGCAGGTTTCCAACCCGCGTACCGGCCTGATCGCCGGTTCCGGTGGCGCATCGACCTTGAACCAGATGGAAGCGCTGGACATCCTGCGCGAGAAAGGCGTCAAGCGCGTCGGCCCATACCGCGTAACGCGGACCATGAGCAGCACCGTTTCCGCTTGCCTGGCCACTCCGTTCAAGATCAAGGGCCTGAACTACTCCATCGCTTCTGCCTGCGCCACCAGTGCTCACTGCATCGGTACCGCCATGGAACAGATCCAGATGGGCAAGCAGGACATCGTCTTCGCCGGCGGCGGTGAAGAAGAGCACTGGAGCCAGTCGTTCCTGTTCGACGCCATGGGCGCTCTGTCCAGCAAGCGCAACGACACCCCGGAAAAAGCTTCCCGCGCCTATGACGCTGACCGTGATGGTTTCGTTATCGCTGGCGGTGGCGGCATGGTCGTGGTTGAAGAGCTGGAACACGCTCTGGCCCGCGGCGCGAAGATCTACGCGGAAATCGTTGGCTACGGCGCGACCTCCGACGGTTACGACATGGTTGCCCCGAGCGGCGAAGGCGCGATCCGCTGCATGCAGCAGGCGCTGTCCACCGTCAACACCCCGATCGACTACCTGAACACCCACGGCACTTCGACCCCGGTCGGCGACGTCGCGGAAATGAAAGGCGTGCGTGAAGTGTTCGGCGACAAGGCTCCGGCCATCAGCTCCACCAAGAGCCTGTCGGGTCACTCCCTGGGCGCTGCCGGCGTTCACGAAGCGATCTACTGCATGCTGATGATGGAAGGCAACTTCATTGCCGGCTCCGCCAACATCGACGAGCTGGATCCTGAAGTGGCCGACCTGCCGGTACTGACCAAGACCCGCGAAAACGCCACCATCAACACCGTGATGAGCAACAGCTTCGGCTTCGGTGGCACCAACGCCACTTTGGTACTGAAGCGCTGGGAAGGTAAGTAATTTCCCGCTGCTGAGTCGCACATGAAAACGCCCCGACTGGTTCGGGGCGTTTTTTTTGCCTCAAAGAATTCGACACCACAACCATTGTGGGAGCGAGCTTGCTCGCGATGAGGGAGTCTGCTGTCTGACCCACCGCCATCGCGAGCAAGTTCGCTCCCACAGTTTCAGTGCTCGACACTGGATTTGTGGTGCCTTCAACATGAAACGTTTGTCATGAAACTTAACGCCCTGCGACTGAATGCCGCGGATTCCGAGGGCTGCAGGACTGTTTCCATTTTTGCAAAAAACCGTTACCAAACTCAGTCATTTACCTAGCAAGCTAACAAAACATATAACAGAGACCTGCACACGCCTTGCTGCAGATAACAGAGATTGGAGCTAGCAGATGACTGTAAAAGTAACTGAACGCGACGATTCACATAAATCCCACGAGGGTGTAGCCGCCGGTATCCGAATCTGGGACGTGCATCAGCAAGACCTGCTGGTCGGGATGTTCCACTCCGAGATCGACGCGCAAAACTACAGGGCCGAACTGGAAATGCTCGAGCGCAACCGCGAGCTCGCAACCGGTTGAAGACAGACTCCACCACCGTGGTGGCCTGCCCCTATCCGCACGGGCAGGCTGCAACCGAAGCACGCGGCTCAGGCAATCTGAATGGCCGCTAAATGAAGGGAGTCGTCGATCACCACCGAAGGAACAACACCGACGATCCAGCCCGCCTCAAGCTTCACCACCTCGCACTCACCATCGCCCATGCCGTCATTGCGGACGGCAAACTGAAGCGAAGATAGATGACGTTTGCCGTAATCGAAGTCCATGCCACAGGCAATCAGAAAATCGATTTTTGCCCCCGCCAGTTCAACCTCCTTGTCCCGTTCACCGTCTTTCAACACCGCATAATCGAGGCACAAGTTGATGCCGAATGGGCAACCCACTACAAGACTATTAATAAATATTCCTTCGTAGCCACCAAAGTAACTGTGCTCGGCCTGTACACTACTGACCTTCTTTACCCGTACCACAACCTCATCGAACAACTTGAAAAACCAGTACCCGTCTTCCGAGCCTACATGTCTTCCAAAATCGATTCCTGACACATAACGCTTCGGCCACATCGACATCAGCGGCATGTCGACCTCATATTCCTTATTGGAAATTGTGAGCACATAATTAATGACATCGTAATAGCTCGATTCCCCCTCTCCCACCTTGATCAGCGTCGCACAACTTCCCGCCAATAAAACGATCTTGCCGTAGCGCGCCACTGGCAGATCACTCATCAACAGCGTCACACACTCGGTCACCTTCGTCAGATAAGCAGAGTTCAGTTCGTGAAGCTCCTGCTCATTACGGACTTCGTGCCAGGGAATGTTCCAGAAAAACTCAGGCAGGGTTACAAAAACGCACGCGGGCCTGCCGTGATCGTCGCGAGCAGCTTTCGCAGAGATCTTGATCTTTCGGCGCACCAGCTCCGCTCGTGCGACAAGCTCGTCGTCCAGATAATCGTGAATGGATTGATCGGGTCGTCGCGGCTGTGAAAGCTGCGATTTAAAAGTGGGTTGGCGTAACGAGGCGATACTTACCAGCATTGACAATATCCTTATTCATTTAATTTCATTCCATTAGTTCTCTCCCCTGAGAATACTTCGGGCAAAAGAAAACCCGAGAGATCGTATCGACGCGATCTTTCGGGTTCAATTCATTAATCCAGCAATGTACTAACAAACATGTAATGGAAGAGGAGCGATTACCACATCAGATCATCAGGGATCTTGTAGGCCGCATACGGATCGTCCTCGACGCTGACTTCTTCGGTCTGCACATTCAGCTGCACGATGCGTTGCGGGTCGCGCTCCTGAATCTTTAATGCCGCCTCGCGCGGAATCACTTCGTAGCCGCCAGCGTGATGCACGATGGCCAGCGAACCGCTGCTGAGCTTGTTGCGCATGAGGGTGTTGACGCTGATGCGCTTGACCTTTTTGTCGTCGACAAAGTTGTAGTAGTCCTCGGTCGTCAATTTCGGCAGGCGCGAGACTTCGATCAATTGCTTGACCTGCGCGGCACGCGCCTTGGCCTCAGCCTTTTCCTGCTGCTGGCGGTTGAGCTCCTGGTCGCGCTTGACCTTCTCGGCCATGGCTTCCTGTGCCGCGCGCTGCTGGGAGTCATCCAGCTCGATCTGGCCTTTGTGGGCCAGGCGTTGCTGCTTCTGCTTGTCTTTGCTGACCTGCTTGGCCTGCTTCTGGTTGACCAGCCCTGCTTTGAGCAACTGGTCGCGAAGGGAAATGCTCATGGTGCTTATTACTCACTTAGGCCACTGCTCAACCGCAGCTGGGCAAATTCTTTTCCTGACGTTTGGCTTCGCCCCACAAGGCGTCCAACTCTTCGAGGGTGCAATCTTCCATGGGACGGCGGGTATCGCGCAATGCCTGTTCGATAAAACGAAAGCGTCTTTCAAACTTGCCGTTGGCACCCCGCAGTGCCGTTTCTGGATCGACCTTGAGATGCCGCGCCAGATTCACCACGGAAAACAGCAGGTCACCAATCTCTTCGGCCACGGCCTCGGGATCATTTTCCGACATGGCTTCGAGGACTTCATCGAGCTCTTCACGCACTTTGTCGAGCACCGGCAAGGCGTCCGGCCAATCAAACCCGACCTGCCCCGCGCGCTTTTGCAGTTTCGCCGAACGTGACAACGCCGGCAGTGCAGCGGGGACGTCATCAAGCAATGACAGCTGTTCGGGCGCGCAGGACTTCTCTGCGCGCTCCTCGGCCTTGATCTCCTCCCAGCGCTGCTTGACCTGCTCTTCACTGAGGCGCGGGACATCCAGCGGCGCATAGAGGTCGCCCGTAGGGAACACATGGGGGTGACGACGGATCAGCTTGCGGGTGATGCTGTCGACCACACCTTCAAACTCGAAGCGCCCTTCTTCCCGGGCCAACTGGCTGTAATACACCACCTGGAACAACAAGTCGCCGAGCTCCCCCTGCAGGTGATCGAAGTCACCGCGCTCAATGGCGTCGGCGACTTCGTAGGCTTCTTCCAGAGTGTGGGGGACGATGGTGGCGTAAGTTTGCTTGATGTCCCACGGGCAACCGTACTGCGGGTCGCGCAGGCGGTTCATGAGGTGCAGCAGGTCTTCAAGTGAATACATCAATCTCTCTCACTGCAAAGTCCCTTGTGGGAGCGAGCTTGCTCGCGATAGCGGACAGTCAGACAACACCTGTGTTGAATGTTGAACCGTCATCGCGAGCAAGCTCGCTCCCACAGTGGATCGGCGCTGAACATGCATCAAGGTGTCCGGTTACGCCGGGTTTCGATGATATTCGGCAACTGGGAAATCCGCCCCAGCAACCGCCCCAATGCGTCCAGCCCTGGAATCTCGATCGTCAGGGACATCAACGCTGTGTTGTCCTCCTTGTTCGAGCGGGTGTTGACCGCCAGCACGTTGATCCGCTCGTTGAGCAGCACCTGGGAAACGTCACGCAGCAGTCCCGAACGGTCGTAGGCGCGGATGATGATGTCCACCGGATAGGTGAGCACCGGCACCGGCCCCCAACTGACCTGGATGATTCGCTCAGGCTCGCGCCCGGCCAGCTGCAGCACCGAGGCGCAGTCCTGGCGGTGAATGCTCACGCCGCGGCCCTGGGTGATGTAGCCGACGATCGCATCGCCCGGCAATGGCTGGCAGCAGCCGGCCATCTGGGTCATCAGATTGCCAACGCCCTGGATCTGGATATCGCCGCGCTTGCCCGGCTTGTAACCGGTGGCCTTGCGCGGAATCAGTTCCAGCTGTTCGTTGCCACGCTCCGGCTCGACCAGTTGCTGCGCCAGGTTGACCAGTTGCGCCAGGCGCAAATCCCCGGCGCCGAGGGCGGCGAACAGGTCTTCGGCGGTTTTCATGTTGGCCTTGTCGGCCAGCTTGTCGAAATCCACCGCCGGCAGGCCGAGGCGATTGAGTTCGCGCTCGAGCAAGGTTTTACCGGCCGCGACGTTCTGGTCGCGAGCCTGCAACTTGAACCAGTGAACGATCTTCGCCCGTGCCCGCGACGTAGTGACATAACCCAGGTTCGGGTTCAGCCAGTCACGGCTCGGGGTGCCGTGCTTGCTGGTGATGATCTCGACCTGTTCACCGGTTTGCAGGCTGTAGTTGAGCGGTACGATGCGTCCGTTGATCTTGGCGCCACGGCAGTTGTGACCGATTTCGGTGTGTACGCGGTAGGCAAAGTCCAGCGGGGTCGCGCCCTTGGGCAAGTCGATGGCGTGACCGTCCGGGGTGAAGATGTAGACCCGATCCGGCTCGATATCGACCCGCAGCTGTTCCGCCAGGCCACCGATGTCGCCCAGTTCTTCGTGCCATTCGAGCACCTGGCGTAGCCAGGAGATCTTCTCCTCGTAGTGATTGGAGCCGGACTTGACGTCGGTGCCCTTGTAGCGCCAGTGCGCGCACACGCCGAGTTCGGCTTCTTCGTGCATCGCGTGGGTGCGGATCTGCACTTCCAGCACCTTGCCCTCGGGCCCGATCACCGCGGTGTGCAGCGAGCGATAGCCGTTTTCCTTGGGGTTGGCAATGTAATCGTCGAACTCTTTCGGGATGTGTCGCCACAGGGTGTGGACGATACCGAGCGCGGTGTAGCAGTCGCGCATTTCCGGCACCAGCACGCGAACGGCACGCACGTCGTAGATCTGGCTGAACTCCAGACCCTTGCGCTGCATTTTGCGCCAGATCGAATAGATGTGTTTGGCGCGGCCGCTGATGTCGGCATCGACGCCGGTGGCCTGCAGTTCGTTTTTCAGCTGGCTCATCACTTCGCTGATAAAGCGCTCGCGATCCAGTCGCCGCTCGTGGAGTAACTTGGCAATCTGCTTGTACTGGTCCGGTTCAAGGTAACGGAAGGACAAGTCTTCCAGTTCCCACTTGATATGACCGATACCCAGGCGATGGGCCAAGGGCGCGTAGATGTCGAAGACTTCACGGGCCACGCGGTTGCGCTTTTCGTCGTCGGCGGTTTTCACCGCACGGATCGCGCACGTGCGTTCGGCCAGCTTGATCAGGGCGACGCGAACGTCGTCAACCATGGCCACCAGCATCTTGCGCAGGTTTTCCACCTGGCCCTGGGTGCCCAGCACCAGGGATTTACGCGGACTCAGGCTGTCGCTGATCGCGGCCATGCGCTGCACGCCGTCGATGAGCTTGGATACCACCGGACCGAAGCGCTGGCTGACGGCCGGCAACTTGATCTGGCCTTCGCGCACGCCTCGATACAGGATCGCGGCGACCAAAGAGTCCTGGTCGAGTTTGAGATCGGCGAGGATCTCGGCGATCTCAAGCCCTGTACGGAAAGTCGAGTTACCTTCCGACCACAGATTCTGTGCCGCATTGGCTTGTTGTTCGGCCTCGCGAGCGTACTCGCAGGCCTCTTTCAAGGCTTCGCGATCCAGTGCCAGATCGACACTGACCGCATGATCGAGCCAAGCCTCGAGATTGATACTGCCGTCGGTGTTGATCGGCTGGTGTGCTCTCACCTGTACCATCTTGCTTACCTTCCCTACGACGCAGATTCAATGCGTCAAATCGCTGACCTTCGTTGCCGGTGCGCCCACGTCGGGCTGGGGCGCGGCTGCACGGGCGGACCAGTCGGACCAGACGAGCATCCTAGCTCGCTTCAAATAACGCCATGGCCTCGACATGTGCCGTTTGAGGAAACATATCGAGAATCCCGGCACGTTTTAACCGGTAGCCCTGCTTGATCAATTCGACCGTGTCGCGCGCCAGAGTTGCAGGGTTGCACGACACATACACCAAACGTTCGGCGCCCAGGCTCCTGAGCTTGCGCACAACCTCGAAAGCACCGTCACGCGGTGGGTCCAAGAGTACCGCACAAAAGCCTTCGGCGGCCCATTCGGCGTCCGTCAAAGGCTGGGATAAATCGGCCTGAAAAAACTTCGCGTTATGCAGATTATTGCTGGCCGCATTCGCCGCGGCGCGATCGACCATCACCTGCACGCCTTCGACCGCCACCACTTCACGAGCAGCCTTGGCCAGCGGCAAGGCAAAGTTGCCCAGACCACAGAACAGGTCGAGTACGCGCTCATCCGCTGTCGGCTTCAGCCAGTCCAGCGCCTGGGCGACCATTGCTTCGTTGACGGCGGCGTTTACCTGAATGAAATCCCCGGGACGATACGCCAGCTCCAGGTCCCACTGTTCAAGACGATAGCCCAACGACTGATCAGCCTCGACCGGTTGCGGTTCCCCATCTCCATGCAGCCACAACTGGGCTTCATGGAACGCGCAGAATTCCTTGAGGATCGTCAGGTCGGCATCGGACAACGGCGCCATGTGCCGCAGCAACACCGCCAGCGTCGAGCCGCTGAACAACTCCACATGCCCGAGTGCCTGGGGTTTGCTCAAGCGCCGCAGCATCTCCGGCAAGCGGGCCATGATCGGTTGCAAGGGCTGTACCAGCACCGGGCAGTTATCGATGCCCACGATGTCCTGGCTGCCAGCGGCACGGAAACCGACTTCGAGTTTTTTTGCCTTCATGTCCCAGCGCACCGCAACGCGGGCGCGACGGCGGTAAGCGAACTCCGCACCACTCAATGGTGCTGCCCACTCATCGGGTTCGACGTCCGCGACTCTCGACAACTGCTCGGCGAGCATGCGCTGTTTCAGGGCAAGCTGTTCGTTGTGGGGCAGATGCTGCACGCTGCAACCACCACAGCGGCCGGCATGGGCGCACGGTGCAGGGCGGCGTAATTCGCTGGCCGTGAATACCCGTTCGGTGCGCGCCTCAACCACTTTGCCGTGGGCACCGAGGACGCGTGCCTCGATCTCTTCACCGGCCAATGCGCCGATGACGAACCAGGTACGACCTTCGAAAAACGCGATACCGCGACCGTCATTGGCCAGGCGCTCGATGGTCAGGCGCTGCTTTTTGCCGGTCGGGATTTGCGGGGCCTTGCTGCCGCCGGTGGGCTGGAAACGCAGGCCTCTTTCATGTTTGGCCATCAGTTGGGCGCGTCGAAAATGCCGGTCGACAAGTAACGGTCGCCACGGTCGCATATGATCGCAACGATCACCGCGTTTTCAACTTCTTTGGACAGACGCAGCATTGCCGCCACGGCACCGCCCGAGGACACGCCACAGAAAATGCCTTCTTCGCGGGCCAGACGACGGGTCACGTCTTCGGCTTCGCTTTGCGCCATGTCGACGATCCGGTCCACGCGGTCAGCCTGGTAGATCTTCGGCAGGTATTCCTGAGGCCAGCGGCGGATCCCCGGGATCGCCGAGCCTTCCATCGGTTGCAGGCCGATGATCTGCACGTGGTCGTTTTGCTCCTTAAGGTAGCGCGACACCCCCATGATGGTGCCGGTGGTGCCCATGGAACTGACGAAATGGGTGATGGTGCCCTGGGTCTGACGCCAGATTTCCGGGCCGGTGGTGGTGTAGTGCGCCTCGGGGTTGTCACCGTTGGCGAACTGATCCAGTACCTTGCCGCGGCCTTCGGCTTCCATCTTTTGCGCGAGGTCACGGGCGCCTTCCATACCCTGCTCCTGGCTGACCAGAATCAGCTCGGCGCCATAAGCTGTCATGGCTGCCTTGCGCTCGGCGCTGGAGTTGTCGGGCATGATCAGGATCATCTTGTAACCCTTGATCGCAGCGGCCATGGCCAGGGCGATCCCGGTGTTGCCCGAGGTCGCCTCGATCAGCGTATCGCCGGCGTGGATCTGCCCGCGCAGCTCGGCGCGGGTGATCATCGACAGCGCCGGACGGTCCTTGACCGAACCCGCCGGGTTGTTCCCTTCGAGCTTGAGCAAAAGGGTATTGCTGGTGGCGCCGGGCAGGCGCTGCAAACGGACCAGCGGAGTGTTGCCGACGCAATCGGCGATGGTTGGGTACTGCAAGGTCATGGCGTATTCGCAATCCAGACTGCGGGGGCGACTATCATACCGGCAAACGTTCCCAGCCCATATCACGCAAAGTGTGGTGCTTATGGCTTATGGGAATAAGCAGATATGTTGCGGTGAACATGAGGGCCTCATCGCGAGCAAGTTCGCTCCCACAGGGTGCCTGGGTGATCACAGGTTTCGCGGTTCAAACACGGTCAGTGTGGAAGCGGGCTTGCCCGCGATGGCGTCGGCACTGGCACTATCAACATCCGCTAACAACCGCATGTTCAGGCGCAACCCGGTTCCGGTGTTCTGTGCCCACAACTGTCCGCCCTGACGCCGCACCGCGTTTCGGGCGATGCTCAAGCCCAACCCAAATCCACCATCCCCCGGCCGCGAACCGTCGAGTCGGGTGAACGGCAGGAAGATCCGCTCCAGATCAGCTTCCGCCACGCCGCCGCCCTGATCCTCCAGCCATAGATGCCAGTAATCTCCGTCACGCCGACCGCCGAGCAGGACAACCCCACCATCAGGTGAATGCCGAATCGCGTTGCGCAGAATGTTTTCCAATGCCTGGGCCAGGGTGTTGAGATGGCCGCGAACCCAGCAGGATGAATCCACCGTGCATTGCAACTGAGTATCGGGCCAACCACTTTCATAGCAGGCGTTCTCCGTGAGCATTTCCCACAGGGCCTGGATCTGGATCGCTTCGTCAGGCAATCGGGTGCGCTCGGTATCGAGCCACGCCAGTTGCAACGTGTCTTCCACCAGGCGCTGCATACCATCGACTTCACGGCCGATGCGTTCGCGCAATGGCTCCAGCCCCTGCTCGCTTTCACTGGCCACCCGCAGGCGGCTCAAGGGCGTGCGCAATTCGTGGGACAAGTCACGCAGCAGTTGCTGCTGCAAGGCCACAGTGCTTTGCAGACGCTCGGACATGTGATCGAACGCCCTGCCCAACTCACCCAATTCATCGGAACGATTGGTGGTGCGGCTCGACAGGCGCACATTCAGTTGGTCGGCACGCCAGGCATTGGCCTGTTCACGCAGGCTGTTGAGCGGCACCACCAACAAACGATACAGCCCGACGCACAACAGCAAAGTGAACAATCCCGGAATCACGCCGTTGGTGATCACCCGCCAGAACACCCGGTAACGCCCGGGTACGAAGCGCTTGGGCAACTCGATCACCAGACTGCCGACGGAGGGGTCACCAGGAAACGGTATGCGCATCCACGGCCGGCCTTTCTTGTGGATGGGCCAATCAAGGCCGCGCAAAAAAGTAAGGCGTTCGACTTCCTTGTCCGTCAGCGATTGGTTGCTCAAGGACTGCAAATCACCGCCGATGACACCGACCCAGCTTTTTTCCCGCTGATGCATGCCTTGCAGCCAGTCATCGATACCGGCGCTCTGACGCTGCTGCCATGCCTGCTCGGCTTCGGCGGCATAACCGGACAGGGTGCCGCGGGCCTCATCGGAGAGGAACTGGTTACGCTGCTCCATATAACGGCCCCAGGACCAACTCAGCCAGATCATCAGCAGACAGAAAGCAACCAATAGACAGGCCAGCTTCCAGAACAACGAATGCCTGCCCGGCAAGTTACATGTCATCGGCGGCGCTCAGGATGTAGCCCTTGCCCCAAACCGTACGCACTTCGCGCTCGGTATATCCAATGGCCTTGAGCTTGCGGCGGATCTGGCTGATGTGCATGTCCAGGCTGCGGTCATGGGCCGCGTAACCGCGCTGCAGCACCTGCTGATAAAGGAAGGCTTTGCTCAGTACTTCGTCGGCGCTGCGGTGCAGCGTCTCCAGCAACCGATACTCGCTGCGGGTAAGGCCGCCGGCCTGTTCGCCATAAAAGACCTCGAAGCTTTCATCGTCGAAACGCAGGCTGTCCATCGACGGGGCCGGCACGGCGGGTGCCGGTCGACGGTCGAGTGCCACCCGCCGCAGAATGGCTTCGATGCGCACCCGCAACTCCACCATGCTGAAGGGCTTTGGCAGGTAATCATCAGCCCCCAGGCGAAAGCCGCTGACGCGATCGGCCTCGGCACCGAGGGCCGACATCAGCAACACCGGGGTGGAATGGCTCTGGCGCAATTGGGTCAGTACCGCCAGGCCGTCCATGCCCGGCAGCAGAATATCCATCAACACCACGTCGAATGGTTGCCGGCGGGCAATGTCCAGGCCTTCCTGACCGTTCTGGCACCAGGTCACCTGGAAGCCGCTGCGGTCCAGATGCTCATGAACGTAGGCTCCGAGCACAAGGTCGTCTTCGATGGACAGGATTCGGGGAAGGCCGGCAGTGATGGGAGTCATGACTATCTGCAAATAATTCTCAGTTGAAAGATTATTCAAGATTGCCTCGCCAGGAGCAACCCACCGTTTGTCCGTATTGCCAATGAGTCGTCCGGGCCGACGAATGACGGCACCATTTTTACGAAGATTGCCCGCGAGCAAATCGCTACACTGCGCAAGTGGTGCATGGCAGATGCATGTGCAGGCCTATAAATAGCGGGATGCAGGAGAGATGCGTGCTCAAGAAACTGGGAATCAAAGGCCGCGTGCTGTTGCTGACCCTGTTGCCAACCAGCCTGATGGCGTTGGTGCTGGGGGGATATTTTACCTGGATGCAACAGGCTGACCTGCAAACCCAACTCATGCAGCGCGGCGAAATGATCGCCGAACAGTTGGCTCCACTGACGGCACCAGCCATGGGCCATCAGGACAACGAACTGCTCGAACGCATCGCCACCCAGGCCCTGGAACAAACCGACGTGCGGGCCGTGACCTTCCTGAGTCCAGACCGCACGCTGTTGGCCCACGCCGGCCCGACCATGCTCAACCAATCACCCTCCGGCAGTGGCACGCAGATGCTGCGCCGCAGTGGCAACGATGCGACCCGCTATCTGCTGCCGGTATTCGGCAAACACCGCAACCTGGCCGGGGACGTGATTCCCGAAGAAGCCGACCGCCTGCTGGGCTGGGTCGAACTTGAACTGTCCCATAACAGCATGCTGTTGCGCGGTTACCGCAGCCTGTTCGCCAGTCTGATGTTGATCGCGGCGGGGCTGATAGGTGCGGCTCTGTTGGCCCTGCGCATGGGTCGCACGATCAATCGGCCATTGAGCCAGATCAAGCAAGCCGTG
Organism: Pseudomonas sp. EU05-FHT14B02; assembly: GCF_058791055.1. Classification (NCBI taxonomy): domain Bacteria; kingdom Pseudomonadati; phylum Pseudomonadota; class Gammaproteobacteria; order Pseudomonadales; family Pseudomonadaceae; genus Pseudomonas; species Pseudomonas sp. EU05-FHT14B02. Next base: position 306,947 of record NZ_JBYTDD010000003.1, on the reverse strand, counting down.
GCTCAACTCAAGGACGGTCATCTGGAAACCCGCCTGCCGCCACTCGGCAGCCAGGAACTGGACGAGTTGGCCTCAGGCATCAACCGCATGGCTGGCACCCTGCAAAATGCGCAGGAAGAATTGCAGCACAGCATCGACCAGGCCACCGAAGACGTGCGCCAGAATCTGGAAACCATCGAGATCCAGAACATCGAACTGGACCTGGCGCGCAAGGAAGCCCTGGAAGCGAGCCGGATCAAGTCCGAATTCCTGGCCAACATGAGCCATGAAATCCGCACGCCGCTCAATGGCATTCTCGGCTTCACCCACCTGCTGCAAAAAAGCGAGCTCACCCCGCGCCAGCTCGACTACCTGGACACCATCGAAAAATCCGCCGACAGCCTGCTGGGCATCATCAACGAGATTCTCGACTTTTCGAAAATCGAGGCCGGCAAGCTGGTGCTCGACCATATTCCATTCAACCTGCGCGACCTGCTACAGGACACCCTGACCATCCTCGCCCCGGCTGCCCACGCCAAGCAGCTGGAACTGGTGAGCCTGGTGTACCGGGACACGCCGCTGTCGCTGGTGGGCGACCCACTGCGACTCAAGCAGATCCTGACGAACCTGGTGAGCAACGCGATCAAGTTCACCCGCGAAGGCACCATCGTCGCCCGCGCCATGCTCGAAGAGGAACACGAAGACACCGTGCAGTTGCGCATCAGCATTCAGGACACCGGCATCGGTCTGTCGAATCAGGACGTACGCGCCCTGTTCCAGGCGTTCAGCCAGGCCGACAACTCGCTGTCGCGGCAACCGGGCGGTACTGGCCTGGGCCTGGTGATTTCCAAGCGCCTGATCGAACAGATGGGCGGTGAGATCGGCGTCGACAGCACGCCGGGGGAAGGGTCTGAATTCTGGATCAGCCTGAGCCTGCCAAAAACCCGCGACGATGCCGAAGACCTGCCCTCGGCACCCTTGCTCGGGCGACGGGTGGCGGTATTGGAAAACCACGAGCTGGCACGGCAGGCGTTGCAGCATCAACTGGAAGACTGCGGCCTCAGCACCACACCGTTCAATACCCTGGAAAGCCTGACCAATGGCGTCACCGCCGCCCACCAGACCGATCAGGCGATCGACCTCGCCGTGCTCGGCATCACCAGTAACGACATGCCGCCGGAACGCCTCAACCAGCACATCTGGGACCTCGAGCATCTTGGCTGCAAAGTGCTGGTGCTGTGCCCGACCACGGAACTGACGCTGTTCCATCTTTCCGTGCCCAACCCCCACAGCCAGCTCCAGGCTAAACCGGCCTGCACCCGCAAGCTGCGACGCTCCCTGTCTGACCTGGTCAACCCGCGGTCTATGCGCAGCGAGCCGGGCGAACCGGTATCCAGCCGTGCCCCGAAGGTGCTTTGCGTCGACGACAATCCGGCCAACCTGATGCTGGTGCAAACCCTGCTCGAAGACATGGGCGCCAAGGTACTTGCGGTGGAAAGCGGTTATGCCGCCGTCAAGGCGGTGCAGAACGAGACATTCGATCTGGTGTTGATGGACGTGCAGATGCCCGGCATGGACGGTCGCCAGAGCACCGAGGCGATCCGCCAGTGGGAAAGCGAACGCCATTGCACGCCCCTGCCGATCGTGGCCCTCACTGCCCACGCCATGGCCAACGAAAAACGCGCGCTGCTGCAAAGTGGCATGGACGACTACCTGACCAAACCGATCAGCGAACGACAATTGGCGCAAGTGGTGCTGAAGTGGAGCGGCCTGGCGCTGCGCAATCACAGCCCGGAGCGCTCCGGCGATGGGCATGCTGGCACCCATGACCTGTTGGTGCTCGACCACGAGGAAGGATTGCGCCTGGCTGCCGGCAAGGCCGATCTGGCCGCGGACATGCTGGCGATGCTGCTGGCGTCACTGGAGGCTGACCGCGAAGCCATCCGACTGGCTCGGCAAAGCAATGAACACAACGCCCTGGTCGAACGGGTCCATCGCCTGCATGGCGCAACGCGTTACTGCGGCGTACCGCAATTGCGTGCGGCCTGCCAACGCAGCGAAACCCTGCTCAAGCAACAGGACCCGAAAGCCAGCGTGGCGCTGGACGAGCTCGACCGGGCGATCAATCGCCTGGCAGCCCAGGCGCGCATGAATGCTTGATGCAGCGCAATCGCGCGGGTCTGCCGGCGAGCTAATCTGACGACTGCCGAATGCCGGCTTGCTCAACCGTGCAGGCCACCTTCAAGGAGCACCGCATGCGTACGATTCTTTTCAGCAGCCAGAACTACGACCGCGACAGTTTTCTTGCGGCCGGGCAACCGGCCGGCATCGAGCTGCAATTTCAGACTGCGCGCCTGAGCCTCGACACGGTAGCGCTCGCCCAAGGGTATGAAGCGGTCTGCGCGTTCATCAATGATGACCTTGGCGCTGCGGTACTCGAACGCCTGGCCGCTGGAGGCACACGCCTGATCGCCCTGCGCTCGGCCGGTTACAACCATGTCGACTTGCCGACAGCAAAACGTCTGGGACTGGCCATCGTTCGTGTCCCGGCCTATTCGCCTCACGCTGTTGCCGAACATGCTGTAGCGCTGATCCTCGCACTCAACCGCCGCTTGCCCCGCGCCTACAACCGCACTCGCGAAGGGGATTTCAGACTACAAGGGCTGACCGGTTTCGATCTGGTGGGCAAGACCGTCGGCGTGGTCGGAACCGGTCAGATTGGCGCCACCTTCGCCAAAATCATGAGCGGATTTGGCTGCCAGTTGCTGGCCTATGACCCCTACCCCAACCCGCAGGTCGAAGCCCTCGGTGCGCGGTACCTGAGCCTGCCGCAATTGCTGGCCGAATCGCAGATCATCAGCCTGCACTGCCCGCTCAACGAGCAGAGCAAGCACTTGATCAACCGCGAGTCCCTGGCGCACATGCAACCGGGCGCGATGTTGATCAATACCGGGCGCGGCGCTCTGGTGGACACCCCGGCACTGATCGATGCCCTGAAAGACGGTCGCTTGGGTTACCTGGGACTGGATGTGTATGAGGAGGAAGCGCAGTTGTTCTTCGAGGACCGCTCCGACCTGCCGCTGCAAGACGATGTGCTGGCACGGCTGCTGACCTTCCCCAACGTGATCGTCACCGCACACCAGGCCTTCCTGACCCGCGAAGCGCTGGACGCGATTGCCGCCACAACATTACACAACATTGCAGCCTGGACGGCGGACACCCCGGAAAACCTGGTGACGGGAGACTGAAACGGATCGAAGGTCATCTACCTGCGCGATGCGGCGTACAAGCCCGTGCTAGCATATCGCGCATATTTGGAGGACCCATGGTCGAACACGATTTCCGCTACAGCCTGATGAACCCGCAACACACCCTCACTGAATGCCGCGCCCTGGTGCCGGGACGCTATCAAGTCACCGGCAACGGTGGTTCGATTCGCAACAATGACGTGCTGGTTGTGACCCTCAAGGGTGCCAAGGACTTGTCCATGCGCCTGACCGTCGAAACGGTTCGCCACCTGATCAACCCGCCCGGCCAATGGGTCGCGGTAGCCAGTGGTCCGGTGTTCGGCGAACTGGCCATCCACACCTGGCAAGTGAACTGTGACAGCTGTGCCAAAGAGCTGAGCTTCGAGTTTGCCGTCGATGCCAAGCTGGGCAACAAGGCCGAAAAGCCTGCCGCCACTGCGCGGATTGCCGAGTTGGGCTGGACCAGCGTTGGCGAGAAACACCTGTGCCCGAAATGCCAGGAGCCTGCGTGATGAAAGGCCTCGCCCTGACCGCCATGGTCGGTGCCGGCCTGCTGGGCTGCGCCGCCGAGCCGGTGCAACTGCAACAGAACCGCAGCTACATTCTGGAGTGGATCGGCGAGCGGCCGTTGATGGACTACAGCCACCTGACCGTCACCCTCGGCGAAGACGGCCGTGCCTACGGCAATGGCGGCTGCAACCACTGGTTCGCGCCGTACGCCCTCGATGGCGACAAACTGACCTTCGGCAAAATCGGCAGCACCCGAAAATTGTGCGCGCCGGCACTGATGGAACAGGAAAAACGCTTCCTTCAGGCGCTGGAAAACGTCCAGCGCTGGGACGTATCCCCAATCGAGCAGATACGCTTCTGGCCAGCCGAAGGCAAGCCGTTGCGTTGGTGGCTCGAGGAGGGTTGATCACCCTTTCAGCATGGTTAAACCTGTGGCGAGGGGGCTTGCCCCTTCGCCACAAAAAGCCCCTGACCACAATGAAAGCGATCATCCGATCAATTCTTCGCCTGCAACGCCTCAAGCTTCGCCATTACCCCCGCCGCCGTCTGTTCACCCATCAACTGCTCACGCACCTTGCCCTTGTTATCGATGATGTAGGTCACCGGCAATACTTCGCTGAGCGGTAGCTCGAACAGTTCGGAAGGGTCCTGGGCCAGCACGGTGAACTTGATCCCAAGTTTCTCGCTCGCGCCCTTCAGCTCTTGCCCCTGGACATTGTCGAAGTTGACCCCGAACACACCGATTTTCTTGTCCTTGAGCTGCTCGGCCAAGGCATTCAACTCCGGTATCTCGGTACGGCAAGGCCCGCACCATTCTGCCCAGTAGTTGAGGACCAGCCATTTGCCGTCCAGTCGGTCGGCGGCGATCTTGTGGCCGTCCTGGTCGATGCCATAGTCATTACCGCAGCCCCCCAGCATCAACGCCCCGATGATCGCCAATGCTGCTGCCAGTCGCCTTGTCATGTCGTGTTCCTTGTCAAAAATTGAATGCACCTGCGACCCATCGCCTCTTACGGTTCTGGATTGCGCGCTGCACAGTTAGAATAGCCGCCACCTTACGCAAGATGCGACCCGCTCATGACCGATCTGACGCTTTATCACAATCCGCGCTGCTCGAAATCCCGCGGTGCGCTCGAACTGCTTGAAGCCCGTGGCCTGACCCCGACCGTGGTCCGCTACCTGGAAACCCCGCTGGACGCCGCGCAGATCCAGAGCCTGCTGGGCAAACTCGGGATCAGCGCCCGGCAACTGCTGCGCACCGGCGAGGACGAGTACAAGACCCTTGACCTGGCCGACAGCAGCCTGAGCGAAGCGCAATTGATCTCTGCCATCGCCGCCCACCCGAAACTGATGGAACGACCGATTCTCGAAGTCGGCAACAAGGCCATCATCGGCCGCCCACCGGAGCAGATCCTGGAACTGTTGCCATGAGTGCACCGTACATTCTGGTTCTGTACTACAGCCGCAGCGGCTCGACCAACGAAATGGCCCGGCAGATCGCCCGTGGTGTCGAACAGGCCGGGCTTGAGGCCCGCCTGCGCACGGTGCCGGCGATTTCCAGCGAGTGCGAAGCCGTTTCGCCGGAGATTCCCGACGAAGGCGCGCTGTATGCCAGCCTCGACGACCTGAAGAACTGTGCCGGCCTGGCACTCGGCAGTCCGACCCGCTTCGGCAACATGGCGGCACCACTGAAGTATTTCCTCGACGGCACCAGCAACCTGTGGCTGACCGGCGCCCTGGTGGGAAAACCGGCGGGTGTGTTCACCTCCACCGCGAGCCTGCACGGCGGCCAGGAGACCACGCTGCTGTCGATGATGCTGCCGTTGCTGCACCACGGCATGCTGATCACCGGCCTGCCCTACAGCGAGTCGGCACTGCTGGAAACCCAGGGCGGCGGTACGCCATACGGCGCCAGCCACCACGCCGGCGCCGACGGCAAAAGCGGTCTGGACGCCCATGAAGTGGCGTTGTGCCGCGCGCTGGGTCTGCGCCTGGCCAAGACCGCACAGAAACTGGAGAGCTGAGGTGGCCAAGAAGCCGAAGATCCTGCCCGCCCTCGAATGGCTCGAACCACGCGTCAAGGCGATGCGCGCCATCAGCCTGCTGTGCTTTTTCGGCCTGGTGGGACTGCTGTGTGTTTACTACCTGGCGATTGCCGATCTGCATGGGGCACGCCCCTGGGTGATCCTGTTGATCGAACTGGTGCCACTGCTGATTCTGGCACCGGGGATGATCGTCGGCAGCCCTCGCGGGCATTCGTGGATGTGCTTTGTGGTGAACCTGTACTTCATCAAGGGCGCATTGGCTGCCTATGACCCGAACCGGCAAGTCTTCGGATTGCTGGAGATGGGCGCGAGTCTGGCGGTGTTTTGCTCGGCGCTGTTGTATGTGCGGTGGCGGTATCAGTTGAATCGCAAGCTGGCTGGCGAGGGCGAGATTTCTATCGCCTGACCTGACGCCTTCGCGAGCAAGCCCGCTCCCACATTTGAAATGCGATCAAATGTGGGAGCGGGCTTGCTCGCGAATGGAGCGACGCGGTCTTAATGGTTGACGGTATAAGCCAGCATCATCGAAATCTGGCTCATCGGCCGCCCGCCACTTTCCTCATGCCACTGATTGAACACGTCCTGCACCAACGCCAGGTCGCGCAGACTGCTCGGCACCTTGTCGATGATGTCCTGCGCATTCAGCGCCGCCACCACGTCATAACTCGGTACAAAGGTGTCCTTGCCGATCATCCGCAGGAAGCGCGGGGCTGACAGCCCGCCCAATTGATGTCCACGTTTTTTCAGGAAGGTCCAGAGCCCGACGATATCGGTCACCGGCCAGTCGGCGATGAGCGCGCCGAAGCTACCCTTTTCATGGGCCACGTCCAGTATGAACTGCGCATTGCGCGGCACACTCTTGAGCTTGCCCAGATGACGGATGATCCGTGTGTCCTGCATCAGACGCTCAAGGTGCTCGGCGCTCATCAGCACGACTTTTTCCGGGTCGAACTTGAAGAACACTTCTTCGAAGGCCGGCCACTTGGCATCCACCAGGCTGTGCTTGAGCCCGGCGCGAAACACCCGTAGCGCCATCGTCGAGAGGTAGCGATCGTCGCTGATCTTGCGCAGTTGCGCGGAGGTCTTGGGAACGGGCAGATGGGCTTCCAGTTCGGCCGCCGAACCGAAGCGGTTCAAGCAGTACTCATTCAGCCACTTGTAGTCGCGCATGCCCTCTCCTGAGGTAAACGAAAAACCTGTGGGAGCGGGCTTGCTCGCGAAGACGTAGTGTCAGCCAACATCAATGCTGAAGACACACCGCTTTCGCGAGCAAGCCCGCTCCCACAGTTTGAGTTAGAGGTTGACCACGTTGACGAACCGCGATGCGGCGCTTTCGTCGATCTTGAGGCTGGTGAAGTCGAACAGATTGCGGTCCGCCAGTTGGGACGGGATCACGTTCTGCAGGCTACGGAAAATGCTCTCGGTACGGCCCGGGGTCTTGCGTTCCCAGTCCAGCAGCATTTCCTTGACCACCTGACGCTGCAGGTTCTCCTGGGAACCGCAGAGGTTGCACGGAATGATCGGGAATTGCTTGAAGTCCGAGTAGGCCTGGATGTCTTTTTCGTTGCAATAGGCCAGCGGACGGATCACCACATTACGACCATCGTCGGCACGCAGTTTCGGCGGCATCGCCTTGAGCGAACCGTTGAAGAACATGTTCAGGAAGAACGTTTCGACGATGTCGTCGCGATGGTGACCGAGGGCCATCTTGGTCGCGCCGATTTCATCGGCGAAGGTGTAGAGCGTGCCGCGACGCAGGCGCGAGCACAGCGAGCAGGTGGTCTTGCCTTCCGGGATCAGTTCCTTGACCACCGAGTAAGTGTCTTTCTCGACGATGTGGTACTCGATCCCCAGTTCCTTGAGGTAGGCCGGCAGCACGTGCTCCGGGAAACCCGGCTGCTTCTGGTCCATGTTCACGGCCACGATCTCGAACTTGATCGGCGCGACCTTCTGCAAGTGCATCAGCACATCGAGCATGGTGTAGCTGTCCTTGCCACCGGACAGGCAGACCATGACCTTGTCACCGTCTTCAATCATGTTGAAATCGGCAACTGCCTCACCGGCCAGTCGGCGAAGGCGCTTTTGCAGTTTGTTCTGGTTGACCGTGAGAGTGCCCATGACGCGAAATCCGTGAGGTGTGACGAAAGGCCGGCATTTTACGCAAAAACGCCTCAGGGGCGAAGTGCCTCGCCAAAAGGGCTGTTCGCCACAGACCCTGCGGCGATTAACAACTGCGTTTACAGCGCGATTTGCTCTAAAGCCCTTACTCCCTCTGGGGAAACTCCTCCCTATACTGCGACATAAGGTCACATACAAATTCAGACCTATGACTTGCTTGGCCGCATTGGCCCGTAGGCGCTCCACTGGGGGGCGACGGTAAAAACAAGAGGAGTGACTGGCATGATCCATCACGTAGTGGGGCTCTTCACCCACCCTGACCAAGAATGGAAAGAAATCCGTGGCGACCAGGAGGAAAGCATCAGCCACATGTACCTGACCCATACGCTGATCCTGGCGGCGATCCCCGCCGTGTCTGCCTTTATTGGCACCACACAGGTCGGCTGGGTCATCGGCAATCGACCTCCCGTAATGCTGACCGTAGAAAGCGCGATATGGATGACGGTCATGTCGTACCTTGCAATGCTCGGTGGTGTAGCCGTAATGGGCGCCTTCATCCACTGGATGGCCCGCACCTATGACGCCAACCCAAGCCTGGCCCGCTGTATTGCGTTTGCCACCTACACCGCTACACCGCTGTTCATCGGCGGTCTCGCCGCCTTGTACCCGCACCTGTGGCTGGGGATGATCGTCGGTACCGCAGCGATCTGCTACACGGTGTACTTGCTGTATGTGGGCTTGCCGACATTCATGAACATTCCATCTGACGAGGGCTTCCTGTTTTCAAGTTCGGTGCTCGCCGTAGGCCTGGTGGTGCTGGTCGCCATCATGGCGTTCACAGTAATTGTCTGGGGACTCGGCGTGGGCCCGGTCTACACCAGTTAGCCGCTCATCACTGAAAATCAGAACTGCCGACAAAGGCCGCCGCAAGGCGGTCTTTTCGTTCTTCAGCAACGAGAACGCACACGACCATTCGGCAACCTGGTGATTCGCAAGGTCCGAGGGTTGCGGCATACTCGACCGCTCTGGAGACCCATCAAGCATGCCCGAGCAACTCAATACCCGCGTCGAAGACTGCTTCCAACTAGCCGAATCCTTTTTCAAACGACCTTTCAAGCGCCCCGTGGTGAGCCTCAAACTGCGCGGGCAAAAAGCCGGTGTCGCGCATTTGCACGAGAACCTGCTGCGCTTCAACCCGCAGCTGTACCGGGAAAACACCGAAGACTTCCTCAAGCAGACCGTGGCCCATGAAGTCGCGCACCTGATCGCCCACCAACTTTTCGGCGACCGCATCCAGCCCCATGGTGAAGAGTGGCAACTGATCATGCGCGGCGTGTACGAACTGCCGCCCAACCGCTGCCACACCTATGACGTCAAACGCCGCAGCGTGACCCGCTACATCTACAAGTGCCCGTGCGTCGACAGCGACTTCCCGTTTTCGGCACAGCGCCACAGCCTGGTTCGGCAGGGACGGCGGTATTTGTGTCGGCGGTGCCGCAATACGTTGGTGTTCAGTGGCGAGATGCGGGTCGAGTAGTTGGATTTTCGGTGTTTGTGCTGCCGCCATCGCGAGCAAGCTCCCACAGGGAATCTGTGGCGTGACACAAACCCAGTGTGGGAGCAAGCTTGCTCGCGATGGCGGCCTGACAGGCACTAAAGAATCACCTTGGCCCGCCGCAACTGCTCGATCCGCTCAGCACTGAACCCCAACTCTCCCAACACCTGATCCGTATGCTGCCCCAGCGCCGCGCCAATATGCCTGGGCTCAGGCAAACCTTGCGAAAACTTCAGCGGACAAGCCATCTGCGCCTGGGTCGAGCCATCGCCACGAGGTACGTCGGTCACCAACTCCCGCGCCTGCAACTGCGGATGACACAGCGCTTCTCCCAGGCTCAACACTGGCTCGACACACGCATCCAGCTCTGCGAACAGCGCGCGCAACTCGGCAAAGTCATGCTTTTCGAATTCGACCTTCAGCGCGTCCTTAAGCTGTTGCTGATGCGCCAGTTGCGGTGACAGGCCGAGGCCGGCCAGCTCCTCCAGCCCCAACGCCGCGCACAACTGCTTCATGAATGCCGGTTCCAGACTGCCCACCGATAGCCAGCGCCCATCCCTGGAGCGGTAGTAATCGTAGAAGCTGCCGCCATTGAGCACCTGGTTTTCCGGTCCCGGCTCGACGCCGCAGGCCAGATACCCGGCACCGGCCATCGCATTCAGGCTGAACGCGCAGTCGGTCATGCTGACATCCAGATGCTGGCCCTGCCCGGTTTGCTGTCGGGCGATGACTGCCGCCAGCAAGCCAATCACCCCGTGCAGCGAACCACCGGCGACATCCGCCACCTGCATGCCCAACGGCAACGGCCCAGTGTCGGCTCGGCCGGTGTAACTCGCCAGCCCGGACAGGGCCAGGTAGTTGATGTCATGACCAGCGCGGTCCTTGTAGGGGCCCGTCTGGCCATAGCCGGTGATCGACACATAAATCAGTCTCGGATTGATCGCCTTCAGGGCTTCGTAACCCAGGCCCAGACGCTCCATGACACCGGGGCGGAACTGCTCGAGCACAATGTCGTAGTCCTGCAGCAACGACCGGATCACCTCCAGCGCCTCAGGTTGTTTGAGGTCCAGGGCGAGGCTGCGCTTGTTGCGATTGAGATAGGCATGACTGGCTGACACGCCTTGATCGTGGGGCGGCAACACCCGCAGCAAATCCATGCGGGTCGGCGATTCGATGCGCAGCACTTCGGCGCCCATGTCCGCCAGCAGCAACGAGGCGAACGGCCCCGGTAGCAGTGTCGAGAAATCCAGAACCTTGAGTGATGCCAGTGGACCGAGCATGAGCGTTCTCCCTTGACGATGTCCACAGCCTAGGCAGCCGATCGCTTTGCAGCAATCACCTTATACGCCACGTGCAGTGACCGTTACGCTCAAATACCGGGCATGAAAAAACCCGCCGAAGCGGGTTTTTCATCAGGACCAGGCTTACTTGGCGGTAGCCGGGGCTACCTCTTCGACGTGGCCCAAAACATCGTCTTTAGGCTCGTCGGCAATGCCACGACCGCCAGAAGCCAGTTCGGCTTGCAGCACGTCGGTGTCCAGTTCCTTGACCCACTTGGCCACAACGATGGTGGCAACGGCGTTACCAACCAGGTTGGTCAGGGCACGGGCTTCGGACATGAAGCGGTCGATACCGAGGATCAGCGCCAAGCCGGCAACCGGCAGGTGGCCCACGGCGGACAGGGTGGCAGCCAGTACGATGAAACCGCTACCGGTCACGCCCGCAGCGCCCTTGGACGACAGCAGCAACACCACCAGCAGGGTGATCTGGTGCGTGATGTCCATGGGAGTATCGGTTGCCTGGGCAATGAACACTGCAGCCATGGTCAGGTAGATGGCGGTACCGTCGAGGTTGAACGAGTAACCGGTCGGGATCACCAGACCCACGACAGATTTCTGCGCGCCCAGACGCTCCATCTTGATCAGCATGCGTGGCAACACCGATTCCGAAGAAGAAGTACCGAGCACGATCAGCAGTTCTTCACGGATGTAGCGGATCACTTTCAAAACGCTGAAGCCGTGCATGCGGGCGATGGAGCCCAGCACGATCAGGATGAACAGCAGGCAAGTGATGTAGAAGCAAACCATCAACTGACCCAATTGCACCAGCGAGCCGACACCGTAGGCACCGATGGTGAAAGCCATGGCACCGAAGGCACCGATTGGCGCGAGCTTCATGATCATGTTGATGATGTTGAACATCACATGAGCGAAGCGATCGATGAAGTCCAGCAGCGGCTTGCCGTAGGCACCCAGGCGATGCAAGGCGAAACCGAAGATCACCGAGAACATCAGCACTTGCAGGATGTCGCCGGTGGCGAAGGCGCCGACGATGGTGCTCGGGATCACGTTCAGCAGGAAGCCGACGACGCTTTGGTCAGCACCGGCCGCCACATAAGCGGCAACCTTTGAGGCATCGAGGGTGGCAACGTCGATATGCATGCCATTGCCCGGCTGCACGATGTTGACCACGACCAGACCGACCAGCAGGGCGATGGTCGAAACGATCTCGAAGTACAGCAGCGCGTAGCCGCCTGTCTTGCCGACCGATTTCATGTTCTGCATGCCGGCGATACCGCTGACAACGGTACAGAAGATGATCGGGGCGATGATCATTTTGATCAGTTTGATGAACCCGTCACCCAGTGGTTTAACAGCCACACCGAGCTGTGGATAGTAGTGACCAAGCGCGATACCGATGACAATTGCAACGATCACCTGGAAATACAGGGATTTGTACAGTGGCTGACGAGTCGTCATTGCAAAGTTCCTCAAGGGTGCCCGGTGACAACATCCAGCTGTTGCCCGCAACACCGCGATTGCGAACCCTCCTGCACTGGAGGGATTTGTTTTTTCGAGCTGCGCAACGGCAGGCATCTGCTCGTTGTATCGCAAGGCCCGTGCCACCTTCCGTAAAATCCCTGCAAGCCTTTTTATATATGGGGTTGCAGCGAATTCCCTGTCACCGAATGGGTACAAAAATGTGGCGGATTTCCGCCCATGCAATGAAAGTCGTCCTGCAATTTGGCGGATATCCGCCCTGTTCACGCCCGCGGTGCGCAGCTAACATCCGTCGATCAACGGTCAGATCTGCTGCCATGCGCGAACGTACCATCGCCAGTCACTTCGCCCGCGCCGCCCTGGGTGGTGCGCGTCGGCACGGCTACGACTATTCGGGCTTGCTACAGCAACTGGGAATCAGCCCCGAGTTGCTGGACGAACCCCGGGCACGCATCGCTCCGGAGCAATTCACCCAACTGATCCAGGCGTTATGGCTGGCACTGGACGACGAATACCTCGGGTTCGGGCAAGCCCCAAGCAGGCCGGGCAGCTTCGCTATGATGTGCCATGCCGTGATTCACTGCCGCAGCCTGGATAAGGCACTCCATCGCGGCTTGTTGTTTTATAGCCTGTTCCCCGGGGCGCCGCGTTTGACCCTGAGCCGTGAAGATGAATGGGTGCGCCTGAGTCTGGACGACTCGCAGCTCTGGGACCCGGATCATTTCCTCAGCGAAAGCCTGCTGGTGATCTGGCACCGTTTCGGCAGCTGGTTGATCGGCCAGCGCATTCGCCTGGAACAGGCCACATTCAGCTACCCCCGGCCGGAACACGGCGCCGAGTACGATCTGCTGTTTTCCTGTCCGCTTGAGTTTTCAAGGCCCCAGAGCAGCCTGTTGTTTCACAGTCGCTACCTGGCCATGCCGTTGTTGCAGGATGAACGCACCCTCAAGCACTTCCTCGAACGCTCCCCCGCCGACCTGCTCTCGCGTCCGGACGATGGCGACAGCTTGAGCAGCCGCCTGCGTCGCTTGCTCAGTCGCGACAGTTCACACTGGCCCGACCTGGAAGCCGTGGCCGCCCACCTGCACATCAGCCCGCAGACCTTGCGCCGGCATTTGCGGGAAGAGGGTTCGAGCTTTCAGGAATTAAAGGACCAGTTGCGCCGGGACATCGCGATTTATCACTTGAGCCGCGCAGACCTGTCGTTGCAACAGATCGCCGAGCAGTTGGGGTTTTCCGAGCCGTCGGCGTTTCACCGGGCGTTCAAGAAGTGGACGGGGCTGACGCCAGGGGCTTATCGGGCGCAGGAGAGCTGAATTTTCAGCACCCGCGTTACGCAGTGATCACTGGTGTCCTCCCGAACGTACCGGAAAATACCCCGCCCAGACTTGGCGAACGCTTACCCTAGAGGCGGGATGATCAGTGACAGGCCTGGGTAAATTTTATCTGGATGATCCAGCACCGACCTGTTCGCATTAAAGATCAGTAGGTATTTGGCAGCATCACCATAAAACTCTCTGGCAATTGTGGACAATGTATCGCCCCTTACCACCACATACATATTCGACTGACTGACCGGCGCAATCGCCAGTGTGGCCGGTGACTCGAAGTCCACATCGCCCAGCAGGTTTACTTGTCCGATGAACCGGCCAAGATTATTGGCCGTGGTCGCATGAATGTCGTGCATCAGCACAATGGAATTCTTTCTTTTCCTTATTTGCTCAACACCATGGGATACCCAGCCCCCCGGTTGGTAGTTGCTGCTCCAGTCCAGGGTATCCACGTTCCAGAGAACCTGCCGATACCCCAACTCGGCGACAGTGCGATCGACCATCGCGTCGTGAGCGCCATAAGGCGGTCTCATGATCAGATCCGGCTGCTGGTAGGGAGTCAGCGCCTGCTCCGTCATTTTGACTTGATCGATGATGGTGTCTTTGTCCTGGCCGACCAGCCTTAGATGATCGTAAGTGTGATTGCCGATCCGGTGCCCTTCGCCCAGGATGCGCTTGATACGCTCGCCATGTCTGGCAACAAGATTGCCAACAATAAAAAACGTTGCCTTGATATCAAACAGCGCCAGTGTTTCCAGCACGGTTTCGGTCTGTGCTTGCCGAGGACCGTCGTCAAACGTCAGCCAAACTTTCTTCCTTTCCATCTTTATCTCCTTTGGTGGCTTGTAACGCTTCAGCCCCTATCCCCTCATGCAATCAACACAGACTCTGCGTGTGCATGTCGTTAATAAGGCGAGGCTTATTACTTGCCACCAAACGGCTGAACGCCAACAAAATATTGTTGCCGGTCGTTTAACGCTTGATACCTGTAGCCCGAAAAGACTGCTATCAAATACCCGTTCACACCGCCGGAAAATAAATCCGGAACGCCGCTCCGCCCATCGGTGAATCCCCCAGGGTCAACTTGGCGCTGTAGCTTTCGATGATGTCCTTGACCACCGCCAGGCCGATACCCTGCCCCGGGTGCTGGCGATCCAGCCGTTCTCCACGCTCGAGAATCCGTGCGCGCTGATCCTGTGGTACGCCAGGGCCGTCGTCCTCGACACACAACTGCGTGCCGCTGTGGGTTTCACGCACACTGATGCGTATTTCGCCCAGGCACAGGCGATAGGCGTTTTCCAGCAGATTGCCCATCATTTCCAGCAGAGCCCCCTGCTCGATCGGTACGTAACATGGGTCGGGCAAATCGAACGCGACGTGTACGCGCTTGTCGCGGTAAACCTTGTCCAGCGTGTCGCACAAGCTTTTCAGTACCGGCCGCAAATGCACCTGATGACGTACCAGGCCGCTTTTGCGCAGGCTGGCGCGTTGCAACTGGTAGCTGATCTGCTGGCTCATGCGTTCGATCTGGGCTTGCAGCACCCAGGCCTGATCGCGATCCTCGGGACGCTGGGCCATGTCTTCACTGACGCCTTGCAGTACCGCCAAGGGCGTTTTCAGGCTATGAGCCAGGTCATCGAGGGAATCACGATAGCGACTGCGCTGCTCACGCTCACTATGCAGCAAACGGTTGAGGGAACCGGTCAGGCGCAGCAATTCCCGGGGATGTTCCTCACTGAGGCTTTCGCGGGTGCCACCTTCGATCTGATCCAGTTCCTGGCTCAAGCGCCGCAATGCCTGCAAGCCCCAGGTCAGGCCGATCCACAGCAACGCCAGCAGCACCAGCAGTGCCGCGCCAAAACCCAGATAGAGATTTTCCCGCAGGCCTTCGAGGGTCAGTTCGTACTCGCGAACCGGCTGCAACGCCACGATACTGAAGGCTGCACTTTTGCCGCCGAGCAACTTGACCTCGACGTCGTAGACGAAGAACTCCTGGCCATTGGCTTCTCGGATCCGCGCAAACTCGCTGCCACGTCCGTCGTAGCGCGGCTTATAGTTGATGCGTTCTTCCTGGGTCGCCTTCGAACGCCAGACCAGATGCCCTTCACGGTCATAGATATAGCCGAGCAATCGGCTGTCGGTGAGGTTGAAGCGCTCGTCGGGCAATTGCGCTGGCATCTGCAGGCTGTTGTTCTCCACCCGGGCGGCCGAGATCAGCGTGGTCACGTCAGATGCCAGACGCTGCTCGATGGAGTCCTGCAGCGCCAGGCTGAACGCACCCTGCATTGCAGGCAACAACGCCAGCATGAACAATACCGCCAACAGCGTGGCGGCGAGCATCAAGCGTACGCGCAGCGAACGGATCAAGTGCAACGCTCGTTGAACAGGTAGCCCAAGCCGCGCACGGTGTCGATCGGTTTGAACCCGCCCGGCCCCTCCAGTTTGCGGCGCAGACGGCCGACCAGCACCTCGATCACATTCGGATCACGCTCGTCGTCATCCGGGTAGAGCTGTTCCATCAAGCGATCCTTGGGCACCACTTGCTGATGGTGACGCATCAGGTATTCGAGAATGCGGTACTCATACGCGGTCAGTGCCAGCGGCTGTTCGTCGAGGGACGCCTGCTTGCGGTTCAGATCCAGCAGTAACGGGCCAGCGACGATAGTCGACTGGGTGAAACCGCTGGAGCGTCGCAGCAAAGCATTCAGGCGTGCCTCCAGTTCTTCGAACTGAAACGGCTTGACCACATAATCATCGGCGCCGGCGGCCAGGCCTTCGACCTTGTCCTGCCAGTTACCACGCGCGGTGAGGATCAGGATCGGGAAGGTTTTGCCACTTGAGCGCAACTGCCGGATCAGGTCGAGCCCGCTCATGCCCGGCAGACCGAGATCGATCACTGCCAGGTCAAAGTTGAACTGCGCTGTCTGGTACAGTGCCTCCTCGGCGTTGGCCACGGACTCGACCACATGGCCGCTCTCCGTCAGGCGGGTTTGCAGGTGATGACGCAGCAGCGCTTCGTCTTCGACGACCAGCAATTTCATATTGCTCTCCCGGGCAAATCAACATCTCCAGAGGCGAAACGTCGCACCTCAAGAGCTAACATGGCAACGCCGGATCAGTCACTCGGGCTGATCCGGCGCAGGCCGTTCACGAAACGCTTGTCAGAAAGCGTAGTTGGCGGACAGGTAAGTTTGGGCGCTACTGGTCAGGTCCAGCGAACCCTGCTTGCTGCCGCCGCGTTCACTCATCTCGGTGCTGGCGTTGCTGCGCAGGTAACGGTAACCCAGTTCAATCGAGGTGTTTTGCGAAACCTGTTGCAGCACACCCACCTGGCCACCGATGGCGTAGCCGATATCACTGTCGTGGCTAAAGCCTGGCGACTCCTGAGTCATTTTGGTCAGGCCGGCCGTGGCGCCACCGAACAGCCTGGTGCTAGCGCCCACTGGGTAGAACAGATCGTAGCTGCCCAGGAGGTTTTCCTGACGCAGTTTAATGCCGTTGTGCGAGCCCGACACATTGTCGTAAGTGGCGTAGTAGCGGCCCTTGGTGTTTTGCTGGCCCAGACGAACACCCCAGGTGGTGTCCTTGCCGATTACGCCATCGGCGTTCGGGTGATTGAGGTTGTCGTTCAGGGCGTGGGATTTTTTAACCTTGTCGCTGGTCTGTCCAAGAGTAAGACTGGCGAAGTTGTCGTCGGACGCGAAAGCCGCGGTGCTTGCGCTCAGAACCGTGAATGCCAGAAGCAGTTTTTTGAATCCAGTCATTGGGGAGTTACCTCATGTGCCGATTGTTTTTTGGGTACGAGGCAAGGTTACGCACCGCGCCCTGAACTCCCCCTGAACGCACCCTGAACCTGGGCTGAACCGACCCGCCCCGAATATTTCGACACGTTTCAGCAGCAGATCCGACCATGTAATGGACAAGGCCGGCGCCGACTACCAACTCGTCAGCAGCTTTGCACTACCCAGCCTCAAGCCAACCCGGCAAAATGCCAGATATGAATTCAACCCCCGCCCTGCCCGTCTGCTGCACACCCCTCGATGACCATTGGCCGCTGCCGTTTGTGCTGCCCGATACGGTCCTGCTGAGTACTCATTTCGATAGCGCCCGACTGGGCAACGATGACTTTCAGCGCAGCGCTGTCGAAGCGCCGGCGAGCATCCAGCGCTCGGTGGCCAAACGGCAGGCGGAATTTCTCGCCGGGCGAGTGTGTGCCCGGGCCGCGTTACAGCGACTGGAAGGCTTGAGTTTCATTCCGGCCGTCGGTGAAGACCGGGCACCGGTCTGGCCTGCTCATATCACCGGCTCGATCACCCACAGCACTGGCCGGGCCGCAGCGATCGTGGCGAAAAAAAGCCATTGGCGCGGCCTGGGCATGGACCTGGAGAACCTGCTCAATGCCGAACGGGCCGAACGCCTGGCCGGGGAAATCCTCAATCCGCCGGAGCTACAGCGCATGGCGGCCGGTGATAACAATCAACGGGCGTTGCTGGTCACCCTGACGTTCTCGGTCAAGGAAAGCCTGTTCAAGGCGCTCTATCCGATCGTTCAGCAACGCTTTTATTTCGAACACGCCGAAGTGCTGGAGTGGCGTGAATCGGGTGAGGTGCGGTTGCGACTGCTCACTGATCTGTCCAGCGAATGGCGCAATGGCACCGAGCTGGATGCGCAGTTCGGAGTCAAGGACGGGCAGTTGCTGAGTCTGGTCAGCATCAAGGCCTGAAGTATTTGGTGCCTGTCAGGCCGCCATCGCGAGCAAGCTCGTTCCCACAGGGGATCCAGTGTGGGAGCGAACGTGCTCGCGATGGGGCCGCAACAGACACCACAAGGCTTAACGCTTCTCCTGATTGCGCGGCCAGCTCAGACTGAAGCACGCCCCGCCCAGGCTCTTGCTCTTGCCGATCAACGCCCGCCCGTCATGCCAATGGATGATGCGTCGCACAATGGACAGGCCTAACCCATGGCCTCCAGACGCGCGGGTACGGCTGTCGTCGAGACGCAGGAACGGCGTAAAGATCTTTTCCCACGCCGACTCCGGCACACCCGGCCCGTCATCCTCGATATCCACTCGGCATCGCTGCTGCCCCACTTGATAGCTGATGGTTACCCGTGATTGCGCGTGGCGCATGGCATTAGTCACCAGGTTCTGAATCGCCCGATGCAGATAGCGCGGTTCAGCCTCGACCCAGGCGTCGTCGTTATCGGCAGCCGATAGACACAAACCCCGTTGCACCGTGACGTCGGCGCGCAACGGCGCCAGTTCTTCGATCACCTGATCGACCAAGGCATCCAGATCGATCCGCTGAAAGTTCAGTGCCGGCGAGCCCTGCTCCAACCGCGCGTAAGTCAGCATCTCGTCCACAAGCCGGTCGAGGTCCTCGATATCGTGGTCCATGCCCTGGCAGTATTTTTCCAGGGCTTGCGGTGTGGTAGCCGAGCCGATCATCTCCAGGCCAAAGCGCAGGCGTGCCACCGGCGTGCGCAATTCGTGGGACACCGCACGCACCAGTTCGCGCTGGATAGCCAGCAACTGTTGCAAGTGTTCGGCCATGCCGTTGAACGCCGAGGCCAGCCGTCCCACCGAGTCCGCGCCGCGCGCCGGCACACGGGTTTCCAGGCTGCCTTTGGCAATGCGCGTTGCGGCGGCTTCCAGACCACGCAAGCGTCGCTCCAGTTGACGCACCAACAGATAGACGATCAAACCGATCAGCGTCAGGCCCAGCGCGGCGATCAATACCAACCACTCCGGCGGATAAG
Source organism: Pseudomonas sp. EU05-FHT14B02 (assembly GCF_058791055.1). Classification (NCBI taxonomy): domain Bacteria; kingdom Pseudomonadati; phylum Pseudomonadota; class Gammaproteobacteria; order Pseudomonadales; family Pseudomonadaceae; genus Pseudomonas; species Pseudomonas sp. EU05-FHT14B02. Next base: position 287,624 of record NZ_JBYTDD010000003.1, on the reverse strand, counting down.
GATTCATCTGATACAAAGGGCCGATTTCCAAGACCCACGGCGTGCCCACCATGCCGGCAAATACCCGGATTGAATCCCCCCCCTTGCCCAGCGCCATCACCGTATCGCCCTCGGATACCCGACGACTCTGGTCTTCATCCATGTCCGCCTCGTCAACCGTGACCAGGCGCAGATCGAAGCCGAAGCCCTTGCTTTCCTTCAATTGCGCCAGGCGCAAGGGCTGGTCGGCGACCGGGGTGCGCACCAGTTCATCGGTCAACAGGTAGATGGTCGCCCGGGCCAGTTGCTCGCTGATCTGCTGCACCTCCCCGGTGAGCATCAACTGTTCCTTGTCGCTGACCAGCTTGTAGACCTTCGCTGCGTGCGGCCCGGTCTGTTCCACCAGTGCCTGACCGCGCAAAACACGGGTGCGCTGGGTCAGGTCGAGGTCGGTCTCGGCAAAGGTTTTCAGCGCCAGCGGAATCCCCAGCAGCCGCTCCCACACCAACAAGGCCCGATGTCGCTCGGTCTGGTTCATTGGTTGCAGGTTGTCGGCCATCAGCGAGAACGTGCCGTGGGCCAGGCGCTCGCGGTATTGCTCACTGCGCACCTCATTTAGCAGGTGCAACGCCAGCACACCGAGCACCGCCACCAGAATCAGCGCGGCGCACATGCCGCCATAGATACGCAGGAAGATCGAGTTCACAGGGACAGATCTACGCAAGCCTCGGGAACGAACAGATAGCCTTTGCTGCGCACGGTCTTGATCAGCCGTGGATGCTCCGGATCATCGCCGATCTTCGGGCGGATACGCGAGATGCGCACATCAATGGAGCGGTCCTGACCGTCATAGCCAATGCCCCGCAGCGCGGTGAAGATCTCTTCCCGGGAGAGGATACGCCCGGCATTGGCCACCAGTAGCCAGAGCAGGTCGAATTCGGCGCTGGTCAGCTCGATGCCGTTGCCCTGCAGCCAGGCTTCGCGCAAGGCGTTATCGACGATCAGCGGGCCGAACTGTAGACGCCGCTGTTTTTCCGGGGCGACTTCGGGCGTTTCGCTACGGCGCAGCAGCGCCTGGATGCGCGCCAGCAGCAGGCGCGGGCGTACCGGTTTGCAGACGTAGTCGTCAGCCCCCAGGTCCAGGCCGAGAATCTGGTCAGTGTCATCGGTGCGGGCAGTGAGCATCAGGATCGGACCGTCATACCGGGCGCGGACCTTGCGGCAAATGCTCAGGCCATCTTCACCGGGGAGCATCAGGTCGAGGATCACCAGGTCCGGTTGTTCCTTGATGATGCGATTCGCAGCGAGCGCACCATTGCCTTCGATCGATACACGCAGGCCATTGGCTTCCAGGTAATCGCGGGTCAGTTCGGCCAGTCGCTGGTCGTCCTCCACAATCAATACCTGCCAGGCTTCTTGCTCCACGGGTGACCTCTGCTTGCCAAAAACACTAATAAGGAAGGATCCGCCCCTCTTTTTGTAATGATTCGGGGGGAAAAATATGTATACACACTGGGCCGATTGTATAAACGCCGCCCGTCGAGAACACAAGCGGGTAAATGCGTTCGGACAACAAGGTTTTTTGTGATAGGGTTCGCGCCCTTAAAAATCCGCCCGAGCGTTTTCGATGGTTGAAAATCGCTGAAAAAAGGTCCGGTCCAGCAGCGTCGCGGCCTACACGCCAGTTACCTCTTTCACACACAATTTACGCACAGGTTTATCCACAGGCAGTACGTTGCAATCGCCCCCCAAAACGCATTATCTTGTACCCCGGCGCTAAAAAACCCCTAGATGTAGGGTTTTGCGCAAAAAACCAAACACAAACCAGACACCAATTTCAAGCGCTTTTATTGCCTCTGTCCGGTTGAACCATACGTATTTTTGAAAGACCAAACCGCGCGTGCGGATGGCTACTGTATTTCGGCCCCGAGTGGTGAAAACGGTACGGGTGTTGCAGTCCCAACTGTCACCCTCAAAGGACTCCGGTCTCAGGCCCAAGGCGTGAGACCAAAGACTTCGGCATGGAAGCGGCGCCCTATAGCCCCCTTCCTACTGTCCCGAAGTTGTTATGCCCGGCGCTCGCCGGTTGTAGTGCTTCAGGACGGAACGGTGGGCACCGTGATGGTGCCCAAACAAACATAGAGAATGTGGAGACACCCCCCCATGCAAACCGACACAACTCGCGAGAACCCGCAGGGCACCTTGCCGCAGGCCGCTGATTCGAATTCGGATCTGTCCGCCACCGCGCCAGGCCAACTGCGTGTGATCAAGCGTAACGGCACTGTCGTTCCCTACACCGATGACAAAATCACCGTCGCCATCACCAAAGCGTTTCTCGCAGTTGAAGGCGGCACCGCCGCTGCCTCGTCGCGAATCCACGACACCGTTGCCCGCCTGACCGAACAGGTCACCGCGACCTTCAAGCGTCGCATGCCATCGGGCGGCACCATCCACATCGAGGAAATCCAGGACCAGGTCGAACTGGCCCTGATGCGTGCCGGCGAGCAGAAAGTTGCCCGCGACTACGTAATCTACCGCGACGGTCGTTCGAAAGAACGCGCTGCCCACGCACCGGCCGAGGAAGCGGTCAACGCTCACCCGTCGATCCGCATCACCCGCGCCGATGGCAGCCTGGCGCCACTGGACATGGGTCGCCTGAACACCATCGTCACCGAAGCGTGCGAAGGCCTGGAAGAAGTCGACGGCGACCTGATCCAGCGCGAAACCCTGAAGAACCTGTACGACGGCGTGGCCCTGACCGACGTCAACACCGCCCTGGTAATGACTGCCCGTACCCTGGTTGAACGCGAGCCAAACTACTCGTTCGTGACCGCGCGCCTGCTGATGGACACCCTGCGTGCCGAAGGCCTGGGCTTCCTCGGTGTGGCCGAGAGCGCCACTCACCACGAGATGGTCGACCTGTACGCCAAAGCGCTGCCGGCCTACATCGCCAAGGGTATCGAATACGAACTGCTGAACCCTGAGCTGGCCAATTTCGACCTGGAAAAACTCGGCAAGGCGATCAACCACGAGCGCGACCAGCAGTTCACCTACCTGGGCCTGCAAACCCTGTACGACCGTTACTTCATCCACAAGGACGGTGTCCGTTTCGAACTGCCGCAGGTGTTCTTCATGCGCGTGGCCATGGGCCTGGCGATCGAAGAGAAAGACCGCGAAGCCCGTGCCATCGAGTTCTACAACCTGTTGTCGTCCTTCGACTACATGTCGTCGACCCCGACCCTGTTCAACGCCGGCACCCTGCGTCCACAGCTGTCGAGCTGCTACCTGACCACCGTGCCGGATGACCTGTCGGGCATCTACCACGCGATCCACGACAACGCCATGCTGTCCAAATTCGCCGGCGGCCTGGGCAACGACTGGACGCCAGTCCGTGCACTGGGTTCGTACATCAAGGGCACCAACGGCAAGTCCCAGGGCGTTGTACCGTTCCTCAAAGTAGTGAACGACACCGCCGTCGCCGTTAACCAGGGTGGCAAGCGCAAAGGCGCTGTATGTGCCTACCTGGAAACCTGGCACATGGACATCGAAGAGTTCATCGAACTGCGTAAGAACACCGGTGATGACCGTCGTCGTACCCACGACATGAACACCGCCAACTGGATCCCTGACCTGTTCATGAAGCGTGTCTTCGATGACGGCAAGTGGACCCTGTTCTCGCCATCCGAAGTGCCGGATCTGCACGATCTGACCGGCAAGGCCTTCGAAGAGCGTTATGAGTACTACGAAGCCCTGACCGAGTACCCGGGCAAGGTCAAGCTGTTCAAGACCATCCAGGCCAAAGACCTGTGGCGCAAGATGCTGTCCATGTTGTTCGAAACCGGCCACCCATGGTTGACCTTCAAGGACCCATGCAACCTGCGCAGCCCGCAGCAGCACGTGGGCGTGGTCCACAGCTCGAACCTGTGCACCGAGATCACCTTGAACACCAACAAGGACGAGATCGCCGTTTGCAACCTGGGCTCGATCAACCTGCCGAACCACATCGTCGACGGCAAGCTGGACACCGCCAAGCTGGAACGCACCGTGAACACCGCCGTGCGCATGCTCGATAACGTTATCGACATCAACTACTACTCGGTGCCGCAAGCGAAGAACTCCAACTTCAAACACCGTCCGGTAGGCCTGGGCATCATGGGCTTCCAGGATGCACTGTACCTGCAGCACATTCCTTACGGTTCCGACGCTGCCGTCGAGTTCGCCGACAAGTCGATGGAAGCGGTCAGCTACTACGCGATCCAGGCTTCCTGCGACCTGGCTGATGAGCGTGGCGCCTACGAGACCTTCCAGGGTTCGCTGTGGTCCAAAGGCATCCTGCCGCTGGATTCGCAACAAATCCTGATCGAAGCCCGTGGCCAGAAGTACATCGATGTCGACCTGAAGGAATCCCTGGACTGGGCACCGGTTCGCGCCCGTGTGCAGAAAGGTATCCGTAACTCCAACATCATGGCCATCGCACCTACCGCAACCATCGCCAACATTACTGGCGTATCGCAGTCGATCGAGCCGACCTACCAGAACCTGTATGTGAAGTCGAACCTGTCGGGCGAATTCACCGTGATCAACCCGTACCTGGTTCGCGACCTGAAGGCTCGCGGTCTGTGGGACTCGGTCATGATCAACGACCTGAAGTACTACGACGGTTCGGTGCAGCAGATCGAGCGCATCCCACAAGAACTCAAAGAGCTCTACGCGACTGCCTTCGAAGTGGACACCAAGTGGATCGTTGACGCCGCCAGCCGTCGTCAGAAGTGGATCGACCAGGCTCAGTCGCTGAACCTGTACATCGCTGGCGCTTCGGGCAAGAAACTGGACGTGACCTACCGCATGGCCTGGTACCGTGGCCTGAAAACCACTTACTACCTCCGTGCCCTGGCTGCGACCAGCACCGAGAAGTCGACTATCAACACCGGCAAGCTGAACGCGGTTTCCAGCGGCGGCAACCACGGTGACGACTCGGTTCTGGCGGCGCCTGCAGGTCCCGCTCCAGTGCCAAAGGCTTGCGCCATCGACGAGCCGGATTGCGAAGCTTGCCAATAAGCTGAGCCAGCAAGCACCCAAAGGTGCTTGCTCGAAACCCCCGATCAGCCTCTGGCGGGTCGGGGGTTTTCTTTTGCCTGCCTGTAGGAGCGAGCTTGCTCGCAATGGTCGTAAACGATAACGGGTTCATCCTGAATACACGCGTCGTTCTCAAGACCATCGCGAGCAATAGAGCGTCGACCGGCTGCTCCTACAGACTTTCGGCGAGCACAAAAAAGCCCCTCTTGCGAAGGGCTCCTTGTGCAGCACGTTCAGCCAACCGGCATCAAGTCATCTGAATGATGGTCTGCATGATCGTGCTCTGGGTGGAGATGGTCTTGGCATTCGCCTGGTAGTTGCTCTGCGCCTTGATCAGGTCGACCAGTTCGTTGGTCAGATTGACATTGGACTCTTCCAGGGAGTTGGAAACGATCGAACCCAGGGTGCCGGTCTCCGGCGCATCGTAGCCCGGGATACCCGACGCGTAGGTTTCTTTCCAGCTGGTGCCGCCTACTGGCTGCAGGCCTTGCTCGTTGGTGAAGCTGGCCAGGGAAATCTGGCCGATCGGCTTGGTCTGGTTGTTACTGAAGTTGGCCAGCAGCACACCGCTGCCGTCGATGGTCAGGTTGGTGATCTGGCCCGTGGCATAACCGTTCTGCGCCGGAATAGAGCGCGCAGTGTCAGCATTGAACTGGGTAGTGCTGGCCATGGCGATGGTCAACCCTGCTGGATCGGCTGCGGCACCGTTGGCTGTCCAGACGCCATTGGTGACACTGCCCGGGGTCCAGTTGGTGATTTTCAGGTCACTGCTGATCACCGAAGTCGGTGGCGTGGTTGGAGGCGTCACTGGTGTGCTGACCGAAGTCAGTTTGCCGGTGGAATCGAACGACATGGTCGAAGCAACCGGCGCGGTAACAGTAGGATCACTGCCATCCGGATTGCGGCCATCGATCAGTGTGTAGGTGTCCCACGTGTTCGCTCCAGTCTTGACCATGTATTGATCCATGGTGTGCTGGTTACCCTGTGTATCGTAGATCGGGGTACTGAACGACTTGGTAAAGGTCTCGGTCTTGGACGGATTGAACTTGTTCGCCGCAACCGTCTGGTCGATCACTGCCGACGTCGAGTTCAGGTTGATCGTCGACGACACGGTGCTGGTGGACTTCGGTGCCAGGTTGGACGTGTCGATCCGCAGGTCCGTCAGCACGCCGTTGACGATCTTGCCGTTGGAGTCCACCCCGTATCCTTGCAGGCGGGCAGTACCGTCGCTGTTGGTGACGTAGCCTTCCTTGTCGGTCTTGAACGTACCGGCACGGGTATAGGTCAGCGAGCCGTTGTTGCTCAGGACAAAGAAGCCGTTGCCCTGGATACCCATATCGAGCACGTTGCCGGTGTTGCTCACGTCACCCTGGCCGAACTGCTGGGAAACGTTGGCCAGGCGCACGCCGTTGCCGACGGTCTTGCTGCCGGTGCCCAGGCGGGTCGCCGAGTACACGTCTTCGAATTCTGCACGGGACGATTTGAAACCGGTGGTCGCGACGTTGGCGATGTTGTTACCGGTCACGTCCAGTTGTTTGTTGGCTGCATAGAGACCGCTAAGGCCGATATTAAAAGACATCATCCACTCCTTTATGCCGTGTTAGTCGGCTCTACATACCAATGGTTTGTACTTTGGACAGAGCAACACTGCCCAGCCCGGCCAGATTGAGCATCAACTCACCGCCGGTCTGGCTGATGGTCACGCTGTTGACGGTCGCTGGCAGGTTGGTGATCAACGCAACGGACTGACCATCGATCGTGGTCGTGGCGCCGAAGGTATAGGTGCCTGCAGGTACGGTCTCACCCGCATCGTTCTTGCCGTCCCAGATGAAGCTGGCGTTGCCGGCCTTCTGCGAACCGAGGTCGATGGTACGCACTGTCTTGCCGGCTGCGTCGGTGATCTTCAGGGTGGCAGACGCCACCGAAGACGGAACGACCACCGTGCCGCTGAGGCTCTTGGTGGTATCGACCACCGCCTTGTCGCCTGGAGCGATGACCGAACGCCCCACCAGCGACGACGCCTGCAAGGCCTGGGACGAGTTGTAGTTGTTGGCCAGGCCGGTCACCGTATCGTTGAGCGTGGTGATGCCTTCCAGGCTGCTGAATTGCGCCAGCTGGGCCACGAATTCACCGTTGTCCTGGGGTTCCAGCGGATTCTGGTTTTTCAACTGCGTAACCAGCAATTTCAGGAATGCATCCTTGCCCAGGGCCTTGTTGCCCGTGGCGCTGCCGGTTGCCGACGCGAGGCCGTCAGTCGTGGTGCTGGTCTTGATCGAGGAGTTGGCCAGGATATCGTTGAGGCTCAAACCACTGGTGGAATCGGTAACACTCATCTGAGTCGCCCCTTATCACTGACCGAGGGTCAGGACCTTCTGCATCATGGTTTTTGCGGTGTTCATCATTTCGGCGTTGGTCTGGAACGAACGGCTTGCGGAAATCATGTCAGCCATTTCCTCCACCACGTTGACGTTCGGATAGTAGACGTAACCCTTGGCATCGGCCGCCGGATGGTTCGGCTCGTAGCGCGCGTCAAGATTGCTCTGGTCTTCGACCACACCCAGCACCTGAACACCCTGACCGGCGGCGTCCTGGCTCTGGAACAGCGAATTGCTGCCGCCGCTCTGCCCGCCCTGGAACATGGTGGCGAATACCGGGTGACGCGCACGGTAGGTCTGGTCGATGCTCGACGAGACCGTTTCGGCGTTGGCGATGTTCGAAGCGACGGTGTTCAAACGCGTGGTCTGCGCACTCATGCCGCTACCGGCAATGTTGAAAACACTGGATAGAGACATGGCTTACTCTCCGCGCAGGGCTGACACCAGCCCTTTGAATTTGCTGTTGAGCAGGGTGAAGCTGGCCTGGAAGCCGATCGCGTTTTCCGCGTAGTTCGACTGCTCAAGCTGGGCGTCCACGGTGTTCTGGTCAATCGACGGTTGCATCGGCGTGCGATACAGCAACGACTCGTCGCCATTGCCCAGGCCTTCAGCCTCGATATGACGGCTGTTGGTCATGTTCAAGGCGAAAGTGCCGCTTTTGGTTTTCTCGTTCTGCTCGGCGAGCACTTTCGAGAAGTCCAGGTCCCGAGCCTTGTAGTTCGGGGTATCGGCATTGGCGATGTTGTTGGCCAGGACTTCGGCACGCTGGGCTCTGAAGCCCAGGGCCTGTTCGTGGATACCGAGCGTTTTATCGAAGCTGATGCTCATGTCGGGAAACCTTCGGGTGACCTGATTTTTCGTAGAATCAACTTAGCAAGCCCCATGCCAATTCAAAAAACCCCGAAAACCGGGGCCTTGCAGGCCATGGCAACACGGCAATGCCAGAAAAGCGGCAACGGTTTTCCGCCACATGCCGCTTTTCTGCCGCTGCCCCCGCTTACAGGGACACATCTATCTCCTGTGGGAGCGAGCTTGCTCGCGATTGCAGACTGACATTCAACGTCGAAGTCGACTGAACCACCGCCATCGCGAGCAAGCTCGCTCCCACAGGGGCCAGCAGCGTTTGCAAGAAATCGGCAGGCATAAAAAAGGGAGCCCATGAGGACTCCCGTTTTCAATGACGCCGGCAAATTCACTTCGCCTGGTAAATGATCCCCGGGCTGCACTGGACCATCTGGTAATGATCCGGCAAACCGTTCAGCGCTTCGGAAGCACCGAGGAACAGGTACCCCCCCGGCTTCAATGTACTGTGGATACGCAACAGGATGTCCTTCTTCACTTCAGCGGAGAAGTAGATCAACACATTGCGGCAAAACACGATGTCGAACTTGCCCAGGCTCGCGTAGCTGTCCAGCAGGTTGAAGGAACGGAATTCCACCCGGCTCTTGATCGGCGCCTTGATCGCCCAGCGCCCCGGCCCTTTCGGGTCAAAATAACGCTGCAGGCGCTCAGGCGACAGGCCGCGGCCGATGGCCAGGCTGTCGTACTCGCCGGTCTTGCAGTTGTTCAGCATGGTACCGGACAGGTCGGTGGCAACAATCTGTACACCCATCCTCAACTGGCCCAAGTTGACCCGCTCGAACTCGTCGATGGACATCGACAGTGAATACGGTTCCTGGCCCGACGAGCATGCTGCCGACCAGATGCGCAGGCGCTGACCGGGACTGGCCTTAATTGCTTCGGGCAGTACCTTGTTCTTCAAGACTTCAAACGGGTAGGTGTCACGAAACCACAAAGTTTCGTTAGTGGTCATGGCATCCACCACCTGCTCGCGCAAACCGCTGCGCGGCTGGGTCTGCATGCGCTGAACCAGTTCCCCCAAAGACTTGATGCCTTGCTGTTCCATCAGTTTGTTGAGACGGCTGGAGACCAGGTACTGCTTGTTTTCACCGAGCAAAATGCCACAGGCTTTTTCCAGGAACACCCGGAACTGTTCGAAATCCAAATTACCCGTAGACAATGATGCCGCCTCTTAAATCGTGTTGACTGCCAGGGGTGCGAACCCCTAGCTGATATCTGCTGCTTTGATCCGGTCGACTACCCGGGATGCCAGGTCATCAGGACGGAACTTGGCCAGGAAGTCATCGGCACCGACCTTCTTGACCATCGCCTGATTGAATACCCCCGACAATGAAGTATGCAGGATGATATGAAGCTTTTGCATGCGCGGGTCGTTGCGGATTTCCGCCGTCAGGGTGTACCCGTCCATCTCCGGCATCTCGATGTCGGAGATCATCATCAGGAACTCTTCTTCCGGCTTCTTGCCCTCGTCGACCAGTTTGCGCAGGTAGTCCAACGCTTGCCGACCGTCGTTCAACGCCACCACTTCGACGCCGACCGTTTGCAGGCAGCGCGTGACCTGCTTGCGCGCCACCGACGAGTCGTCGACCGTCAGCACGCGCAACGAAAGCGCCTTATGCTGGGTTTCGACATCCACCACACCCACGGAAATCGCTTCCGGCGTCGGCGCCACTTCCGCCAGCACCTTCTCGACGTCGATGATTTCGACCAACTGATTGTCGACCCGCGTCACCGCCGTCAGGTAGTGATCGCGCCCGGTGCCCTTGGGCGGCGGATGGATCTCTTCCCAGTTCATGTTGACGATGCGTTCCACCGAGCGGACCAGGAAACCCTGGGTCTTGGTGTTGTACTCCGTGATGATCACGAAAGGGTTGTTCTTGTCTTTCAACGCGCCGGAACCAGTCGCCATCGCCAGATCAAGGATCGGAATGGTCGCCCCCCGGATGTTCGCCACGCCGCACACGACAGGACTGGATTTGGGCATCAGCGTCAGTTTGGGGCATTGCAGCACCTCCCGAACCTTGAACACGTTGATCCCGTACAGTTGCTGGCCGTCGAGACGGAACAACAACAACTCAAGGCGATTCTGCCCCACCAGTTGCGTGCGCTGGTTTACCGAATCCATTACACCAGCCATGCCAGACTCCTACGCCAACGCCAAGTGTTGTTGCGACGCGCCTTCATCACTAAACGGCACGGCGCTTGCTTTTTTAATCGTTATGAACACAAAACCGACATTTTTTCGACGCCCGACCACACCCTACCGCAAATTGCTCGGCGTGCTGGCGGCTGTTTGCCTGTTCAACGCTGGCAGCCCTGCCCTTGCTGACGCGGTTACCTTGCCTGACATGCTTATCGGCGTCACTCAGGGCTTTCTTGAATTCACCGTAGAAGACTATCTGGCGACCAGTCAAACGGAGGGTCGCTACGAGATCCAGGTCAACCAGCTCGATCCGCGCATGCACATGCCCATGTGCGACAGGGAATTGACAGCAACACTCGAGAGTCCCAAGCCGCTGGGACGGGTTACGGTCAAGGTTCGCTGCGAGGGCGCTTCCCCCTGGACGGTGTTCGTACCCGCTCAAGTCCGCCTGTTTCGCGATGTCGTGACCAGCGCCCGGCCACTGCGCCGTGCCGCCATCGTCGAGCCTGGGGATGTGGTCCTGCGCGAGCGCGATATCAGCCTCATCAGCCAGGGCTACCTGACCGCCCTCGATCAGGCGATCGGGCAGCGGCTGACCCGACCAATGGTCGCCGACCAGGTGATTACCCTGGTGTATATCGAACAGGCCGAAGTCATCCGCAAGGGTGATCAGGTGGTGATAACCGCCCGCAGCGGTACCCTCAGCGTGCGCATGCCGGGCGAAGCCCTGTCAAACGGCAGCCTGAGCGAGCAGATCCGGGTGAAAAACCTCAACTCCCAACGAGTCATCAAGGCGCAGGTCATGGCGCCGGGGCAGGTGGAAGTGTCCATGTAATTCGCTCTGTTCATCAGGATGTGGCGCTTGCCGCAGCTGTTCCCTAGACTGTGCTCCATGCAGGGCATGCGCTGACGCGCGCAAGGTTCATTGATAAATGAGCCTAAAGTTTTCCAGGGAATGGCCGAAACCATGGCAAGCGTCCAAATTCCCAGAGGTTTTTTATCATGGTCATCGATTTCAGCCGTTTGAACAGCTCCTCGTCCCTGACGGGCAGTACACGTACCAGCGCCAGCAAGGAAAGTGCCGAGGCCGGCAAATCCGCGCCGCTGGAGTCCGCGGCCGAACAGGCCGGTACCGTAAAAAGCGGGGAATCGGTTCATCTCAGCGATGAGGCTCAACAGTTGCAGAAGGTCACTGAACAGCTGCGCGATCAGCCTGCCGTCGACAAAGCCCGCGTGGCCGAATTGAAAGCAGCGATTGCCGATGGCAGCTATAAAGTCGACAGCAACCGTGTAGCCAGCAAACTGCTCAACTTCGAAGCCCAGCGCTAGGCCACCGCCGGCGCCAGGCTTTTGGACGCTTAAAACCCAAGGCCAGCCATGCACGACACTCATTTACTGCAACTGATCACCGACGACTTTGCCCCAGCGCAACACCTGCTGGAGTTACTGCAGACCGAATCCCTCGCATTGCATGGCCGCGACATGCCATTGCTCGAGAACATCCTGGCGCAGAAACAGGCATTGGTCGTTTTGCTCGAACAACATGGCCGCAAGCGCAGTGAAATCCTTGCCAGCCTCAACCTGCCGACCAACCGTGGCGGTCTGGAGCAATTGGCCAGCCAGTCGAGCATTGGCGAGCAGCTGCTGGCGCAAAGTGACGTGCTGACCGATCTCCTGGCTCAGTGCAAGGCCATCAACGCCAACAACGGCCAGTCGATCCTCACTCAACAGGCCGCTACAGCCACCCAGCTGAAAATCCTCAACGGCGGTGAAACCCCGGCGCTTTACGATGCCAGCGGAACATTCTCCAAGCTTGCCAAGCCGCGCCCGCTCAGTCAGGCATGAGCCGGTCAATGCCCCCGCTCTATCAAGACGCGCAACATACTGGCAAACTGCTAGCCAGTCGTAGTCAAATTTTGTCTGGAGATTGATTAAACGTGTCCAATGCCTTATCCGTGGATGATGCTCCGCAGCCACCCAAGGTGCTCTCCACGCCCTTGGAAATCTCCAGCAACCTGCGCCAGTTGCTCGAAAGCCATGACCCGCTGATCATCACGTTCCACGAGCGCAGCCAGCGCTTCCAGAGCTACCTGGTGGATCTGGACCGTGACAGCAACATGATTGCCCTGGACGAAATGATTCCCCGTGACGGCGAGCGTTACCTGCTGGCGGGCGAGTCGTTCAGAGTCGAAGGCTTCCACGAAGGCGTACGCATTGCCTGGGAAAGCAACGGCCAGTTGAACATCGACGAGTCCGGTGGCAGCCGTTGCTATCGCGGCCCCATGCCCGATGAAGTGGTGTACCACCAGCGCCGCAATGCCTTCCGCGCCGCGCTGAAGCTGGCACAACTGGTCAACGTCAACCTCGATGGCGAAAAACTCAAGGCGCCAATCAGCGGCAAGCTGCTGGATATTTCCGCCACCGGGTGCAAACTGCGCTTCGACGGCGACATCACCGGCAGCCTGCAACTGGGTCAAGTTTACGACCGCTTCAACGCCGACCTGCCCTTCGGCAAGATGACCGCGCCGGTCGAGTTGCGTTATCTGCACTTCGAAGAAAGGATTTCCACCACCTTTGCCGGCGTTCGCTTCCACAACATGAGCGGGCTGGTGCAGCGTCAGGTCGAACGCTTCGTCTACCAGTTGCAACGCGAAGCGCGTCGCTTCGACAAAGACGACATCTGATAGCGCATCAACAAAAAACGGGCAGTCCCTTGCGGTGACTGCCCGTTTTTTTTTTGCGCCTCGGTTTTAAGGCCTGGCCTCGCTGAAGTTAGGATCCCGCCCCGTATCAGGGTCTTGCGGCGGCTGATCGGTTTCAGTTTCGGTGACAGGTTCTGATTCAGGCTCTGGCCCGGTACTCACCGGACTGTGCATCTGATCCTGCACTACCTGCTCGTCAACACGCGGGTCGAGGCAGGCCACCAGTGGCGAACTCGTCATATTGTCCGGCATGGCCACGTGATGCAGCGGTGCGTCGTCGACCTGATGCAGGTTGGTCACTGCTTTCGGGCGAATCCGCCATACCAGCACCAACGCAAAGAAACTGAAGAACGCATAGAGCATCTGGCTGCCGAACAGCTTCATCAGCACACCTGCCACCAGCGGCCCGATACTCGCACCCACGCCATAGGTGACCAGCAACATCGCCGTCAGGGACACCCTGCGATCGCCTTCGACGTGGTCATTGGAGAACGCCACCGCCAACGGATACAGGCAAAACTGCACCAGCGAACAGAGGAACCCGGCGATGAACAACACCTCCAGCGGCACCTGCGGCATGATCGCCAGCGGCAGTGCAGCCAGTGCTAGGCTGAACGCGAAACTGCGGATCAGCACGGCCCGATCGTAGCGGTCGGACAACCAGCCCAACGGCCACTGCACCAGCAGCCCGGCAAAAATGCAGCTACCCATGAACAGACCGACCTGCTCGGTGGACAACCCTTGCTGCGAGGCATACAGCGGCGCGAGACCGTAGAACGAACCGACGATCAGGCCCGCTCCGAGCACCGTGCTCAGTGACTGCGGCACGCGCTTGATAAAGAACCGTGGTTCCATCGGTGCCGGGTGCAAGGGTGCCGGGTGAATGCGCCGGGTCAGGGCCACGGGTACCAGGCATAGCGCGAAGCACAGGGCGACCAACATCAGCAATTCGAGCCCCAGCCCTGGGTGCATGACCAGAATCAACTGCCCCAGCACCAATCCCAGGTACGAAGCGATCATGTAGCCGCTGAAGACCATGCCGCGCTGATTGGCATCAGCCTGTTCATTGAGCCAGCTCTCGATCACCATGTACTGGCACATCATGCCGAGGCCGACGATCACCCGCAAAAACAGCCAGGCCGGCAACCAGTCCACCAGCCCATGGCCGAGCACCGCCGCGCCAACAATCCCGGCACACGCCGAATAGGCCCGGATATGCCCGACCCGGGCAATCAACCGGTGACCGATCTTGCCGCCCAGCACCAGGCCGAAATAGTTGGCAGCCATCAGCGCACCGACCCACAGACTGTCGACATGGTCGGCAGCCAGGCGCAACGCCAGGTATGTACTCAACAGGCCCGAGCCGATCAACATCATCAGCGAGGCGAAATACAATGCTCGAAAGGATTTCCAGATTTGGCGCATCGGCGTTCCGAGCGGCTCCTTGCAGTGAGAATCGGCTATCGCTAAACGATAGCCGGATGTCGACGGAACGTCAGGCCTGGGCTGCTAAAACACGTCTTTCCCAGGGAGTAATTTCATCATGGAAACTGGTCAGTTCCAGGGTCTTCGAAGCGATGTAGCCTTCGATGAATTCCGCGCCGAACAGTTCCTTGGCCAACTGGCTACGTTTCAGACGCTCAAGTGCCGCATGCAAGGTACACGGCAACGAAAGATTGTCCGGCACTTCGAACTCACCCTGGATCGGCGCGCTCGGCTCCAATGTTTTCTCGATGCCATGCAACCCCGCCGCCAGGCTTGCGGCAATCGCCAGATACGGGTTGGCATCGGCCCCCGGCAAGCGGTTCTCAACCCGACGGGCCACTGGCAAACTGGCCGGAATGCGCAGGCCGGCCGCCCGGTTGTCGTAGGACCAACAGGCATTATTCGGTGAGGCGTAAGGGTGGCACAAGCGCTGATAGGAGTTCACGTTCGGCGCAAACAACGCAGTGAAATCGGCCATGCACGTTTGCTGACCGGCAATGAAGTGACGGAAGGTGGCCGTCTCCTGCCCCGCCTCGTCGCTGAACACGTTACGCCCGGAATCGATCTCGACCACGCTCTGATGGATATGCATCGAACTGCCCGGTGTATGCGCCAACGGCTTGGCCATGCACACTACACTCAGGCTGTGCTTGAGAGCCACTTCCTTGAGCAGGTGCTTGAACAGTAATGTCTGGTCGGCCAGCAACAGCGGATCACCGTGCAGCAGATTGATCTCGAACTGGCTGACACCCATTTCGTGCATGAAAGTATCGCGAGGCAACCCCAACGCAGCCATGCACTCGTAGACTTCATTGAAGAACGGCCGCAAGCCGTTGTTGGAACTGACGCTGAACGCCGACTGACCATCTTCGCGGCGACCGTCCAGCCCCAGTGGCGGTTGAAAAGCCAGGGTCGGATCGGTATTGGGAGCGAAGACAAAAAACTCGAGCTCGGTCGCCACCACAGGCGCCAGGCCGCAGGCCGCGTAACGGGCAATCACCGCCTTGAGCTGACCACGGGTCGACAGGTTGGAGGTGGTGGTGGTGCCCAGTTCATCCGCATCGCAAATGGCCAAGGCCCGCGGTGGATGGCTCCAGGGCAAGCGATGGATTTGTGCAGGGTCCGGGATCAGTGCCAGGTCGCCATCGTCGCTGCCGTAAAA
The DNA here is from genome assembly GCF_058791055.1 of Pseudomonas sp. EU05-FHT14B02. Classification (NCBI taxonomy): domain Bacteria; kingdom Pseudomonadati; phylum Pseudomonadota; class Gammaproteobacteria; order Pseudomonadales; family Pseudomonadaceae; genus Pseudomonas; species Pseudomonas sp. EU05-FHT14B02. The sequence goes on along the minus strand of NZ_JBYTDD010000003.1, from coordinate 271,841 downwards.
CCGCGCCGGCGGATATCCGCCCATGATGCATTGCAGCAGCACGCCCCGCGCCATCTGCAAACGTCGACCGTCGAGAAACCCCTCGGAGGTCATCACTTTGCCCCGTGGTACGCCATTCAAATCCGGCGTGACACATTCAACTTGATCAATGCCCGTCAATCGCTGCGCGAGTGAACTCAGGCCAACGGTCGTCATGACGCTATCCTTGTTATTGTGCGGGCCGCGAACGGCGACCGTACAAAATAGGCTCCACGTGTTCGGAATTTCAAGCAGCGTCGAAAAAAATGCTGTCTGTCAGGGCAGGTAAAGGCGGAACAGTCCACCACCCAACGGCCCGCCATTGCTGATTTCGGTACGCCCACCCACACCGTTGCGTTGATGCAACGCAGCAATTCGTCCTGCAAAGTAGAGGCCCAACCCGGTGCTGCCGGTGCTTTGATTGATGCCCTGCACGTAATCGGCCTGACGCTCGATCATCTGCGCCGGATACCCTTCGCCATCGTCATTGATGGTCAACACCAGTTGCCCGGCTTCGTCGCTGACGCTGATCAACACCGCATGCCGTGCAAAGCGAATGGCGTTGTTGATGCAGTTGGCCAATACCGACGCGATCAACTCACGGTCGAAAAAACCCAGCGGGCTCAGCGGGTCCACTTCATAGGTGGCCATGATCCCGCGGCTGGCGAACACCTCCTGATGACAGGCCAGTTGCGCTTCGATGAAGTCGTCCAGCTCATGATAGGCCGGTTGCAGCGGCATCTGGTTGACGCCGAGCTTGTACAACCCCAACAACTGCACCAGCATGCCGTTGAGGTGGGCGAATTCGAAGTCGATCACGCCCTGCTCCGGCACCTGCCGCGCCGACTCCGGCAATCGCCTCAGCCACTGGCTGTGGGCCTGCATCAGCATGGCCAGCGAGTTCTTCATATCGTGCACGGTCGAGGCGATCACCGTGGAGAAGTCCAGTGCCTGTTCGTTGTCGTTCATTGACCAAACGCCTTGCTTTTCAGCTTCTGGTAGCGCGGATAGCGCGCGTCTGTGTCGGGCATCAGGCCGACCATTTTCAGGCAGCCCCGGCACTCCTCCAGCTCCGCCGAGGGAACGCTGGTATCGGTGCCATGCAACAACGACTGCGCCATGTTCAGGGCGATACTGATGTTCTTCGGTTGCATCGCCAAGGCCCTGCGGAATACCTGCCGGGCCTCTACCAGGTTGCCGGTCTTGTACACGCGCACGCCCTGACGGTTGAGTTCCGCGGCGGCGTTGCCGGAATTGAGGATGCTCGGATCGTCGGTCTGCTTGGCGATGTCCTTCATGACCATCGGATCGTCGCCGTAGATTTCCACGCAGTTTTTCAGCATCGCGGTACCGGCCTCTGTCTGCCCGAGCAGTTTCAGTTGCTTGGCTACCAGCAACGCCGCTTCGGCACTCATGAATTGTTCCATACCGTCCAGACGCAGCAAGGCTTGCTCGGTGAGCTTGTCGGCCGTCTCGGCGTCGTTGAGCAGCAGGCTGGTGGCCTTCATCAGGCGCGCGCGGATTTGCAGGCCCGGATCGGAAGGGTTTTCCTTGGCCACGGCACTCAATGTGGTGTTGATTTCCAGGCGGGTCCGCGTGTCCAGCCCCCTCTCGCTGCCCTTGCTGATCAATGCATGGGCCAGGCCGAGGTTGCTCTCGGCATCCTTGAACCGCGACTGGGCGCCCTGGCTCACAGCCTGACGATAGGCCTTGGCCGCCGTGTCGAAGTCCTCGTTGGTCATCGCCAGCTTACCGAGCATCGCCTGGCGACGCACCGCCAGCGGCGACAGGCGAATTGCCTCTTCCAGGACGCGCTGCGCCCCCTTGGTGTCCCCTTCGGCGACCAATACATCCGCCATGCCGTCATACAGCGACGGCATCATCGGAAAGACTTTCAGGGCTTTCTCATAAATGCCCTTGGCCTGCCCGACCTGACCGCGCTTGAACAGCAGCTTGCCCAGCCCCGCAAACGCCCATGGCAACGGGCGGTCGGCGATGATGCCATCGTAGAGGCGCTCCAGCGCTTCGTTCTGATTCAGATCGCGCAGGGCATCGGCGCGATAGCGCAGGCACAACGGCGAGTAACGAATATCTTGTTTGCACAGGGCGATACAGGCGTTGAGCACCTCCATCGGCTTGCCCCGGTCGAGGGCCTGCAGGATCGGCTTGAGCAGAGTCTTGCGCTGTTCCAGGCGCTCCAGGCGCTGGGCCAGGCTGGAACGGTTGAACGGTTTGGTCAGGTAGGCATCGGGCTCATGCTCCAATGCACTGAGCACCATGGCCTGGCTGGTTTCGGCAGTGACCATGACGAACACCGCTTCATGGCTGATCAGCTTTTCTTCCATCAGGTCTTCGAGCACCTGCTGGCCGTTCTTCTTGCCGTCACCCAGGTGAAAGTCCTGCAGAATGAAGTCGTAGGCCTTCTGCGAGCACATTTTCAGCGCCTGCTCACCGGTATCGGCAGTGTCCACTTCCTTGACGCCCAGTTCGCGCAACATCGACCTGACCGAACTGCGGAAGTCCGAGAAATCATCGACGATCAGAAAACGCTTTTGGTGATACGACAGCATCGAAGATTTCCAGGCAATTTAAGAAGAAGAACCCAAAGACAAATACACGGACGGACTCAGCTTCGCAGCCCCTTTTTTGGCGCGCAGATGATAACGGGTGGCACTAGGCTATCAAACACCTTCTCATAGACAGTGCACCCCATGGCGACCGCAAGAGACGAACAAGTCCCTGACTGCCCGTGTTATCGGCCAGCCATGGCATTCCCTTGAGAACCTTCCCCCAACGCCAATTCTGAATAGGTGTAGGCCCTACTGAAAACGAGACCTCGCGCACAAATAAAGTGCTGGTACAGGAACATCAGCGATACATGAACGCCCGCAAATGCCAGCGGCTGACCAATAGGCGTCGCCGATAAATTGACTACGCTGATATTAGTGCTCCCAAGTAAACACCACTCGTCGATTAATTGACGAACGCAATCAGAATCACACCTTGGCCATTGGCCACCCATGGCGAGCCTAATAGCTTGATTTTCGAGGTTTACTCCCTTCCTTGATTACATCGGTCAGGCCTGTCCGCACCGGACTTGTATCGAGGACTGACGGATGGACAGGTTGGCAGCGCTCCGGGCTGACCTAGAATCAGTTGAGAGGCGGGAGGGAGTACATCATCATGCGTAAACCACTGATAATTATTTGTATTGAACTTCTCTCCCGGGCTTTGCCTGCCCTCTGGAAAAGTTCGCCCCGCGTGCCAGTGCTGTTTATGGAAATGGCCCCCGGGTCGCTGGTTACCAATGCCTGGGCGGGCATCATCACGGCCTCCCGGCGTTCGAATCCTTCCTTCAATCGCTGCGCCCCCGTGAGCAAGTTGCTGACCCGGGAAGGCCAGCGAATGGAGGCCATCATCGGTTTTTCAAGGAGGTCAGGAAGATCATGACTGACCAAAACGAACCAATTGGCGTGATGTTGATCGATTGCCGCCCCCTCGTACTCAAGGGCCTTCACGACTTGATCAATGCCAGAATGCCCCAGATGGAAGTGACAGGACAGGCCACCACCTATACCCAGGCGCTGGATCTTGCCGACCAGCTGCGGCCCGATGTCATTTTTTTCAGTTTCTTTCCGGATGCGCTGAACCCTCTGGATGTCGTCGCAGGACTCACCCGTAGAGCCGAAATAAAACTGTTGCTGCTCAAGGGCCTGTACGAAGTCGTCCCCGTTGCCCAGGCGATAGAGGCTGGCGCTCGCGGCATCGTCCTGGCGGAAGATCCGACGGAATCGATCATCCAGGCCATCCTCAAGGTCCACCATAGCGACATCGCAATGGATAGAGCATGGGCTGGCGGCCTTTCAGGCTATGCCGCGTCCGGACATACACCCGTGAAATGCAATCTGGAACGGGCGAAACAGGCGCGGTTGACTCTGCGCGAGAGAGAACTGATTCGCGCCATCGTGGGCGAACCGTCCGCAAAATATGTAAGCATCGCCGGGAGCCTGGGGATCAGCGAGCACACCGTGCACAACCACCTCAGCAACATCTATCAAAAGCTAAATCTCATCAACCGCATCGACTTGTTGATGTATGCGCTCAAACACGGGCTCACCAACGAAGCACCGACCGAGTCCGCCTGGGTAGAGCTGGATTGAATTTCAAGTCGATAGAAGACGGTCTGTCCCTCACTTTTTCAGGGGCTAGGTCGTCACCGTTTCGCCGTCCTTGCCAGTGGCCTGGGACCGAGTGCCCATAATACTGAGGTCGTTCTCGGTAAATCCTGCCGCACCAACCCGTACCTGCTCCCCGCGCACTTCCAGACGGGATGGGAGATACAGTCTAGTTGGGAGAGGAGACGGGAAGGCGCGAAGGCAGAGTTGAAGTCTTCGATAAATCCAAGACGCCTGAATTTGCAGAACGTTATCTACAAGTCGTGAAAGGAAGCGTTGAAACAGGCGGGGGGAGCTGAAAAATATGGTGTCCCAGGGCAGGTTCGAACTGCCAACCTTCCCCTTAGGAGGGGGATGCTCTATCCAATTGAGCTACTGAGACACAGGTCGACCGCGACGATACGCAGTGCGATGGACGGCGTGCATGTTAACGGCCGGGCTGGCTTTTGTCATGTCGTCCGTAGGCTTTTTAAGTGTAGGCAGACGCCTCGGCCGGGCGCGGACTTGTTTACCATGCAAATTGCATCACTGCAAAAAGCCATCATTGCAAAATGCAATATGGTGCTTTACCAAAAATAACTTAATTCATTGTTTTTAAAGAATTTAATTATCGATAGACTCTGGCATGCGAGCTGCTTCTGCTGTTCTCACAGAACAACCGAGGCCCGCCCCATGAAGAGCGCCCTTTCACTCTTGCCTGCAATCGCACTGGTGGTTTTAGCGGGCGTTCATTTTGTTCCCCAGACCAGCGCTACGCAGGTTGCCCAACGTAAGCCGCATTACCTTCAGTTGCAGAAGGCGCCGCAGCTGGCAGTGACGAGCGACAGGCATAGCCTTGTCAGCCAGGAGATCGGCCAGGAAAACATCCTGGTGCCAGCTCCGTCTGCCGAACGTTTGGTATTTTGAATGATCTTTAGCAGGAGCACAGCATGTCCAGATCAGCCGCGAGTTTCTTCATCCTCGCCTTGTTGAGCGGCATTTTCCATCTGTCATTGACCCAGGACATGATCGTCACTCTCCCCCTGATCGCCTGTGGCGTATTCAGCGCGCTGTTCGTGCTCGCATTGATCGCCGGACGCAAGATCAAGTTTGATCCGGTACTGCGTTGATCCTGACATGGCAGACCCGCTGCAAGGGCCTGCCATCCATCTTGAATTCACCCCATCTATACGACCACTGCTAGTAAATCGGCAATTTGCCACTATCCTATAAAAGAGAAGGAACAGGGTTCGAGTTCACTTTTTCCTACCCACCGGAAACCTTTCGTCGGGTGGAGAAAGCAATAAGCGATACGGCCTGGTCGAACTTTTCAAACCAGTCCGCATTTCTGATAATTGGTGCTGGCAGAACGCCTTTATCCAGTTCAATATTTGTCACATAATTGGCGCCAAGGATCTGGCTGCTTTGAGGCATGATGCGCGCCTCTATCAATTCAGGTTGAACATTTGGTCAGAGCGCTTGTCCTACCAGACATCCTGCGGCCAATCCCGAAAACCGCTCCCCTGAACTAACCGGTTAAATATATGCGCCCATTGAAACAGGCAATTTATTCCAGCCGTACGGCTGACAAGTTCGTCGTACGTCTGCCAGACGGAATGCGTGAACGCATTGCCGAGGTGGCTCGCAATCATCATCGCAGCATGAACTCCGAAATCATTGCGCGCCTTGAGCAGAGTCTTATTCAGGAAGGTGCACTGGGAGAAGAGCTGAGCATGCGCCTGGACAGCCCGGAGCTTTCCTTGCACGAACGGGAGTTGCTACAGCGCTTCCGCCAGCTCTCCCATCGACAGCAGAACGCCCTGGTTTCGCTGATCGCCCATGACGCTGAAATGACCGCCGACGCCTCCTGATTCAGCCAGTAAGCCAAAGCCAGCCTGATCGCTGGCTTTTTTTTGCCTGAAATCCGGGCACAAAAAAACCCGCCAAAGACGGGTTTTCGATGAACGAGGCTTCAGAGCAGGAAGATTGTCGCCAACCCCAGGAAGATGAAGAAGCCGCCGCTGTCGGTCATGGCCGTGATCATCACGCTGGCCCCCATCGCCGGGTCGCGCCCCATCTTCGCCAGTGTCATTGGGATCAAAACCCCCATCAACGCCGCCAGTAACAAGTTGAGCGTCATCGCGGCGGTCATTACCACGCCCAAAGACCAACTGCCATAGAGCAGGTAGGCAACCACACCGATCACCCCACCCCAGATCACGCCGTTGATCAGCGCTACCGCCAACTCCTTGCGCATCAGGCGCGAGGTATTGCCAGTGCTCACCTGGTCCAGCGCCATGGCCCGAACAATCATGGTGATGGTCTGGTTACCCGAGTTACCACCGATCCCCGCCACGATCGGCATCAACGCCGCAAGCGCCACGAGCTTCTCGATCGAACCTTCAAACAATCCGATGACCCGAGAAGCCACGAACGCGGTAATCAGGTTGATCGCCAGCCAGGCCCAACGGTTACGCAGGGATTTCCAGACCGACGCAAAAATGTCTTCTTCTTCACGCAGACCCGCCATGTTGAGAACTTCGCTTTCGCTCTCTTCACGGATCAGGTCGACCATTTCATCGATAGTCAGACGGCCGATCAGCTTGCCGTTCTTGTCGACTACAGGTGCGGAGATCAAGTCATAACGCTCGAATGCCTGGGCGGCATCGTAGGCGTCTTCGTCCGGGTGGAAACTCACCGGATCGCTAGCCATCACCTCGGAAACCTGTTTGTCCGGATCGTTGACCAGCAAACGCTTGATCGGCAATACGCCCTTGAGCACGCCGTCGTAATCGACCACGAACAGCTTGTCGGTGTGGCCCGGCAACTCCTTGAGACGGCGCAGATAACGCAAGACCACTTCAAGGCTGACATCCTCACGGATGGTCACCATCTCGAAGTCCATCAGCGCACCGACCTGCTCCTCGTCATAGGACAGAGCCGAACGCACGCGCTCGCGCTGTTGCTGGTCGAGGGTCTCCATGAGCTCATGGACGACGTCTCGCGGCAGCTCGGAGGCCAGGTCAGCGAGTTCGTCGGCATCCATGTCCTTGGCAGCAGCCAGGAGCTCGTGATCGTCCATGTCGGCGATCAGTGATTCACGGACCGAATCGGATACTTCAAGAAGGATGTCGCCGTCGCGATCGGCCTTGACCAGTTGCCAGAGCGTCAGACGATCGTCCAGCGGTAAGGCTTCAAGGATGTAGGCGACGTCGGCGGAGTGCAGGTCATCGAGTTTGCGTTGCAACTCGACGAGGTTCTGCCGGTGGACCAGGTTCTCGACCCGGTCATGATGCGGGCCTTCCTGGCGGTGAGTCAGGTCTTCTACAACTCGCTGGCGCTGCAGCAACTCAACCACCTGAGCCAGGCGATCCTGCAAGCTTTCCTGCGTTTTCTTTACTTCAACTTCGGACATAGGCGAACTCCACTCCCAGCAGCGGGGCACGCCGGAAGGATCAATCAGTCAATTCATGATTGGTGAAACGGGGTACTGAGTAACTACTGGGTAAGTCCATGGAGGTATTCCACAAGCCCCGGCGGGGCTGACGGGCGCAATGATACACCGCCTGACGGTTTTAAACGTTAAAAAATCTCGGCTGAAACAAGCGCTTGCACAACAAACCTGAGCATCGGCCTGATCCATGAAAATGCGACGACGTATTCCGAAAAGAAAACACACCCCCCTTCGAAAATTGTAGCCGCTACCCTTGAAAAGGAACGTCACGGAGGACGCCTGATGCCATTAGCTGCAAATTTCTTTTTGGTTTTCACTCTGCTTAGCCCCCTGCCCTTGGCGGCCGCCACCACCGTGCAGCGCTGTGAGGCTGCCAATGGGCGCATTACCTTCACCACATTGGGTTGTGCCACGGGAGAGAATGTTTCACTTCAGGACGCCCGTGCCTTTACACCTGGCAGCACGATCGCGCTTATGCCGCCAGCCGAGCTCCGCGAAACATCAGGTATGAAAATCCGAAGCAGAGAGCCGACCGTGGTTGGTCAGGCGCAGGACAAGTGTGGAAACCTGATCAATGCCAGAGAGCGCCGGGAGGCAATCATCAATCAGCGAGTGATCGCCGGCATGAGCCAGCAAGACGTCGAAAGCGCCCTCGGCAAACCAGACAAGATCAGTATTCGAAATTCAGCCACGAGCTACCGCTACGACACTCTGCGAGGTCGCAGTGCACAGGTGGAGTTCGACGAGAGGGGATGCACGAAAGGAAAAGCCAAATCCCGGACGGCAAAAAGCCCGCATTAAATGCGGGCTTTCTGTTGTATGG
>NZ_JBYTDD010000003.1:0-263298 GCF_058791055.1 Pseudomonas sp. EU05-FHT14B02 | reverse complement strand
GTATGGTGCACTCGACAGGATTCGAACCTGTGACCGCTCGGTTCGTAGCCGAGTACTCTATCCAGCTGAGCTACGAGTGCAATTTGTGTTTTTATACCAGATCACAACTGGTTGAAGCCAAGTTACTTACATTGCTGTAACTAACTCTTAAATGGTGCACTCGACAGGATTCGAACCTGTGACCGCTCGGTTCGTAGCCGAGTACTCTATCCAGCTGAGCTACGAGTGCATTTGTTGCCGCGCATTATAGGCCGTCTAATCTCTATGTCAAACACTTTTTCTAGTAATTTCAACAACTTACCGAAAAAGCCAGATTACAACGTACTACGCAAATAATGGCGGAGAACGGGGGATTCGAACCCCCGACACCCTTTTGAGGTGTACTCCCTTAGCAGGGGAGCGCCTTCGGCCACTCGGCCAGCTCTCCGCAACACGGGGCGTATATTAACCAGCTTCTTCCCCGTTTGCAAACATAAAAAACGATAAAAATTAATGGCTTGGTTCTTCGTCCTTCTCTTTCTTGATACGCAGGTAAATTTCTTCCCGGTGAACAGCCACCTCTTTGGGGGCATTAACACCGATGCGCACTTGATTTCCTTTGACGCCGAGCACGGTCACGGTGATTTCGCCATCACCGATAATCAGGCTTTCTGCGCACCGACGAGTCAGAATCAGCATACCTTTCTCCTCACGCATTACATTTCAGGGACAACAGTCTGCAAAAAAAAGGCACTCGACCCACAACCGGAGCGGTCGCTGCCCTACATGCCTGAGTATTGACTAGCGCGAGCAAAAGAACAGTCTCGGGGGTCACGCCATTCAAAAAAACAAAAGGCGCGGTCAGACCGCGCCTTTTGGCAAACGCATCACTCGCCCTGGCGGGCCGGTGCGTCCAGTTCGAAAGCCGTGTGCAGAGCGCGCACAGCCAGTTCCAGATACTTCTCTTCGATCACTACGGAAACCTTGATTTCCGAAGTTGAGATCATCTGGATGTTGATGCTTTCCTTGGCCAGGGATTCGAACATGCGGCTGGCCACGCCTGCGTGAGAGCGCATGCCAACGCCGACAATCGACACCTTGGCGATCTTGGTGTCGCCCACGACTTCACGGGCACCCAGCTCGCCAGCGGTTTTTTCCAGCACGGCTTGCGCCGCCTGGTAGTCGTTGCGGTGCACGGTGAAGGTGAAGTCGGTGGTGTTATCGTGCGCGACGTTCTGCACAATCATGTCGACTTCGATGTTCGCGGCACTGATCGGGCCGAGAATCTTGAAGGCAACGCCCGGGATGTCTGGCACGCCACGGATGGTCAGCTTGGCTTCATCGCGGTTGAAAGCGATACCGGAAATGATCGGCTGTTCCATGGTTTCCTCTTCATCAATAGTAATGAGGGTGCCCGGACCCTCCTTGAAGCTGTGCAGTACGCGCAGCGGAACGTTGTACTTGCCGGCGAACTCGACCGCGCGGATCTGCAACACCTTGGAACCAAGGCTGGCCATTTCCAGCATCTCTTCGAAGGTGATCTTGTCCAGGCGCTGAGCCACGGACACCACACGCGGGTCGGTGGTGTAGACGCCGTCGACGTCGGTGTAGATCTGGCATTCGTCAGCCTTCAGGGCTGCAGCCAGCGCCACGCCGGTGGTGTCGGAACCGCCACGACCGAGGGTGGTGATGTTGCCGTGCTCGTCGACGCCCTGGAAACCGGCGACAACCACCACACGACCCGCCTTCAGGTCACCGCGAATCTTCTGGTCATCAATCTGCAAGATACGCGCTTTATTGTGCGCGCTATCCGTCAGAATCCGCACCTGGTTGCCGGTGTACGACACTGCCGGCACGCCGCGCTTGATCAGCGCCATGGCCAACAGGGCAATCGTCACCTGCTCACCGGTGGAAACGATCACGTCCAGCTCGCGCGGAACCGGTTGGCCGTCGCCACTGATTTGCTTGGCCAGATCGATCAGACGGTTGGTTTCGCCGCTCATTGCAGACAGCACAACCACCAGGTCATCGCCGGCATCGCGGAATTTCTTAACCTTGTCGGCGACCTGCTCGATTCTCTCGACAGTGCCGACCGAGGTGCCTCCAAATTTCTGTACGATCAAAGCCATTTCAAAGCCGCCTCTGCCCATGAAGGGCGCCCAAATAATCACTCAAACAGCGTTGCGGCCCACCACTAGACTGCGGGCCGCAAGTACTGCCTTATAGACCCTGCTCTACAAACGGAACGGTCAGGGCCAGTGCCGCATCCAGTGCGCCAGCGTCGGTACCGCCGCCTTGCGCCATGTCTGGACGACCACCACCCTTCCCGCCCACTGCCGCAGCGGCTTGCTTCATCAAATCACCGGCTTTGAGTTGGCCAGTCAGGTCTTTGGTTACGCCTGCAACCAGAACGACCTTTTCCTCATGGACACTGCCGAGCAGGATCACTGCGCGGCCGAGTTTGTTTTTCAGTTGATCGACCAGCGCCAGCAGCGCCTTGCCATCCTGACCGTCCAGACGCACGGCCAGCACTTTCACATCCTTGACGTCCAGCGCCTGGGCCGACAGATCGTCGCCCGCGGCACTGGCAGCCTTGGCTTGCAACTGCTCGAGTTGCTTCTCCAGCAGACGGTTGCGCTCCAGCACAGCCGACAGCTTGTCGATCAGGTTATCGCGGCTGCCCTTGACCAGGCTGGCCGCTTCCTTGAGTTGTTCTTCCGCCGCGTTCAAGTAAGCCAGCGCTTGCGCACCGGTGACGGCCTCGATACGACGCACGCCCGATGCCACACCGCCTTCGCTGATGATTTTCAGCAGGCCGATGTCGCCGGTACGGTTGGCGTGGATACCGCCGCACAGCTCGACGGAGAAATCGCCCATGCTCAGTACGCGTACGTTGTCGCCGTATTTTTCGCCGAACAGCGCCATGGCGCCTTTCTGCTTGGCGGTTTCGATATCGGTTTCTTCGGTTTCAACTTCGGAGTTCTTGCGAATCTCGGCGTTGACGATGTCTTCCAACGCTTTCAGTTGTTCAGGCTTGATGGCTTCGAAGTGGCTGAAGTCGAAGCGCAGGCGCTGACTGTCGACCAGCGAGCCTTTCTGCTGAACGTGATCGCCCAGCACCTGACGCAATGCTGCGTGCAGCAAGTGAGTCGCGGAATGGTTCAGCGAAGTGGCGTGACGCACCTCGGCATCCACCTGCGCCTGAACTGGCGAGCCAACGATCAGGCTGCCCGAATCCAGCACACCGTGGTGCAGGAACGCACCGCCGGTCTTGGTGGTGTCGCGCACATCGAAACGCGCAGCGCCAGCCTGGAGGAAGCCGCAATCACCAATCTGACCACCGGACTCCGCATAGAACGGCGTCTGATCGAGAACGACCACGCCCTCTTCGCCTTCGCTCAAAACGTCGACCGACTGCCCATCCTTATAGAGAGCAACGATCTTGGCGGAACCGCTGTGAGCGGTGTAACCAGTGAACTCGGTATCGACGTCAACCTTGACCAGGCTGTTGTAGTCCATGCCGAAGGAACTGGCCGAGCGAGCACGGACGCGCTGGGCTTCCATCTCACGCTCGAAACCTGCTTCGTCAATGGTCAGGCTGCGCTCGCGAGCGATGTCGCCAGTCAGGTCCATCGGGAAACCGTAGGTGTCGTAGAGTTTGAACACTACGTCGCCCGGCACCACGTCGCCCTTGAGCTCGGCCAGATCCTGCTCGAGGATCTTCAGGCCCTGCTCCAGGGTCTTCGCGAACTGCTCTTCTTCGGCCTTCAGCACGCGTTCGATGTGCGCCTGCTGGGATTTCAGTTCCGGGAAGGCTTCGCCCATTTCGGCAACCAGGGCCGCGACGATCTGATAGAAGAAGCTGCCCTTGGCGCCCAGCTTGTTACCGTGACGGCAGGCGCGACGGATGATCCGGCGCAGCACGTAGCCGCGGCCTTCGTTGGACGGCAGCACACCGTCGGCGATCAGGAAACCGCAGGAACGGATGTGGTCAGCCACGACTTTCAGGGAAGCCTGAGCGTCGTTGGTGCAACCGATGGCCTTGGCCGATGCGTTCAACAGGCTCTGGAACAGGTCGATTTCATAGTTCGAGTGAACGTGCTGCAGCACGGCACTGATCCGCTCCAGGCCCATGCCGGTGTCGACCGACGGCGCTGGAAGCGGGTGCAACACGCCATCGGCGGTGCGGTTGAACTGCATGAACACGTTGTTCCAGATTTCGATGTAACGGTCGCCGTCTTCTTCCGGCGAGCCCGGCGGGCCCCCCCAGATGTCGGCGCCGTGATCGTAGAAAATCTCGGTGCAAGGGCCGCACGGGCCGGTATCGCCCATGGTCCAGAAGTTGTCGGAGGCGTACGGCGCGCCCTTGTTGTCGCCGATGCGTACCATCCGCTCGGCCGGAACCCCGATTTCCTTGGTCCAGATGTCATACGCCTCGTCATCGCTGGCGTAGACGGTGACCCAGAGCTTTTCCTTCGGCAGGTTCAGCCATTTGTCGGAAGTCAGGAAGTTCCAGGCGTAGCTGATGGCATCACGCTTGAAATAATCACCGAAGCTGAAGTTACCCAGCATTTCGAAGAAGGTGTGGTGACGAGCGGTATAACCGACGTTTTCCAGGTCGTTGTGCTTGCCGCCGGCGCGCACGCATTTCTGGCTGCTGACAGCGCGGGTGTACGCGCGCTTTTCCTGGCCCAGGAAGCAGTCCTTGAACTGGTTCATCCCCGCGTTGGTGAACAGCAGGGTTGGGTCGTTGCCCGGAATCAAAGAGCTGGAGGCTACACGGGTGTGGCCTTGCTCTTCGAAGAAGCGAAGGAAGGCTTCACGGATTTCTGCGCTTTTCATTAGGTTCTTCCACGGAGGCTGCGGCCAAAGGCCTGTTCGAAACGTCAACAGACGAAGCGACGGCAAAGGGCCGCATTATATCGGCCCTGCGCGCGGGGTACAGCGTGTTTATACGATAGAAACGGTCAATTGGAGTGCTAACGCTATCACTTGCGCGAAAAGTCGACGAATGTCGCGACGACCTGCTCGATTTGCGCACGGCTGACATCCATATGCGTGACCATGCGCAGACGCGCGGCGGCACTGAGTTTGATCCCGTGCCTGGCGGCAAAGGTCTTGATGGCCTCGGCCTGGTCGCCCATCTGCACATAAACCATGTTGGTCTGCACCGGTTCGACCTCGAACCCCGCCCCGCGCAGCCCTTCGGCCAGCAACTGTGCGTTGGCATGGTCATCGGCCAAGCGCTGAACGTTGTTATCCAGCGCATACAGGCCGGCCGCCGCGAGAACCCCGGCCTGACGCATGCCGCCACCGACCATCTTGCGCAGGCGCCGGGCCTTGCCGATCAGCTCGGCCGAGCCGCAGAGCACTGAACCGACCGGTGCGCCCAGCCCCTTGGACAGGCACACCGAGACGGAATCGAAATACTGGGTGATTTCCCGGGCATCCACACCCAGCTTCACTGCCGCGTTGTACAGACGTGCGCCGTCCAGGTGCAGTTGCAAGCCATGCTCGCGGGTAAAACTGCGCGCCCGTGCCAGGTATTCCAGTGGCAGGACCTTGCCTTGCATGGTGTTTTCCAGCGCCAGCAAACGGGTGCGGGCAAAATGGAAGTCGTCCGGCTTGATTGCAGCAGCGACCTGCGCCAAGTCCAGCGAACCATCGGCCTGCACCTCCAGCGGTTGCGGCTGGATCGAGCCAAGCACCGCCGCGCCACCACCTTCGTACTTATAAGTGTGGGCCTGCTGGCCGACGATGTACTCGTCACCGCGCTCACAATGAGCCATCAACCCCAACAGGTTGCTCATGGTGCCGGTCGGCACGAACAGTGCCGCGGCGAAACCCAGGCGCCTGGCCAGTTCGGCTTCCAGGTGATTGACCGTCGGATCTTCGCCATACACGTCATCGCCGGTGGCGGCCTTGGTCATTGCTTCGAGCATGCCAGCGCAAGGTTGGGTGACGGTGTCGCTGCGAAGATCGATAACACTCATGAATCTGGCCTCGGTAAGCAGGGGAAATCCCTTTCAGGAAAGAATTACTGCGGGCATGGCGACGATTAATCAACCCTTGCGTAGGAAAAGGCCGATTAAACCAACAGAAAAGTCGATGACAATCATCCAAAAGGGGTCATGCGCATACCGCAAATATGTGATAAAAACGCTGCGCCACCAAACATTTTGGCGGCAAAAACGTTCTCAGGGCGGGGTGCAACTCCCCACCGGCGGTAATTGCGCGCAATGCGCATAGCCCGCGAGCGCTTGGTGACAGCACGGCTTCGGCGGTGCCTGACAGCAAGGTCAGCAGACCCGGTGTGATCCCGGGGCCGACGGTCATAGTCCGGATGAAGAGAGAACGGGATTGACAAAATAGGGCCGTCCGCCGGCATTCGTGCGAGCGTGCGTACCCTCAAATCCCCTTCGATTCATAACGCCCTGTTTTTCACACAAACAGGAGTCAGAACATGCAACCCACCGCAATCGATAGCAAAAGCAAACACCATCAGGGCGAGCGCGTAGCGTTTATCCAGGCCTGCTGGCACAAGGACATTGTCGATCAGAGCCGTAAAGGCTTCGTCGCCGAAATGATTGCCCAGGGCTATCAGGAGTCCGACATCGATTTCTTCGAAGTCGGCGGTGCCTTTGAAATGCCCCTGCACGCCAAGTTGCTGGCCAAGACCGGTCGTTATGCCGGCATCGTCGCCGCAGCCCTGGTGGTGGACGGCGGGATCTACCGTCACGAGTTCGTCGCCCAGTCGGTGGTCAGCGGCCTGATGCAGGTTCAACTGGAAACCGAAGTGCCGGTGTTCTCGGTGTCCCTGACCCCGCACCACTTCCATGCAGGTGAAGAGCACCAGAAGTTCTTCTTCGAGCATTTCCTGCATAAAGGCCAGGAAGCAGCAAAGACCTGTGCGGATACGTTGCTGAAAATCCGCAGCCTGCGTCGCTCTGAACCGCGCGCCGTAGCGGTCTAAACACCGAAATCCTTGTAGGAGCGAGCTTGCTCGCGATGGTCGTCAACGATAACGCGGGAAGCCTGGCACCCCGCGTCGTTTTCAGATTCATCGCGAGCAAGCTCGCTCCTACAGAGGTTAATTGCCGTAATCAGGCCAGGTTTTCGTCGGTGGTCGGCACGATCAGGATGCCGGCACGCAAACCATTCTTCACCCTGGGGTTCGGGAAAATGATCCGGGCGCCCTCCTCCTCGATGATCCAGCGGGTATTGGCGATGTCTTCAGCCAGCAGGTAACCCACTTCCAGCTCCGAAAAATTCTCGATGTCCGCCGGCAGGTTCAGGCGGAAGCTGTCGCTGTGCTTGATGATTTCTCGCGCCACGCTGTACAGCTGCAAACCGTCCAGCGCGTCCTCAGTCAGTTCTGGTTCGGTACCCTCGATGATCTGCTTGAGGCGCTTCTCCAGCAGCGAGACGTTGACACCGTCGTTCTGACCGAACGGCCGCGCCTTGCCCAACTCCAGGGTAAAGGCCTCGGCACCCAGCTTGTCGTAGGTATAGGAGCTGAACACGATGGACGGCTTGTTCTGCAGCAACACCGCTTCCATGCCGGCAGCACGCAGGCGCGCCAGTTCCTGACGCGAATGCTGGCGGTCCTCCTTCCACGGGTACAAGGCGAACTGCTCGATTTTCGAGCCACGAATCGCCGTGTGCAGGTCGTAGTGCAGGCGCTGGCGATCCGGCAGGCTGAAGAAGCTGGCAGCCAAACGCTCCAGCTCACAGGCGCGCAGAGCTTCGCAACCGCTGCTTTGTTCGTGACGGCCATTGAACAGCCGATTGACGTCCTGCTCGACGAAACGCTCGCCCTTGCGAATCGCTTCCGGGTTGCCGAACAGGAACAGAATACGTGCGCGCGGCTTCAGATCGCCGCGGGCAATGTCGTGCAACAGGCGATCGAGCAACTCGATCGGCGCTGTTTCGTTGCCGTGGATTCCCGCAGAAAGCAGCAGGTCCAGGCCGTTGTCACGGGCTTCAGGTGGCCGGACTTCCAGCGCACCTTCGCTCAACCAGCGCATGCGCACGCCTTCGACAGTCAGTTGAGTCTTCTCCGCCGGTTCGCGGCCGGCGAGGGTCAGTTCAAGCAGTTTGCCGAGGGCGAGCATAAAGCGGTTTCCTTAGTGATCGTGGTTGCAGTCCGGACCGTGGACGTGTTCCTCGTCGTCACCGAGGTCAGCCGGTTCCATTTCCAGTTGCAGACTTACCAGATTAGTCGCCAATGGGCGCAACAGCAGGTTGGCGTACTCGGCGTCGCCTTCTTCGACGTCCACGCCGATCAGCAACTGACCACGGCCATCCTGCTGGATCCACAGCTCTTTACCTTGCCACAGGACCGCGACGCGGGTGCAGGACGTTTCCAGTTGCGTGCCGTCGGTGTCTTCAAGGATCAGCTGCAGGGTATCGCTCATGTCTTTACGCTCTCGTTTGAGATGAATCAGCGCGCTGCCGTAGAAAGCGGCGCGCCGTCGATCAATTGATCTGGAATGGATAAACCGCGCCCAGTTTAAGGATTTGCGTCAGTTCATCCAGTGCCGTCCGGCACTCAAGCAGCAATTGCGGGTCCGCCAGATCGTTTTCGGTCATGCGGTCGCGGTAGTGCTTCTCGACCCATTCGGTCAGTGTGCCGTACAACGGTGCCGTCATGATAACCCCTGGGTTGACGGCCGCCAGTTCGGTTTCGTTGAGCGCGACACGCAGTCGAAGACAAGCAGGGCCGCCGCCGTTCTGCATGCTCTGCTTGAGATCGAAGACTTTCACTTCGCGGATCAGGCCACCGGAGCTGGTCAAACCCTGCAAGTACTTCCAGACACGCTCGTTGCCACGGCATTCTTCCGGCACGATCAACAGCATGGAGCCGTCAGGACGCGACAGCAGTTGGCTGTTGAACAGGTAGGAACGAACCGCGTCTTCCACGCTGACGGCGGAACGAGGCACACACACAGACTGAAATTTCCCACCGACTTTGGCGAGTTTGCTCTGCAATTCAGCGAGCATTTTCTCGGTCTCGAGGAACGCGTCCTCGTGATAGAACAGCACTTCACCATTACCCACGGCGATCACGTCGTTGTGGAACACGCCCTGATCGATCACCGAAGGGTTCTGCTGGGCATAGACCACGCCGTCATCACTCAAGCCGTGCAAACGGGCAACGGCCTGGGACGCTTCGAGAGTCTGGCGCGCCGGGTACTTCTGCGGTGACGGGTAGCGGGTGTCGAACGCACTGCGGCCGAACACGAAGAACTCGACACCGGCTTCGCCGTATTCACGGCAGAAACGCGTGTGGTTGGCCGCGCCTTCGTCACCGAATTGCGCCACGGGCGGCAAGGCGGCGTGGTGGGCGAAGTGTTTCTGGTCAGCGAACATCGCCCCCAGCACGCGGCTGGTGGTCGGGTGTTCGATGCTGCGGTGGTATTTGCAGTTGAGGTTGGCGGCGGTGAAATGCACGCGGCCATCAGCGGTGTCGGCGCTCGGGCTGACGGTCGCGGCGTTGGCCACCCACATGCTCGACGCCGAGCAACTGGCCACCAGCAGCGGCATCGCCTCTTTGGCAGCGCGCTCGATCACTTGAGCGTCGGTGCCGCCAAAGCCCAGGCGACGCAGTGCAGCCACATCCGGGCGCTCTTGCGGTGCCAGTACGCCTTGCTGGAAACCCATTTCCATCAGCGCTTTCATCTTCGCCAGGCCTTGCAGCGCCGCTTCCTTGGGGTTGGAAGACTGTTGGCTGTTGCTCTGGGACGCGACGTTGCCATAAGACAGGCCGCCGTAGTTATGGGTCGGCCCCACTAGACCGTCAAAATTGACTTCATAGGATTTCATCAGCGAGGCTCCACGAGAATCTGTTGTTATAGGCTTCAGTAACTGTTCTTTTAGACCGGGTCGCGGCGATCGCGAGCAAGCTCGCTCCCACAGTGATTGCGTCGTACACAAGATATGTGAACGCCACCGAACCTGTGGGAGCGGGCTTGCCCGCGATGGGCATCACGCCATCTTCACGCCAGGCGTAAGGGCCGCTGGCAATACCAGGCTCGGCGTTTCCAGCGAGGCCACCGGGTACGCGCAGTAATCCGCCGCGTAGTAAGCGCTGGCGCGATGGTTGCCCGAGGCGCCGACGCCGCCGAATGGCGCACTGCTTGCCGCACCGGTCAGTTGTTTGTTCCAGTTGACGATACCGGCCCGGCTTTCCAGCCAGAACTGCTGGTAGCGAGCTTCGGAGTCCGACAGCAGGCCGGCGGCCAGACCGTAAGCGGTGTCGTTGGCTTCAGCGATCGCCGCTTCAAAATCAGCGTAGCGGATCACCTGCAGCAACGGGCCGAACAGCTCTTCGTCAGGACGATCGGCAACGGCGCTCACGTCCAGGATGCCAGGGGTCAGCAAGGCCGATTGAGCCTGAGGCTGAGTCATTTCCAGCAGCGCCACGGCGCCGTTGGCCAGCAGATGTTCTTGCGCATCCATCAACGCTTTCGCAGCGCCAAGGGAAACCACCGAGCCCATGAACGGCGCCGGTTGCTGATCGAAGGCTCCGACTGAGAGGGTCGAGCTGACCGCCACCAGGCGCGCCAGCAATGAGTCGCCCCAGGCACCTTGCGGCACCAGCAAGCGACGGGCACAGGTGCAACGCTGGCCGGCGGAAATGAACGCGGACTGAATGATGGTGTACACAGCGGCATCGAGATCAGCGACCTGATCGACCACCAGCGGGTTATTACCGCCCATTTCCAGCGCCAGGATCTTGTCCGGACGACCGGCAAATTGCTGGTGCAGGTGATTGCCGGTGCGGCTGGAACCGGTGAAGAACAGCCCGTCGATGCCCGGGTTCGCCGCCAGGGCGATACCGGTTTCGCGAGCGCCTTGCAGCAGGTTCAATACGCCGGCCGGCAGGCCAGCCTCGATCCAGCACTTGACCGTCAGTTCAGCGACTTTCGGTGTCAGTTCGCTTGGCTTGAACAGCACGCTGTTACCGGCCAACAGTGCCGGCACGATATGGCCGTTGGGCAGGTGACCCGGGAAGTTGTAAGGACCGAACACCGCCACCACGCCGTGGGGTTTGTGGCGCAGCACAGCGGTGGCATCGCCCAGCGGCCCGCTCTTCTCGCCGGTACGTTCGCGGTAGCTCTGCACCGAGATGGCAATCTTGTTGACCATGCTGGTGACTTCGGTCGCCGCTTCCCACAGAGGTTTGCCGGTTTCCTCGCCGATGGTATGAGCCAATTCGTCAGCGTGATTCTTCAGTGCGGCGGCATAGGCCTCCAGCACCGAGATACGCTCTTCCAGGGTGCGCCGCGCCCAGTCCGGGAACGCCTGACGCGCCGCTTGCACAGCCGACTCGACCTGACCGGCGGTGGCTCCGACGCCAGACCACAGTACCTGCTGGGTCACCGGGTTCAGCGACTCGAAGGCTTCGCCCCCACCTGCCAGCCATTCACCTGCGATGTAAAGCGACTTCATTATTTCGACTCCCGAGCTGCGGACAACGCCACGGCGCGCACTTGATCGCCCGCGTTGAGTTGAAGACGTTTGGCGGTCAGCGGATCGACCACCAGGGTGCCGGCGGCCAGACGTGCAGGCGCGGCAGTGATCCGGCAGTCCTCGCGCTTGCGGTTGTGAATGATGAATGGCGTGGCATCGTCACCCGGTGTGCCGACGGCCAGCACCAGCGCCTGGCTGTCGCGCACCGCGCGGATCTTGCCCGTTTCACACTCGATCGCCGGGCCTGCGTCGAAGATATCGACGTAGCCCTGGTAGCTGAAACCTTCGCTCTTGAGCATGGCCAGCGCCGGCTCGGTGTCCGGATGAACCTGACCGATCACATTGCGCGCATCCGGCGACAGGAAGCAGGTGTACAGTGGGAATTTCGGCATCAGCTCGGCGATGAACGCCTTATTGCCCACGCCGGTCAGGTAGTCAGCTTGGCTGAATTCCATCTTGAAGAAGTGCCGGCCCAGGCTTTCCCAGAACGGCGAACGCCCGGCCTCGTCGGAAACCCCGCGCATTTCGGCAATGATCTTGTTGCCGAACAATTGCGGGAATTCGGCGATGAACAACATCCGCGCCTTGGACAGCATGCGACCGTTGAGGCCACTGCGGTAATCGGCGTGCAGGAACAGCGAGCACAGTTCGGAGTTGCCGGTCAGGTCGTTGGCCAGGAACAGCGTCGGGATTTCACGATAGATGTTCAACTCTTGCGAGGCGCTGACCGTCAGACCGACCCGGAAGTTGTACCAGGGCTCACGCAGGCCAACGGCGCCGGCAATGGCGGAAATGCCCACCACGCGCCCGTCGTCATCTTCGAGCACGAACAGGTAGTCCGCGTCGCCCCGCCCGGCTTCGCCGCGAAAGGTCTTCTCGGCCCAGCCGACCCGATGGGCCAGCCGCTCTTCGTTGGCCGGCAAGGTGGTCAGGCCGGTGCCAGTGCTGCGGGCCAGGTCGATCAGAGCGGGTAAATCGCTGCTGCGTACGGGACGAACGATCATGCTATCTCCTCAAACGGGCCGCTTGCGCCACCCGTGAAACTTCGCTGCTTTCTAAACGAGCAATCAGGCCAGGTCGCTGTTAAACCGCGACCAGGCGCACGCTGGCACCCTCGCCGACACCCAGGGCTTCGGCCGCCTCCAGGTCCAGGGTCACCGGTTTGCCCGGCGCGTAATCGAGCTCGAGCATGACCGCGCGGTAATCCTGCAGCTGGGCATTGGCAACCAGGTACTGGCGACCGACGCCTTTGACCGGTTCACCGATCTTCACCGGCACCACACGGCTCTGGGCGATCGAGCGGATCCCCGAGACACGGGCATGCAGGGTCGGGCCACCGTCGAAGATGTCGATGTAGTGATCGGTCTCGAAACCTTCGCGCATCAGAATGTCGAAGGTGATCTGCGCGCGCGGGTGCACCTGGCCCATGGCCTCTTGAGCGGAGTCCGGCAGCAGTGGCACGTAGATCGGGTAATGCGGCATCAGTTCGGCAAGGAACGTACGGCTTTTGAGCCCGCACAGACGCTCGGCTTCGGCGTAGTTGAGGTCGAAGAAGTTGCGACCGATGGCATCCCAGAACGGCGAGTCGCCGTTTTCATCGCTGTAACCGACGATTTCGGTCACCACGGAATCGGCAAAACGCTCCGGATGGCTGGCTACGAACAGCAAACGGCCACGGGAGTTAAGCTCCGCCCAAGGCGACCCCACCAGTTCGCGCTGTACATAGAAGCTGGTCAGCAAGCTGTTGCCGGTCAGGTCGTGGCACTGCGAGAGCACGTGGATCTTGTTGTGAATCTTCAGCTCGCGGGAAGCGTGCACGAAGGTTTCGTTGCGGAAGCTGTAGAACGGCTCGGAGTAACCGGCCGACGCCACGATGGCCGAGCAACCGACCAGCTTGCCGGTGGTGGAGTCTTCGAGGACGAAGAAATAGCTTTCCTCACCGTTGAAACTCACTTCGGCGGCGAACGAGGCTTCGCTTGCCGCGATCTTGTCGCTCAGGCGCTCAACGTCATCCGGCAAGGAAGTGACACCAATCGGACTGTCCGCAGCCAGACGCTGTACCTCGCCCAGATCAGCCATTTGCGCGGGGCGCATCACCAGCATGGTGTCACTCCTTTTTCTAAAACTCTTTGAGGAAAATAAGCCGGGGCCGCCTTGGAACTCCTGTAGGAGCGAGCTTGCTCGCGATGGAGTGTCAGTCGACACCAATGTGGCTGATCCACCATCGCGAGCAAGCTCGCTCCTACAGTAAAGCGGGCCCGGCATACAAAAATTGGGTTCGACGCCTGAAAGGTCAGGCGTCGAAGGGTCTATCAGGCTTGCGTCAGTTTTGCCGCGGCACGTTCGAAGCGGTCCAGACCGGCATCGATATCGGCGTCTTCCACTACCAGGCTTGGGGCGAAACGCACCACGTCCGGGCCGGCTTGCAGAATCATCAGGCCTTCTTGTTCAGCGGCATTGAAGATGTCCTTGGCCTTGCCTTTCCAGGCATCGCTCAGCACACAGCCGATCAACAGACCCAGGCCACGGACCTGGGTGAACAGGCCGTATTTCTCGCCGATCTGCTCAAGGCGTGCCTTGAACTTGTCGTGTTTGGCATTGACGCCAGCCAGCACCTCTGGGGTGTTGATCACGTCGATCACCGCGCCTGCGACAGCGCACGCCAGCGGGTTGCCGCCGTAAGTGGTGCCGTGGGTGCCGACGACCAGGTGCTTGGCCAGGTCTTCGGTGGTCAGCATGGCGGCGATCGGGAAACCACCGCCCAGGCTCTTGGCGCTGGTCAGGATGTCCGGGATCACGCCGTAATGCTGGTAGGCGAACAGGTGGCCGGTACGGCCCATGCCGGTTTGCACTTCGTCGAACACCAGCAGCGCGTTGTGCTCATTGCACAGCTCGCGGGCGCCTTGCAGGTAGGCCAGTTCGGCCGGCAGTACGCCGCCCTCACCTTGAATAGGCTCCAGGACCACGGCGCAGGTCTTGTCGGAAACGGCAGCTTTCAACGCAGCCAGATCGTTGTATGGCACGTGGGTGATGCCGGTGATCTTCGGACCGAAGCCATCGGAATACTTCGACTGGCCACCGACGTTCACGGTGAACAGGGTACGGCCGTGGAAGCTGTTGAGCGCGGCGATGATCTCGTACTTCTCGCTGCCATAACGGTCGAACGCGACACGACGGGCCAGCTTGAAGGCGGCCTCGTTGGCTTCGGCGCCGGAGTTGCAGAAGAAGGCGCGCTCGGCAAAGGTGGCATCGACCAGCTTGTGTGCCAGGCGCAGGGCCGGCTCATTGGTGAACACGTTGGACACGTGCCACAGCTTGTTCGCCTGCTCGGTCAAGGCACCGACCAGCGCCGGATGCGCGTGACCCAATACGTTGACGGCGATCCCGCCGGCGAAGTCGATCAGCTCGCGACCGGACTGGTCCCAAACGCGGGAACCGGCGCCACGCACAGGAATGAATGCGGCAGGCGCATAGTTGGGAACCATTACCTGATCGAAATCGGCGCGTTGTACCGCAGCGTGCTCAACGGACATCGGAGTCTCCTGAAGAGAAAACACTCGCCTGAAACTGGCGAGCTTGGTGAGGATTGTAAGGACAGTTTTCGGCCCGGCCTTGCCGCCAAGCGACAACTTCTTATAGCGCAAACCCCGGATTTTCCCGGGTTTACGGCAATGCGACATATAGGGTCGCAAAGGCGCAGTTTAACTGGCGGCGGACGTTTGCGGCAGGCTTGCTGCGTTGTAACTCATGGCAATGGCCCGAGCGCGGTAAATATGTACCGCACAGCGTCCGGGCTAACGCGGTTTCCTAAGGGCCTCATCCCACTTCGATGGTCACCTTAACCGCATGAATACCCAACATACCGACATTGCTAGCGATGCATTCAGGCCAGACGCTCACTATCAGCACCTGATCAACGTGATCCCCTCCTGGCTCCGTCAAGCAACGCCTCAACGGCGTGAGGCACTGCGCAACAGCGCGCCAGGCATTCCGGCCGGGCTCAAGGACGCTCCACCCCATCAGCATGCAGAACTGGGCAAACTCATTGCCCGTCATGTGAGCAGCCAGAACCAGGTTGATCAAATGATGGCAAAGCTGCAGAGCCCCGCCGACTTCGCCAAACCACTACTCGAAACGGCGCTCAAGACTCAATTCGGCCTGGAACTGGACGCTCGTAAAACGTTCCTTCGCCTTTATATTCCAGCTCACATTCCATGGCTTCGGCTGAAATCCGGCGCTGCGCGCATCTGGACGGTGTCGCTGCTGGATGCCGCATTGCACAACTTTGAAAGCGCCGAAACCAATGCAGACGCCTTCGAGCCCGCCTCGACTTACATCACGCCCCCCTCTGCTACCGGGCAATTCAATACATTGCCGCAGATACTGGAAAAGATGCCCATCACGGCTTTTACCCGCCTCTGCCGGGAACTGGACATTGGCCAGCGCTATAAAGAGTATCTGGACGACAATCTTGGCATCAGCAATCCCGTGGCCGCGGCAATACTGAAATCGAAAATTCACGACAGCCAGAAAACCGCACTCACCGCTGCCCTGCACATGGCGCAGATGCAAAAATTGCTGGGCAGTGACGTCCACCAACTGACTCTTGGCTTGCTCGACAACCTGCCTTCTTTAGGTTTGCACGGTCTACCCTGGGGCTTCCATGAACTGACAATCATGAACGCTCGCCTGACCGGCATCGTTTTGTTTGCACCGGATCTGGAGCGCGCAACAGAAGTGGTCAGAGTGGTGGCCTACATTCCTGACGACCCCGAACACCCGATCAAGGAATACAGTTCAACCGCCGCATTCGCCGAGGAACTTGGTCAGCGCTTGCGTGCCCCCGAATACCAACAGTTTTTCAGTCGATTCATCAATCATGAGGATCGTGGGCACTTTTTCGCGCAGTTGAACAACGAGCTATCACCTTTAACCTGGCAGCCTGTTCCACCGGGCGATCCGCACCCGACCTGGCGAGAGCGCCCGAACCAACGTCCCGACTTGCACATTGCGGCCAAGCCGGTGAAAGACAATCTCTTGACCCACCTCTACCAGAGCAAGCTCAACAAGATCCTCAACGATGCGCGGGTGATCGCGGTATCCACCGCAACAGTCGACCAGAGAGCCCGCTGGGCGTTATGGGACTCCTTTACCGAAATAGCTTCGACCCTGCTGAACATCGCAGCCTTTATTGCCCTGCCGTTCGTACCTTTCCTTGGCGAGTTGATGTTGGCCTACATGGCCTACCAATTGCTCGACGAAACCTTCGAAAGCATTATTGACTGGGCCGAGGGTCACACCACCGAGGCCTTCGAGCATTTCATGGGCGTTGTTGAATCCGCCGTACAACTGGGCACCTTTGCGGCGGGTGGCGTGATCGCGGCGGGAGAATTTCGCGCGATCCTGCCCAAGGAAATTGTGCAGTTCATCGACCGTTTCAATTCGGTGAAGCAGCCCAACGGCGAAACCCGCTATTGGAAACCCGACCTGACCGCCTACGAGCACCCCGCCACACTCCCAGCCGACTCAAAACCGGATTCACTCGGACTGTACAGGCATCAAGGTAAAACCCTGTTACCCCTGGAAGGCAAAAACTACGCCGTCAGCGAGGACTCAGTCATCGGCGAGCATCGCATCGACCACCCCACGCGCCCTGACGCCTACAAACCACAACTGCGGCACAACGGCAGCGGCGCCTGGCAAACCGAACTCGACCAGCCGTTGAGTTGGGACCAGGCCACCGTGCTGCACCGTATCGGCCCGGACATGCAGCGTTTTTCGGCCAGTACCCGCGAGCGCATCCTCAGTATCAGCGGCAGCCACGAAGATGCCCTGCGCAAGATGCACGTGAATGCCGGGCAGGTGCCGCCGTTGTTGGCCGACACACTCAAACGCTTCGGGATCGATCAGGACATACAAACCTTTATCGATCAGATCGGCAGCGATCAGCCGGAGCACTTCCTCAAGGCGGATCCCGTGACACAGCTGGAACTGCTCAATGAAAACGGTTACTGGCCGGCAAACAAAGGCCTGCGACTGATCGACGAAAATGCGCAAAACCTTTGGCAAAGCCCGGCGCCCGATGTACCCGTGGTGGAAGTCGACGCCTCCCGCCTCACCGACGGCGACCTGCTGAAAACCTTTCTCCTGACCCTGTCGGACAGCGAAGCCAGAACGCTGATGGGCGAAGAATTCGCTCACCCCTCCCCTGGCCTGGAAAACCGGGCGCAGCGGTTGCGCAAGATACTTGCGCAGCTTGCCGAACAGAAACGGCAAGGCCTGTTCGATCAGCGTTATCGCAGACTCGAACGTGGCGCTAGCGCGGCCATACAAGTGGTCATGGATGCCGAGCCCGGACTGCCACGCAGCGTAGCTCAAGCAATTGTGGACACAGCAAGCGACCTGGAACTGCAACAGCTGAAAAAACCAACCATTTCCCCTCGCCTGGTCGAGCTGAGCCAAGAGGCCGGATTGCAAGTGCGCGTGACACGCGCCTACGAGGGGCTTGATTTGCCATCGACCGAGAACAACCTCGACACCGACCGGCTGGCCTTGCACACCCTGGAAAAACTGCCAGGCTGGACGGGACAGCTACGGTTGGAAATCCGCCAGTATGCCCATGAGGGCCTGCTGATCGAGAGCCTTGGCCATGCCGACGCGTCTCTGCGTAAAGTGCTGGTACTCAGAGAGGACGGCTCTTATCAGGCCTTCGATCATGACGGCGAAGAACTCAGCAGCATGGGCTCGCTCTACACCTGCCTGCTACAGGCCATGCCGGACAGTGAACGCACCGCTTTGAACCTTCATATCGGTGAAGGTGAACGACTCAAACAGTTAATTCGCAATCACATCTTGAGCCGTGACGCATTACGCTCGCTGCTGGTTCAACACCCCGACCTCAAACCCACCTACGACCCAAAGGTAATGCGCTTGCTCGGTGGCGGTGACGGGTATCGTCAAATGCCACGCAACACACCTACCTTGCAAGCTCGGGCTCAGACACTGTTCCCCCATCTATCCACCGAAGAGCTCGACGCCTTCGTCGAACGCTTGCAACAGCACCCAAACGGACCGCGGGCAGAACTGAGTCGGCTTATGGTTCAACACACGCAGCTCCAGGAAACGCTTTCTTCCTGGCGCGACGACATTCCGCTGTTTATCCCAGACACACAAACCAGGGTCACCCCCGAGCAATTCGCCGCACAAAAGCAGGTCCGTCAACAGTTCACCATCAACTTGATGGACTGCTGGCGACGGCAATGGACCCTTCCCGAGACCGGGCTTGAAACGGCCGGCTTCAACTTCTTCCAACCGATCATCGGCGAATTGCCAGCCCTGAGCACCGACTTCAGCGGCGTCACGATGCTAAGGATGAATGGTGGTAGCGCCACGCGGGGCATGCACGAGTTTCTGCGCAGTTTTACCGGGCTACGTATCCTGAAACTGCGCGATTTCAACCTTGGCCACTTGCCCGACACCCTTGCATCGCTGCAACTCGAAGAACTCATTCTGAGCAATTGCGCGATCACCCTCAGCCCCGAAAGCCAGCTCGGACTCGCAGGCCTGCATCAGTTGACCACCTTGGACTTGTTCAACAACCCCTTGGGCCTGACACCCGATGTCGGCAGCATGCCCGATTTGAATTACATCGACGTATCGCAGACGGGCATTACTGAACTCCCGCGCGAATTATTGACTCGCCCACGCCTGAGCACCGCCCTGCTCAACAACAACCAGATCAAAGAGTTGCCCGGCGAACTTTTCACGCTGCAACAACGCACCCAGGAGGGTTTCGACCTGGACAACAATCCGCTTTCCAGCGTAACCCGCGAACGCCTAAAACAGCACTTCCATCAGACCCGTCAGGACTTCGGCATCTATGCAGAAGCAGCAGATATCCACCGCGCGCAGGCACTGTACCCCTGGATGGACCAGGAAGATGCCAGCAAATTCATCTACAAACTGCCCGGGACACTGGATGAGGGTCGAGTCGAACTGACCCGCCTGGAAGTCGAACTCACCACCCTGGAGAACGACCTGTCCGCCTGGACCGGCAATATTCCCGCCGTCCACCCCCACAGCAATCAACCCTTCACTGCCCAGCAACTACTGATCGAGCACTCGACACGGGACGCATTCAGAGAGTCCGTACTGCGCTGCTGGCGCCGGGAAACCGAGCTGGATGACTTCGACGATTCACAGCAAACAACTACTTATGACCTGAACCTGGACACGCGGATAACCGGTAACCTGCCGATACTGAGCGCAGACTTCAGCCATGTATCTCTGGTTTACCTGAGTAGCGAGAGTGGCCTGACCACAGGCGTCACCGGATTCCTGGAGTGCTTCCCCAAACTCAAGACCCTCGTTATGAACGACTTCATGCTCGGCGATCTCCCGGAGGCGATCTTCCGGATGAGCGATTTGAGATCGCTCAATCTCCTCGACTGCAACATCACCCTGACCCCGCAGTCTGCCCTGAACCTGGCCGAGATGGCCCACCTGGAATTCATCGACTTGAGAAACAATCCGCTGGGGCTGGCTCCGGATATCAGCCAGATGGCGGATCTGGCAACCCTGCAACTGGACAACTGCGGGCTCACCGAATTACCCCCTGGACTGTTGCAGCTCAAGAGCCTGGAAACCGTAGACCTGAGCGACAACGCAATCAGCCGGATACCCGCCGACCTCCTCGAACTGCCGCTTGAGATCGCCGAAAGCATCAACTTGCGGGGCAATCCGTTCTCCGAAGACAGCCTGCAGATCCTGATCGAGTATTTCAGGCTGACCAGTGTCGACTTCGGCATTCAGGAAGTGATCGATCGGGCAGAATTGGAAGTGTCGACGTCCGAGGCGTCCGAACCGGAAGACTGATCGGGATCAGGAGCTGCTCAGCCGCGTTCCGGCGGCACCGATGACAATTCGAACGGGCTGCTGCTGCGCCGCTGGTTGCGATCTTCCCGCGGCGTGGCACCGAAGAAATTGCGGTAGGCGCTGGAGAAATGCGGCCCCGAGGAGAAGCCACAGGACAGGCCGATCTGGATGATCGACTTGCTGGTTTGCATCAACATCTGCCGGGCCTTGTTCAGGCGCAGTTCCAGGTAATACTGGCTCGGCACACGGTTGAGGTATTGCTTGAAGATCCGCTCCAGCTGCCGACGGGATACGCACACGTGCTGGGCGATTTCGTCGGTAGTCAGCGGTTCTTCGATGTTGGCTTCCATGAGCAACACCGCCTGGGTGAGCTTCGGATGACTGGAACCCAGGCGGTTCTGCAACGGAATGCGCTGGCGCTCGCCGCCCTCGCGGATGCGTTCGACCACCAGTTCTTCGGACACCGCACCGGCCAGTTCCGCACCGTGATCGCGGGCCAGCACGGCCAGCAACAAGTCGAGCACCGACATCCCGCCGCACGCGGTCAGGCGATCGCGATCCCAATCGAACAGGTGACTGGTGGCGATGACCTTCGGAAAGCGCTCGGCGAAATCATCCTGCCAGCGCCAATGCACAGCCGCGCGATAACCGTCGAGCAAGCCCAACTGCGCCAGCGGGTAAACACCGGCCGACAGACCGCCGATCACACAACCGGAACGCACCAGTTGCTTGAGCGCACTGCTGAGCGCCGGCACCAGTGCGGTCGGTGGCTCGTCAGCAAGCAGGAACAGTTTCTGGAAGTTTTCGAGCTTGCCGGTCCACGCCTCACCCGGCAATTGCCAGGCGCTTTCACTCGGCGCTTCGGCCTGCAGGAACGACAGTTCGTAAACCACGTCCGGATGCACACGCTGGGCAACACGCAAGGCCTCCTCAGCCAGCGCAAGCGTCAGTGCTTTAGTGCTGGGCCAAATCAGGAAACCAATTCGATGGGCAGTCATGGGCGAGCGATCCGAAGCGAAGAACAGTGATGAAGGCATGAGCCAATGCTAGCCCGTAAATGAACACAAATCGCAAAACCGGCAAAGATCAAATGTGGGAGCGGGCTTGCTCGCGACAGCGGTGGTTCAGACAGCCATGATGTTGACTGACACACCGTTGTCGCGAGCAAGCCCGCCCCCACAGGGGATCCGGGCCAGCCTTTAGACTGCGAAGCATGCACTATCGCAGTGCACAACGGCAGTTCTGATTACTTCAGGCTACCCGAGAGGAATTGCTGCAAACGCTCGGATTGCGGGTTCACCAGCACTTCGCGCGGGTTACCGCTTTCTTCAACCACACCTTTGTGCAGGAACACCAACTGGTTTGACACTTCACGAGCAAAACCCATTTCGTGGGTCACCACGACCATGGTCCGGCCTTCCTGGGCCAGAGCCTGCATGACTTTCAACACGTCGCCGACCAGCTCCGGGTCGAGGGCCGAGGTCGGTTCGTCGAACAGCATCACCTCAGGTTCCATCGCCAGCGCACGGGCAATCGCCACGCGCTGCTGCTCGCCGCCGGACATGTGCCCAGGGTAAGCATCCTTGCGATGGGCCACGCCCACCTTGTTCAGGTAGTGCTCGGCCTTCTCGCGTGCTTCAGCCTTGGACACGCCCAGCACATGCACCGGCGCTTCCATGATGTTTTCCAGCGCGGTCATGTGCGACCACAGGTTGAAATGCTGGAACACCATCGACAGGCGCGAACGCATGCGTTGCAGCTGCTTCGGGTCGGCGGCCTTCAGCGCACCGTCCTTGTTCGCCACCAGCTTCAGCTCTTCGTTGTTGAGCAGAATCCTGCCCGCGTGCGGCTGCTCCAGCAGGTTGATGCAGCGCAGGAAAGTACTTTTGCCGGAGCCACTGGAACCGATGATGCTGATCACATCGCCGGCTGCCGCTTTCAGGGACACGCCCTTGAGCACTTCGTGACTGCCATA
This sequence comes from Pseudomonas sp. EU05-FHT14B02, assembly GCF_058791055.1. Lineage (NCBI taxonomy): Bacteria > Pseudomonadati > Pseudomonadota > Gammaproteobacteria > Pseudomonadales > Pseudomonadaceae > Pseudomonas > Pseudomonas sp. EU05-FHT14B02. The sequence goes on along the minus strand of NZ_JBYTDD010000003.1, from coordinate 240,995 downwards.
GCGTTTATGCAGGTCTTGGACTTCAAGTTTGTACATGCTGTCGGTTCTCACAAAAACAGTCAGTCAGTGGTATCAGTGCTTGCGCGGGGCCAGGTAGCCCAGCCAGCGGCGCTCGGCCATCTTGAACAGCTTCACCAGGATGAAGGTCAGGCACAGGTAGAACACGCCAGCGGTGATGTACGCCTCGAACGGCAGATAGAACTGGGCGTTGACCGTGCGCGCGGCACCAGTGATGTCGATCAGGGTCACGATGGACGCCAGACTGGTGGTCTGCAGCATCATGATCACTTCGTTGCTGTACTGCGGCAGCGCGCGGCGCAGGGCCGACGGCAGCAGGATGCGCTTGTACATCTTGACCCGCGACATGCCCATGGCCTTGGCCGCTTCGATCTCGCCGTTCGGCGTGGCGCGCAGGCTGCCGGCAATGATTTCGGCGGTGTAGGCGCTAGTGTTGATCGCGAAGGCCAGGCACGCACAGAACGTTGCGCTGGACAGCCACGGCCAGAGGAAACTTTCCCGCACCGCTTCGAACTGCGCCAGACCGTAGTAGATCAAGAACAGCTGCACCAGCATCGGCGTGCCGCGGATCACGTAGGTGTAGAGCCAGGCCGACATGTTGACGACCGAGTTCTTCGAGACGCGCATCAGGCCCAGCGGCAAGGCGCACAGCAAGCCGAAGAACAGCGACAGCGCGAGCAGTTTGAGGGTGGTCACCAGGCCGCCAAGGTACAGCGGCATGGCCTCCCAAATGACGTTGTAGTCGAAGATCATAGATCAGCCGCCCTTACGCCTACCGAGTAGCGCTTCTCAAGGTGACGCAATGCCAGCAACGACACACTGGTGATCACCAGGTACATCGCGGCTACTGCGAGGAAGAAGGTGAAAGGCTCGCGGGTGGCATCGGCCGCCTGCTTGGCCTTGAACATCATGTCTTGCAGACCCACCACCGAAATCAGCGCGGTAGCCTTGGTCAATACCAGCCAGTTGTTGGTGAACCCCGGAATCGCCAGGCGAATCATCTGTGGTACCAACACCCGGAAGAACACCTGAAAACTGCTCATGCCGTAGGCCATGCCAGCTTCGGCCTGCCCCTTGGGGATCGCCATGAAGGCGCCACGGAAGGTTTCCGACAGGTACGCACCGAAGATGAAGCCCAGGGTGCCGATACCGGCGACCAACGGATTCAGGTCGATGTACTCGTCATAACCGAGCATCGGCGCGACGCGGTTGAGCAGGTCCTGGCCGCCGTAGAAAATCAGCAGGATCAGCACCAGGTCGGGAATACCGCGGATCACCGTGGAATACAGATCGCCCAGCCAGGCCAGCCAGCGCACTGGCGAAAGACGCAGTGCCACGCCGATCAGACCCAGGACAATGGCCAGGGCCATGGACGACAAGGCGAGCTGAAGGGTCAGCCAAACGCCATCGAGGATGACAGCCCCGTAGCCTTTCAACATGATTCAGGTCCTCGAAAGTTGGGATGAAAAAATGGCGCAAACCTCAGAGATCCTGTTGCTTGCGCCATTTCGGACTTGTCGCTGGGACGTCTTACTTGCCGTAGATATCGAAGGCGAAGTACTTGTCCTGGATTTGCTTGTACTTGCCGTTCTCGCGAATCGACGCGATGGCGGCGTTGAGCTTGTCCAGCTCAGCCTTGTCGCCCTTGCGAACCGCGATGCCTACGCCGTCGCCGAAGTATTTGACGTCGGTGAACGCAGGGCCGACGAACGCGAAGCCTTTACCGGCGTCGGTTTTCAGGAAACCGTCATCCAGCAGCGTAGCGTCTGCCACGGTGCCGTCGAGGCGGCCGGCGGCCACGTCGAGGTAAATTTCGTTCTGCGAACCGTAAGGCTTGATCTCGGCACCCAGCGGGGCCAGGACTTCGCGGGCGAAACGCTCGTGGATCGAACCACGCTGCACGCCGATGTTCTTGCCTTTGAGCTCGGTCAGGCCTTCGCTGACCGGAGTGCCGGCCTTCATGACCAGGCGAGCCGGGGTGTTGTAGTACTTGTTGGTGAAGTCCACGGACTTCTTGCGATCTTCAGTGATCGACATGGACGACAGGATCGCGTCGATCTTGCGCACTTTAAGCGCAGGGATCAGGCCGTCGAACTCTTGCTCGACCCACACGCACTTGACCTTCATTTCTTCGCACAGCGCGTTGCCGATGTCGTAGTCGAAACCCACAATGCTGCCGTCCGGCGCTTTCGACGCGAACGGAGGGTAAGCCGCCTCGATACCGATTTTCAGAGGTTTTTCATCGGCGAAGGTTGGCAAGGACAGCACGGACAGTGCCAGGGCGCCAAGCAGCACGAGTTTCTTCATCTTGGGACTCCATCGGTAAAGGGCAAAAACGGCAGAGTGAGCAACAGCCCAATATGCGAATGAGTGGAACCAGAAAGCAGTGCTGCGTCCTGGGAAGCGGGTGTTGAAATTCAACACGAGCAACGACGAGCGAGTGATCGGCATTCTAACGACAGGCCCGAGGCCGATATTTCTTCAATGCGACAACTAATTACAGAAGCACCGAGAAAGCCGTTTTAGCACGTTGACAGCCCTGCAAAATCATGCAAGAGCAAAAGATAGTAAACCGATCTATGTTGCAAATTGCGGGCCTATTATTGGCAAACCCTTCTAATCCGGCAAGCGCAGTGTAGCGGCTTATTTTTTTGAGGCGCATTTCAGGCCCGGATTTAAGACCCGGCGTTTCCCAATACCCCGTATTGGCGCGATGCGGTTACACATTCAGTAACCTGAAATAACACAGGTAACAGTAGGAATTGTCCTGCGGCCGAAGCCGATATTTATTGGCCGTTGTTTATTTGGTGTCAGGCAGACCGTCTTCGCGAGCAAGCTCGCTCCCACAATGGTTTTGTGTCGAACGCAAATATCGCATTCACCACAGACCCCCTGTGGGAGCGAGCTTGCTCGCGATGAGGCCAGCCCAGCCAACACAAAAACCCAGGCACAAAAAAGCCCCGCCAGGCTCAACACCTGACGGGGCGTTTAAGTGACTCAGAACCGCCGCTTACGCGACATTCATGGTCTTGTGGGTATCAATCAAATGCTGCACCACACCCGGATCAGCCAGGGTGGAGATATCGCCCAACCCCTCATACTCAGCCGTGGCAATCTTGCGCAGAATCCGGCGCATGATCTTACCCGAACGGGTCTTCGGCAGCCCCGGCGCCCACTGGATTACATCCGGTGAAGCAATCGGGCCGATCTCCTTGCGCACCCAGTTTTTCAGTTCCAGGCGCAGCTGCTCGTTCGGCTCTTCGCCATTTTTAAGGGTGACATACACATAAATGCCCTGCCCCTTGATGTCGTGCGGCACACCGACCACAGCGGCTTCGGCGACTTTCGGGTGCGCAACCATCGCGCTTTCGATCTCGGCGGTGCCCATGCGGTGGCCGGACACGTTGAGCACGTCGTCCACGCGACCGGTGATCCAGTAGTAACCATCGGCATCGCGACGGGCGCCGTCACCGGTGAAGTACATGCCACGGAAAGTCTTGAAGTAAGTGTCGACGAAACGGTCATGGTCGCCAAACAGCGTACGCGCCTGGCCTGGCCACGAATCGAGAATCACCAGGTTGCCCTCGGCCTCGCCTTCGACGATGTTGCCCAGGTTGTCCACCAGTGCCGGCACCACGCCGAAGAACGGACGCGCCGCAGAGCCAGGCTTGAGCGCATGAGCGCCCGGCAGCGGGCTCATCATGTTGCCGCCGGTTTCGGTCTGCCACCAGGTGTCGACGATCGGGCAACGGGACTTGCCGACATTCTTGTAGTACCAGTCCCAGGCTTCCGGGTTGATCGGCTCGCCCACCGAACCCAACAGGCGCAGACTGCTGCCATCGGCACCTTCAACGGCGGCGGTGCCCGAGGCCATCATGGCGCGGATCGCGGTCGGTGCGGTGTAGAGGATGTTGACCTTGTGCTTGTCGACGATCTTCGCCACCCGGGTGATGTCCGGGTAGTTCGGCACGCCTTCGAACAGCAGCGTGGTCGCGCCATTGGCCAGCGGGCCGTAGACGATATAGCTGTGGCCGGTGACCCAGCCGACGTCGGCGGTGCACCAGTAGATTTCACCCGGGCGGTAGTCGAACACGCGCTCGTGGGTCATGGCCGCGTACAGCAAGTAGCCGCCGGTGGTGTGCTGCACGCCCTTCGGCTTACCAGTGGAGCCGGAGGTGTAAAGGATGAACAGCGCTTCTTCGGCGCCCATCTCTTTCGGCGCACACACGGTGCCGGCCACTTTCATCAGGTCCTCGAACCAGATGTCGCGATGCTGGTTCCACTTGATGTCGCCACCGGTACGCTTGCACACGATGACTTTCTGAATGCTGCTGGTTTCCGGGTTGGTCAGCGCGTCGTCGACGTTGGCCTTGAGCGGGATTTTCTTGCCGGCACGAATGCCTTCGTCGGCAGTGATCACCACTTTGGATTTGCAGTCGATGATGCGACCGGCCAGGGCTTCCGGCGAGAAACCGCCGAACACCACCGAGTGAATCGCGCCGATCCGGGTACAAGCCAGCATGGCGACCACGGCTTCGGGGATCATCGGCATATAGATAGTCACCACATCGCCGCGGTGCACGTCCTGGCCACGCAGGGCGTTGGCGAACTTGCAGACTTGTTCGTGCAGTTCGCGGTAAGTGATGTTGCGGCTTTCGGCAGGGTCATCGCCCTCCCAGATGATCGCGACCTGATCGCCGCGCTCGGCCAGATGACGGTCCAGGCAGTTGTAGGAAACGTTCAGGGTGCCGTCGGCGAACCATTTGATGTCGACATGGTGATCGTCGAAGGAAGTCTGCTTCACCGTGGTGAAAGGCTTGATCCAGTCAAGGCGCTTGGCTTGCTCGCGCCAGAAGCCGTCCGGGTTGACGACCGACTGCTGGTACATGGCCTTGTAGGTCGCCTCGTCGGTCAGCGTGTTAGCCAGAACCTCGGGACGAACGGGATACAGGGAAGCCGCACTCATCTTTCTTACCTCGGTGGAATAGTTGTTTTTGTATGACCCTGTTGTAGCCCGGGCCGGGCCTATAGAACCATTCGACGATGGTAGTAACAAGTCCCTACAAAATGTCGTGAATACCCCTACTCCGCCCACAGTTCCCTGTAGGAGCGAGCCCTGCTCGCGATGGTCGTCAACGATAACGCGCCTAGCCTGACACCCCGCGGAGCCCTCAGGTTCATCGCGAGCAAGCTCGCTCCTACAAAAGAAGAGGTTATTCAGGGATTGTTACAGGATCTGTCAAAAGTGTTTATCAAAACCACGCCTATATGGACGAAGCGTCGACGCCTAAAATCAGCCACGCCAACAAGGCAACCTGATTAACCAAGTTGCAGCCCCCACGAAGGCAGTTAATCAAATCCCTGATACCGAAGCTCCACACGCAATCCCAAAAAGATTGCGTGCCCCCTTTCGACCTCTAAAAGGTAAATTTCAAATGAAAGCTTTATTGGTTCTGGCCCTCAGCAGTCTGTGCGCAACCGCCATGGCAAACGAGGTCCCGACTGATGTCGCGCAGCAACAACCAGCAATAGAGGAATACACCTACTCCACCCACCTGGACATCGCCAAAGTGATCTCCATGAGCGAAGCCCCGAACGTGTGTGAAGTTGTGCCGATGAAAATGGAATACGAAGACTCCCACGGCCAACGACATATCCTGCGCTACAGCATGATGGGCAATGGCTGCTCCAACGGCTGATCCCCTGCTTCCCCCCCCCAAAAAAAAGGTTCGACCCACCCGCCGCAATCAGGCAGATGAAGCGCCGAACCTTAATGATCGATTAATTCGATTATTTTAAGCATTTATTTGCGCTTTTTAATCGAAATAGCAGACGTAGAATCAACTGCAACCCAAGACAAACAACACCCACGAATCTGGAGCAACAACCATGAAAACCCAACTGATCCTCGCCCTGACCCTCTCCGTCCTGGCAGCCAACACCTTCGCCGCCGATGGTTACGACCGCACCGGCTCTGCCGTTTACACCAGTGAAGCGGCTGTCGCTTCCGACGGTTCCGACCACACCGGCGCCGCCCGCCTCGCTGCCGATGGTGCCGATCACATTGGCGCAGGCAAACTGGCTTCCGATGGCGCTGACCACACCGGTGCCGCCCGCCTCGCCGCCGATGGTGCCGATCACGTCGGCGCAGGCAAACTGGCTTCCGACGGCTCTGACCACACCGGTGCCGCCCGCCTCGCCGCCGATGGTGCCGACCACGTCGGTGCCGCTCGCCTGAGCTGATCCGCCAGCGTGACTTCACAGCCCGACTTCGGTCGGGCTTAGTTGTGTCTGGAGCCTGAGAAAACCCCACCGAAACACAAGATGTAGTGAAAAAAGCCTTTTTTGGTCATTTCTTGAACAAAAATAATCCGAGGCAAAAAATTAAGAAAAAAAATCTTCCCCCGCCAACATCGTTCAAAGCCCTGTAAACCCTCACTCCGATCGAAAAACGGCCCCCGTCGACCGTTCCGTGAGCCATTTCGCCGCACCACAGCACGCAAAACTTCCCTATAATGCGGCCTTAAACGGGCCTGCAATATTCCCTTACAGGGACGAAAAGCCAGTCTGAAGCCCCGCACAAGCGATCAACGCTTGCTGCGCCCATCAGTGGCTCTCGGAACCCCGTACAAAATTCTGTTTGATGCCTGCGTATAGCTGCCGCAAAAAACGATTCCTTTAGATCCAACGCGGCCAGTAAGGCCGTGTGAAAAACCGACCTATCCAATTTCACACGGGCACACTGGCCCTCACGCAGGAGACGACACGTCATGCTGAGCTGGGACGAATTCGACAAAGAAGACACGGAAGTAGCAGTCAAGAGCGCCAACGCTGGCCACGCCACCGAAGCCAACATGGACCGTCTCGACAGCGCCGGCGGTGCCGCCGCCCTGGAAGCCCGTGCCGTGACCGCCGCTGACTCCGCCGCCGTTGCCCGCGCCAAAGCTGCCCTGGATTCCCTCGACGTCGCCGAAGGCCTCGCCGAACTCGAAGGCGCCTCCGCCCGTGTCGCCGTTGACGAAAAGCGCATGATCAACTGCCGCGCCGACCTCAACCAACTCGTACCCTTCAAGTACGACTGGGCCTGGCAGAAATACCTGGACGGCTGCGCAAACCACTGGATGCCGCAAGAAGTCAACATGACCGCCGACATCGCCCTCTGGAAAAACCCGGAAGGCCTGACCGACGACGAGCGCCGCATCGTGATGCGCAACCTCGGCTTCTTCTCCACCGCCGACTCCCTGGTTGCCAACAACCTGGTCCTGGCCGTGTACCGTCTGATCACCAACCCGGAATGCCGCCAGTACATCCTGCGCCAGGCTTTCGAAGAAGCGATCCACACCCACGCCTACCAGTACTGCATCGAATCGCTGGCCATGGATGAAGGCGAAATCTTCAACATGTACCACGAGATCCCATCGGTCGCGAAAAAAGCCACCTGGGGCCTGAAATACACCCGCTCGATCTCCGATCCGAAGTTCGAAACCGGCACCGTCGAAACCGACAAAGAACTGCTGCGCAACCTGATCGCCTACTACTGCGTTCTGGAAGGCATCTTCTTCTACTGCGGCTTCACCCAGATCCTCTCCATGGGCCGCCGCAACAAAATGACCGGCGTCGCCGAGCAGTTCCAGTACATCCTGCGCGACGAATCCATGCACCTGAACTTCGGCATCGACGTGATCAACCAGATCAAAATCGAAAACCCGCATTTGTGGGATGCCGAAATGAAGGAAGAAGCTTCGCAGATGATCCTGCAAGGTACTCAGCTTGAGATCGAATACGCGCGTGACACCATGCCTCGTGGCGTGTTGGGCATGAACGCGGCGATGATGGAGGACTACCTCAAGTTCATCGCTAACCGTCGCCTGTCGCAGATTGGGTTGAAGGAAGAGTATCCAGGGACGACTAACCCGTTCCCTTGGATGAGCGAGATCATGGACTTGAAGAAAGAGAAGAACTTCTTTGAGACTCGGGTTATTGAGTATCAGACTGGTGGTGCGCTGAGCTGGGATTGATTCCCTAGTCGTGAAGTCGCATCAAAACCTGAACCCATCTCATCAAAAATGTAACGGGTTCTGCGAAAAGGGTTGCCAGCTGGCAGCCCTTTTTTGTTTTTGCTTCGGCGAAAACGAGACTATTGCGGTCGAAGAGGTAGAAGTTTCAGAGCGCGACATTGGCCGTATAGAGAAATCCGTGCGCGCCGGGTAAGAAATCCATGAGGTATTTCCTCGGCTGGCGACGGTAGGCATACGGACGGATTGTGAAGGGGTGAACCTAGTCGTTCATTTTACTAAGAAGGAAGGCGCTCCTGTCCGCTATATCGGTGGTGACGATCCTGCCGATGCGGCAGCGGTGCGTGAGCTAGATCTCCAGGAGAAGTTTTACTTAGAGGCGGCACAGCTCGCGGAGAAGCTCAGTCTGACGCAGCCAAAGGCCAGAGTATTACGAGTCCACTAGGGGGCGATGAGGATGTGTCCTGCCGTCATGTTTTTGAGTTTGGCTCGACCAGACATCCCTGTTTTTCTGACAACGCGTTCAGGAGAATGCGTGAAACCCTGGATAACCTGGATATCGAGGAGATTTGGCGGGCGCGTCCGCTATAGGAGAAGCTGACTCAAAACTCGACGGTCAGCACCTTGATACCCACCGCTTCGCAGAACCGTCCACAGTGGTCAGCGATCTCCCTACCCACACTGGCTCGCGCCGCGAGCAGATCGGCAGCCACTTGGCGCCGAGGCGCAGTTTTAGGCGCCAGGCCTCGCGGTCCCGCAGCACGCGAAACTCTCGCACCGCCCCGGTATCGACCTACGCGCCAGGGTCTACTGCTCAATGGATCTCTTCATTGGCAGCCCTTTCGTCCCACTACTACGCCATGCCCCCCTTTCGCCGAACATAGCTATAGCAAAAAGCCATCTTAAAGGGCGCAACTAAATCTCGGATCACGATACCGCGCCCGATTGTCACGCATTGGCACTGACTAACTCAGTCCACAATCGCCTCGACTCCCCCACCTGTGACTCCATCTCCCGAATCGAATCAACCACCAACCCGCGTCTGATTTCCGGTAAGCGTTCCATAAACCTAAGGACAGCGCGCTCAGCCGAAAAATCAGCCGCGCGTTGCAAGCATGAATAACGATTACAGCTTCTACACTACTATCAAGATACAAATGTCGACGGCGTTTCACGAAGATGGCACAGTGACACACAGCTCAAAAACTGAGGTAGTGCCGCTATAGACGTCGCCAAGAGCCTGCGCAGCGCTGCATGATTTTGAACCATTCAGCATAAGGATTTGCGTCAATGACCGCATACACCCCTGCTGTTAATCCCATAAAAGCTTGGCTCAGTGAATTTTTACTCACCCGAGAGCTATTCAAAGGACCCAACGGCAAACCTCTGTATAGCTACCAACTGTCCGAACACGAGTACGCATCCTTACGTGATTTACTTCGAAAGTATTTGCGTCTGGCGTCCAGTCCAGTACAGGCCATACACCTGGGAGCATGTTTTTGTTTATTCGTCAGCGAGCAGTACCGTAGAAATTACAACAGTTCATGGTCATGGTCAGGCGCTGAGAACGAGCTAGCCATCTCACTTTCACACAGCCAGCATGCAACCTTGACCAGTAAAGGGCTGGAATACTGGAGACGCCCTATTCGGTACCGTGAAAACGGTCGGGATTGGCTAGGGTCCCTTTTCGCAGAAGGCGGGTTACCTTGGCCCCTAGTTCAAAAGGAATCACATGGCTTTGGCAAAGCAGTCCATCGAGGCATTAATCTCTTCAGTGCAGGGAGCAGCCACAGGACAACTGCTGACCTAATAGCGGCGCACGAAGATGAATTGCCAATTTCATTTCGAAATCTAGAAACCAGGCAGCTGCTTGCCGGCATTGTTGAACAGTTGATGCATCTGGCTGGGCAATATCCGCTTAAGGATCAGAAAGACCCTGCTGCCTACCTGGATAAAGTCGCTCCTGAGTGGACAGAAGCCTTTCCAATCCCTCTTGATGAAACTAACGCTAGAGGTCTGATCAATGATTGGCTACATGATGCTGGCAAGCAGCGGCTTGATAGAAAAGAGGCCCTAATTCAAGCCAGAGCATTCACCTGTGAGCATTTCCTATTAGGCACACTGCCGGACTGGAGAATTAGGACAGAGCTGGCCTTGCCAAAGGAACACTCATTTGACATTGATGCCCAGCAGCTGGGTAGTACTCGGCTCGATCAAGCCTATTACGAAGGTGAGCACATATTAGCTCGTGGGCCAGCGGTGTATGCCCAACTGAACGAGTCGCGTCTGACGATTCGCTTCTCAAATCCCTCGATATCAATAGAACGTCGCCGGCTAGGCGAACCTGTCACGCTGCGTTTACTCGACAATGGGCGAGTTGTTCAATGTTATCAATTCGACGGCAGCGAGTTAGATTACGAGGAAACGCCGTTAGTTTTTGAGCAGCGGGCTGATTGCTGGCAATTAGTCGGAACATCCTCTTGCGGTGTTGCTGGTGAGTCCGCACGCATTCGCATTCCGACCAAATTTAGTATTTCGTCAGACGGCCCCGCACCATCACTGCTGACTACCGATAGAGAGAACGGCCAGTGGCTGGATTTACGAGCCGACATATCGCTCCAAAATGGCCCTGACCTCTATCGAATCGAGCTAAATCGAAATCTAAACGAACACCATAAGCCCGCTCTGGCCGGTGTTCAGGGGCTCTATGACAGCAACCCTAGTGTTGTTTATTTGGGTTGGCCACGACTGGAGTTGCCAGAAGACTATGAGTTTGATTTGGGCGATATTCTAGAGTTTGCTAATGGGCAACCCCTGGACACTCTTCGCCGTACCGGGCCCTTAGGTGTCGTTCGTTACACCTTGAAAAGCCGCACGGGAAAAACGCTTTTAACCCGCCGCTTTGCCGTCCTACCCAAAGAATTCGGTACCTCGTTGCTTCCTGCAATCACCGAAAAATCTGCTCGATTACAAGTCAAAGGTGCGCACCAGCTTGACTTAAAAATCGACAGCTCGCTGCTAATGGCCAAGCGATTGGAGACTGATCAGTCCGCAACCACTTTCAGCCTTGTTCATCTAGCTGATACACCTCCTGCTGGTTTTACGCTGGAGATCGACCAGAAAAACAGCAATCAGCCACTACGACTTCGCCTCCCGTATCCGTATCAAGGAGCACGGCTTATTGGACCGGACGACCGGCCCTCACGAGCACACCAACTTACGTTAACTGAGCTGATAGGTCATCGCATCGCATTGACCTCAGGGCAAACTCAAGGGCAAAGTTTCTACATGCAATTGGAACTGGTGTGCGAGGCGCTACCACATCCAAAACGGCACTATGAGATCAAAGTAGGCTCATCGCCCACGCTGCTAAATTTGTTTAGCTACCAAAATGACATGCTTCAAATGCTGGGGGCTGTCGACGAACAAGATGCGTTTATCAAACTCACCCTAGAAACCGAACAGCGCGCGCTCAGCCTGAATATCAGACGGTATAACGGCCGCTTGCAATGGGAGAGTCGAGACACATTCACAATTTGTGAAATAAGTAACGCGACAATTTTGAATGACGCCGAAGTTGAAGCAATGTTGCTTTCTGATCCTAAGCAAGCGCCAGTAAGAATTGAGGAATTCAAAAGCCAGAATGTTGGCACTGGGCGGTTTATTATACCCAATACCATGCTACGCGATGGTCCATGGCTAATCTATCCAGCCAAAAATGGTAAAACTCAATTTCGCCCTGCACTGTTCGTGTCGGCATCGTCGATTACTGATACTCAAACTGAAGTTTTCTCTCTGCACAGAGCGACACAGGTTTTCCACCCAAAAACCAACCCAAACGCCATCAGTCTACAAATCACAGTCATGGCAAAAGAGTTCGGACACAGTGGCTGGCAATATTTAGCGGATTTGAAGCAACACTACGCGCACCTGCCGTTGTCCTCATTTGAAAGCTGGAAGGCACTGTCAAAGCAACCAGAGGCGCTGGCATTCGCAGTGCTCCGACTAGAAATGGACGAAGCGTTCTGCGCTCGAATTCGCGATGAGCTGGCGGTGATCTGGGAAGCAATTCCTCTCCCCATCTGGGTCGAAGCGCATGTACGATTTTTGCGCGGGTTGATGGCGTGTGGCTTGCCTGAGATTCTCATCAAGAACCTTGAAACGAATCGCGCAGCCGTGTTGCGAATTGTGGTTTCCGGTTTTGATTACCTGGGCGACTACCTAAGTACTGGCAATAAAAGCAGTCTGACTAAGATCCCTCCCCAACTGGTGGTACCAGGCTGGAATCAAGCCTTGCGCCAACAGCACTCTACCAATAGGCAGTGGCCCACCGATCTTACTGCGGAGTTGACTAGCTGGCTCCTTCAGAATCCGATACCTGCATTCTTGAGAGAGATTACCCCTGTAGGTTTCACTAAAGCAGTTTCGTACTTACCAATTTTTTTGGCCTATGTGACGGCAGGCAAAGCCACCCTAAATGATCTTCCTGTACCGATGGCGTACCTAAAATTCGCCATTCGATTGGTTTCTGATTTTGACCGTCAGGGATGGTTCGCACCTACTCACGCACTGATGGTTTCGTATTTGCTAGCCTCCGAAGACGAGGCATAAGGAGTTCCGATGCGTTTTTTCACGGATTTAATTGAGCAAAGCCTTAACCGCACGCGGGAAGCAACCCTTGGTGTCCTAGGAATTAACGAATCAGGGCTTCGCCGTCATCTGAACGAAAAAATGGTTGATGAATTGGGCGCCGATGGCTGCTTTCTGGCACCTCCGGTTTTCGAACATACGTTTGGCTGGAAAGAGTCGGAAAAACGTCTTGTGGACTTAGAGGGGTCATTGCTCTCCAAAAGCCTGCTCAATACATTACAAAACGCCCATGCGTATGACTTTCCAAGAGAAGCCCATCCCTATACGCACCAGCTTCAGGCTTGGCGGACTTTGCTTAACGAGAAACCTCGATCTGCCATCATCACCAGTGGTACCGGCTCGGGGAAAACAGAATGCTTTATGGTGCCTATCCTTGAAGATCTAATCCGGGAGCGTGAGCGAAATCAGTCATCCTTGATTGGGGTGAGAGCGCTATTTCTCTATCCTCTCAACGCCCTAATAAACTCTCAACAGGAGCGTTTAGACGCATGGACCCGTGCGTACGGTAAAGATATTCGGTTTTGTTTATACAATGGTAAAACTGAAGAACGCGAAGGGGTCATTCGTAAGATTCAAGAACAGAAACCCAATCAGGTTTTGTCACGTGAGCTTTTGCGCAAAGAGCCTGCGCCAATACTAATGACCAACGCGACAATGCTCGAATACATGCTGGTTCGTCAGGTAGACAATCCTATCCTGGAGATTTCAAAGCAGCAGAAGTCTCTACGCTGGATTGTCCTCGACGAGGCACACACTTACGTTGGTTCTCAAGCCGCAGAAATGTCCCTCCTGCTGCGCCGCGTCGTTCAAGCCTTCGGTAAAAATCCTGAGGAGATTCGTTTCGTCGCAACATCGGCCACCATCGCTGGGGGTGAGGCCGAAGAAAAGCTGAAACGCTACCTTGCAGACCTCGCAGGAGTGCGGCTAGAACAAGTCGACGTCATTGGAGGATCTCGCGTTTGGCCGGATATCCTGTTCGACTCGAAAGTCGAAAAAGCCTCGCTGGAGGTCGTGCAGTCTATCGAGAATGAACAAGAAATATCACCGTCCCGTTTTGATGCTTTAGGACGCAATTCAATAGCACGCTCGTTAAGGCATGCGATTGTTAACTCGACCAAACCGTTGGATTTAAATGAATTACTGGCGATACTGAAATCCGAATTAATTCCTGGCTCGCGGTTGGAGCAGCAACGGGAAGTGTTAGGTTGGCTCGATGTATCAACTGGCACCCGACGCCATAAGGACGAACCGCCGTTTCTTAAGCTACGGACCCATCTTTTTCAACGAATGCTTCATGGACTATGGTCCTGCATAGACCCCAATTGCACTGCCAAATCTGCCAGTCTGAGTGAATGGCCATTTGGCAACGTCTACGTTCATCAACGTGCACTCTGCGAATGCAACGCGCCAGTGTACGAATTAGGATTTTGCGATGACTGTAAAACTCCGCATTTGATTGCAGAGGATCGCAACGGGGTTCTTCACCAATTAAGCCCGTACGCAGGGGATGAGTTTTCTCTGAGCTACGAAAGCGGCGAAGAAGAGACGTCGCCTGAAAGTGTAGTAACCGGCCCCACTACTAGTCGTACGTATGCACAACGTTTGGTAATTGCCGGTTTGCAGGTCGCACAAGATCCCTTTTTTGACGTCAGCCTCGATCTCGACACCCACGGCTTATGTGCTACTAACTCTGCGCGCCCTATCAACATTACCATCGCCGAAGAGAAAGTGGCTTGCTGTAGTCACTGCGATCACGAACTTCCAAACAAAAAAAGCTTTCTGAGAAAAGCGTACTTGGGCGCTCCATTCTATGTTGCGAATGCCGTCCCGACCGTGCTGGAGTTTTGCCCAGATGCCGACAAAAAAGACAGCAATGAGCGCTCCCCAGAAGAATTACCCGGTCGGGGTCGCAAGCTAATTACGTTCACCGATAGCCGTCAAGGTACGGCACGTATGGCCGTACGCATGCAACAAGAAGCCGAGCGTTCGCGGTTGCGTGGCTTAGTATTTGAAACACTTCGGAACGTTCAGGCCAAAGCTGATGCGGAACCTAAAGACGTTCCTACTGGCAACTATGATCTGCTGATGCACCAGGCAGAAGGCTTAGAACAGTCGGGAATGGGTGTAATGGCGGCAGAGCTTCGTAGAAAAGCAGCCGCGCTACGATCCGGCAGCGCCCCACAAAAACGAATCGTCAACGTCGATTGGGGAAGCATGGTGTATGAGCTAGCGGCATCCAAAGATGTTGAACAGTCAATCCTGCGCTACAACCGCTACGCCAATCCTGTCCTTTTTGACGGGAGCCAAGGTGGCGCAACCATGGCTCGCTTACTTTTAGCTCGGGAATTTTCCCGACGCCCAAAAAATCAAAACAGTACGGAGACTCTCGGCCTCGTAAAAGTAACCTACCGAGGTCTCAAAGAAATTAGCTCTACACCGCCGATGTGGACGGAAACAAACGCGGTACCGGCGACAGGACCATTTTCGGCGCCTGAAACTCGCTTAACTCTTGAGGATTGGCACGACTACCTTAAAGTTGCACTTGATTTTTACGTGCGCGAGAACACCTTTATAAACATGGATCGCGACATGCAATCCTGGATGGGCAGCAGGTTCACCCCCAAATCGCTGTTCTCTCCAAAAACCGAGATGGAAGAAAGCACAACAGTAAAAAAATGGCCTCAAGTAAAGTCCGGGAATCCGCATCGGTTAGTAAAACTACTGGAACAAGCCACCGGATTGAATCGGACAGTCGCTACAGATGCGGACAAAATCAATGCTTGGCTAGAGGCTGCGTGGTCTGCTCTGACACAGGCTCTCATCCTGGAGCCCGCAGACCCTGGACATCGTCTGAAGCTAGAAACACTGACCTTTTCGCTATTAGAAGAGGGGTGGCTCTGCCCGATAACACACCGAATCTTTGACTCAACTTTTCGTGGGCTCACCCCCTATTTACCCATAAAGTTGCGTCCGCAAGACTATCGTTGCCAGAAAATCCAACTCGCCTCGCTAGCTAACCTCCAGATAGATGGTAGCGCCGTGGCCAAGCAATTGCAGATTCGTGCGCAGGTCTTACAAGATTCGATCATCCAGCACCTTCGGTCTGAAAATCTCTGGACTGATATCAGCGACCGTACCGTGGAAGGCGGATTTTACTATCGAACCGCAGAACATTCGGCTCAGCAGTCGGCCCAGAGACTCGATGACTATGTTGACCTGTTTAAGAAGGGGGATGTCAACGTACTCAACTGCTCCACGACCATGGAGATGGGCGTAGATATTGGGGGCATCTCTGCTGTAGTGATGAACAATCTGCCGCCCCACCCTGCCAACTATTTACAACGGGCCGGACGCGCCGGACGCCGCAGTGAAGCGCGTGCGATAGCCTACACCCTATGTAAAGCGGACCCTCATAACCAGCGCGCGTTTGCACAGCCCAAGTGGCCATTCATTACCGCCATTCCCGCCCCCACCATTACCTTAAGCTCTTCTCGCATTGTTCAGAGGCATGTCAATTCGCTGCTGCTGTCTATTTTCCTAAAGTCAAAAACCAATAGCGACGGTGACCGAACCAGGCTGACCCTCCAATGGTTTTTTGGCGGTGACGACTCACCCTGCCTGCAATTCAAAAGCTGGCTGACAAGTTGTCAGACCGAATTCGCAGACCCAATCAAACGCCTTGTCAGCGGAACCTGCTTAGATGGCTGCCTGATCAGCTCAATCTCAGCCGAGACTCAGGAAAGCGTACGTATTCTGGAGGACCGATGGCTCGAAGAGTCTCGAAAGCTCAACGCTAAACTGCAAGCGGCGACAGATCTACCGTACAAAAAAGCGCTAGAGCTGGAGAAAAAACGTCACGACGGTGAGTACTTGCTGCGCGATCTCGCGTCCCGTACGTTCCTCCCAGGATATGGATTTCCTACCGATGTCGTGACACTCAATACCTACAACATTGAGGACTTCAAGCACCAGCGAACTCATCCTGAGAGTCGTGAAGACAGCATTTTCAACAACAAAGAGCTTCCGTCTCGCGGCTTAAACATTGCGATCCGAGAGTATGCACCTGGGTCGCAAGTGGTAATCGATGGGCGAGTCTATCGTTCGGCAGGAATCAGTTTGCAATGGCATGCGTCAGGCCAAGTAAACGAAGCACAAAAATTTGATATCGCCTGGCGATGCTCAAATTGTGGTGCGACAGGCGTAATCGAAAATGCGTACACCAACAGCTCCGAGCTAACGTGCTCACACTGCATGCACGCAATTCAACCAAACGAGCGCCGAACCGTCCTTCGCCCTGGCGGCTTTGTAACCGACTTCTATGAGTCCACAACAAACGACATCACTTCTCAGAAGTTCATCCGAGTCGAACGACCTCGCATCCAACTGACTGGCGAGACGATCTCGCTGCCCGACAAACGGTGTGGTTTCGTTCGATTTGGTCACGACGGCAGTGTGTTTCATCATTCATCCGGTGAACACGAAAAAGGTTACGCCGTGTGCCTAACCTGCGGACGTGCAGATTCAATGCTCGCCTCCGGTGACATTCCTAAAAATCTGCTTCCAGATCAGCTACACCGGCCAGTGGGCGGGATCATAGGAAGTCGTAAAGAATTCGACTGCCCCGGCACGGCAGTTAAGCCTAACCTGTTCCTGGGCTATCAAATTCGCACTGACGTCATGGAGCTTTACTTGAGAAGTCCCCAGACAGGCCTGTGGCTCGGAGATAGTCTGACAGAGCAAACCATAGCCACGACTCTTGCCGTTGCGCTACGCGACGTAATCGCCGAACTTTTGGGTATTGCCAGCACAGAAATGGGCTTTGGATTCCGTCTTGATCGCGATATCGAAAGTGGACAAGGGCGAACGGTCATTCAGCTGTTCGATGAAGTCAGCGGAGGAGCCGGGTTTGTCCTGGCTGGCTTAGCGAATACCACCGAGCTATTACGTAAAACGTTAGGGAAACTGCATTGCCCGGTTAACTGCGAAAACGTCTGCTCACACTGTCTTGCCGGTCAAGACAGTCGAGTGGAGCGAGAAGAGCTTGACCGCGAACGCGCCATGGAGTGGCTGACCGTGTCGGGCCTAATCGAACATTTAGACTTGCCCAGCGAGTTTGCAACTGTATTGGGGGCTAGTTATTGCTCGACCGGCCCGATCCGCTATTTGTCCTCTGCGATCAATTCAGCGGAACGCGGTGAAAATGGCACCTCTATTTTACTGGTGATAAGCGGAGATGCAGAGGACTGGGACCTAGACCACCCTTACTTCCGTGAAAAGATTTTGACTTGGGCTATCGCTGACAAACTCAAGGTGATACTGGCAATTCCTTCAGGAGCTTCGCTAAGCAAAGAACAGAAGAACACCCTCTTTGTCCTGGCTAGCCTTGGGGTGGGGATTGAGGAAATGGATAACACCCTCCCAGTGATCAAGCCTTACCTGGTGGCCCAAATACATTCCAAGTCGGGCATCAAGAGTCTTTTTAGCAGCGATGCCTCCGCTGCGACTCCAGGAGCCGGCTGGCTGAATAGCAACGATGGAATAGTATGGGCTGGAAGCGACTGTGTTTCTGCTTGCGGTGGCCAGTCTATCGACGTCCGGAGCTGGCGCCAATTTGAGCAAGGTGCACGGGTCATCGAAATCACCCACGAACTTGACGGGCCTATCAACAACTTGCATAGACGTCTCGCTACTCTCATTGAGAAGCACGCGCCCGAACTGACTGAGTTGATTGCGACGGACCAAGCATCAGTGGTCAGCTATTCCGACCGGTATTTGAAATCTCCTTGGTCGTTAATGTTGTTAAGCGGTTTTCTTGAGCTTTTCAAAAATGAAAAATTTGAGTCGCTTCGAATTCAAACGCTAGCATCCAGTGGCGATCAGTCCAGCAATCAAATTAGTCATGATTGGAGGTTTCAACTTGATCAAGAAGCACTTCTTAAACTTTGGTTGGGTAGTCAGTTCTCCATCTCACCGGAAATTGAAATAAAAGAACGAAGCAGGGAGCTTCAACACGCGAGAGTGATAACAGTAGATTGGGTATCGGGTAAGCGCAGCAAAATTTTCCTTGATCAAGGAATGGGGTACTGGCGAGGTAGAATGCCGTATCGCGACCAGATGGGATTTGATTTCCGTGCTAACCACGAAAGCCAAGCGCTACAAATGTTGGAGAAATATAAAATGGCGCAAATGTGTCCTAGCGGTGATTGGCCCACTTACATGAGTCTGCTCGTGAGCTAAGCCAAGCACCCAATGAGCCAGAGAGTGGTGTCCACCTAAGTTGAAGTGGACGCCACTCGTCTGTCTTTAAAGGCACTCCAAAATTATCTGTGCGTCGGATTTCTTTAGACCACTACACAATTCGAACATCTGATAGCCCCCGATCTGATCGGGGCTTTCTTATGGGGGTAGGAAAACTCCTACTCGCATCTTCAGCAATCGTTAAAACTCCTACGGAAACTCCAGCTCCTTCCGCATTGATGACCATTCAAAGCGCCTCTAAGATCTATCGCAGGTGCCTAAGAAACGCCCAACGTAGAAGCTAACTTCGCCACACAGACCGCATGCTGTTATCAGCTATAAATGCGTAATCCTGTGCCAGAAAGGGATAGCTTGTTGGGATTTCTTAGATCCTCTACGTCGGGTTCGGCCCTCATCAACTTCATACGTAGGGGTAATGGAAATGCCAGTCGACACGCACAACCGCTCTGCGGTACCTCAAAGATCAGTCATATCTGATCCGTACATTTCGACAATTTTCACTCGCCACAACCTCCCTCTACACGCCCTTCTCCTTGAAAACCAACCATGGTTTTGCGCCCGTGATATCGGCCGCTTGATGGGTTTCCATCTAAGTGAGCGCATGGTTAACAAGCTAGACAAGGACCAGCACCGAACATTGTGGATTGAATATTACCGGCAACCGGAAAAGCAGTTGATGCTCAGTGAATCCGGCGTATATGCACTGTTGGTGTATCACTACGTGCCCGGAAATCGGTTACTGCGTGAGTGGATCACCCATCAAGTGGTGCCGGCCTTACGTGACGCGGAGCAGTCGGACAATTCGGATCGACCGATGCTGAGCTTGTTGGATTGGCCGGAGATGTCGCTGAGCCTACTGCATTGGCAGGATGAGCCGTGGATTCGGCTGCGTGATATGCCTTATCTGTTGCTCGATCACACGCAACGGCGGATGCCGGTGGTTAAGCCTTGGTGGCGGAAGGTAGTGCAGGTGTTTCAATTGTCAAAGCAATCGTTGAGTTAGGTGACGTGCTTGTAGGATCGCTTGCGAGATTTGTCTCTGTTTTGTGTAGGAGTTTTCGTAGACAGTTGTAGTGGCCACTCAGTATCGTCCGAGGGTATTTAACCCTCGGCGATTGTATGGATACGGAAAAGAACAACAGCGATTGGAGTGACGAAGAGATTCAGGCTGCGGTCGATGCCTATCTCAGCATGCTTTCTCGCGAGCAGAACGGTCAGGCGATCAACAAGGCTCATGAAAATCGCGTTCTGCGCGAGGGTGCTTTGGCTGGTCGGACCAAAGGTTCTGTTGAGTTTCGGATGCAGAACATTTCTACCGTGTTGGTTGAACTCGGGCGTGATCGCATTGAGGGCTACAAACCCGCCAAAAATGTCGGCGCCAATGTTGCGAAGAGCATTCGTGAAGCACTCAATGCTCCAGGTCCTGTTACCCCCGAGGACTTTACCCCGACAGCGGACGAGGCGACGCTGGAGCAGCGAGCTGCAAAGCTTGAGCGACAACCGATTAAAGAAGAGCCGAAGGGGATTGAGAAACCAGAGCAAACTCAGTCCAGCGGAAAGTCGTATGTTCGCGATCCGGAAGTGAGAGCGTGGGTTCGCCAACAGGCTGAAGGTAAATGCGAAGGGTGTGGTGAGCCAGCTCCGTTTGAAAAATCGGGCAGGCCGTTTCTTGAGGTTCATCACGTTAAGCATTTGGCACAGGAAGGTTCAGATCGAACGAGTAATGCTGTCGCACTTTGCCCGAATTGCCATCGCCGCTGTCACCATTCGAGTGATAGAGAGGAATTCACCGCATCGCTTTATACAAAGGTGAAGCGGTTGAAACCCGAGTAACCGAGCGGAACATTAACCTGTGGCGAGGGGGCTTGTCGGAGCGCCGAACCGCCCCGTTTGGCTGCGCAGCAGTCGTCAATCCGCACAACTCGGTTTGCCTGATGCTCTCGAGTTGCAGTATTTGGGGCCGCTTCGCAGCCCAACGGGGGCAAGCCCCCTCGCCACAAGGTTGGTGCCTGGCTTGGTTGCTGCGTTGGTCTTGCGAATCGCGAGCTCGCTCCCACAAGGGTTCAGCGGCTGGCTTGGGAACGTCGGTGTTATCAAGGTCACGGGACTATCCTGCGGCCCTTTTCTTTGGTTGTGACCGCAGTTACGAGATCATTTCCCCAACCCACTAATCCGCCACGGACACACCGCCGCCCTAACCCCACTCGGCCCAACAATCTCCGGCGTCTGCCCCAACGACCTCGCACTCAACACACTCCCCACCCGCTCAATCAACTGATCAAACCCCAACGTCGCATCCTCCTGATGCAATTTGCGCAGTTGTTCAACCAGGGCATAGGTGAACGCGCCGTAGCTGTTGGACCCCACCTCATACTCATTAGCCTTTTCGTTCTCCCGCGCGGCGTAGAGCATCAGGGGCATGTAGGGCCCGTGGTGGCCGTAGAGTTTGGTTTGGCGTAGCAGTTGGGCTTTTTTCTCGGGGCGCAGGCCGGTGGCGGCGCCTTGGGTGGTGCGGGTGCGGGTGAGGCCGCGGGTTTTGTTGTCTTGTTCGCTGAAGTCGCGGCGGTCGGCGTCGGTAGCGTAGACGCGGCGGTCCCAGTCGCCAGCGTAGGGGTCCCAGCGCAGCATGCGGTGGCGGATGTCGCTGGGTGGGGTGATGCCGCGCACGCGGCCGTTGCCGCGGGTCATGCCGCCGGCGTAGCAGCAGTCGAACATGACGGTGAGTTTGGCGCCGTGGCCGTCCGGGTCGAATGGCAGGTGGCTGTAGAACTGGCGGAACAGTTTGTCGGTGAAGTGGGTGCTTTCGTCGTCCCAGTCGAAGTCGTGGAGCACCAGGGTTTCGTCCATGCAGTCGGCTTCGCCGCTGCTGCTGTAGACCGGCAGTTGAGTGCCGTGGCCGGAGTAGAACAATACGCGCTCGTCGCCGGCACGGGCGCCTTCCACCAGCCATTCGAGGCGTTCGACGAAGTTGGCCCGGGTCGCTCGGGCGTCGTGCAGCAAGCGGATGTCGCCGGCGTCGTAGCCGCTTTCCTGAAGCATGCGGCTGATCAGGTAAGTGTCGTTGATGCAGCCCTCGAGGCGTGCGCTCGGGTCGAGGTAGTCGTTGATGCCGACCACCAGGGCGCGACGTTTGCGTTGACCGCTGCGGGCCAGAAATGCCGGCACTTCCAGCGCTCGCGCCGCCACCACATCGCGGGCCAGTTGCGGCCACAGGCCGGTTTGGCTGGTGGGTGAGGACAAGTAGGCCTGGGCGGCGTGATTGAGGTCGAGCAGGTCATCACGCAGCGGCACGCTGAATTTGGTTTGCAGGTCGACCCGCGCTGAATCCGGTGAGGTGATCGGTCGGGTCAGCAAGCCGTCGTTGGGGTTGTGAAGGTGGAACCAACGGCGGATGCCTCGACCGTTTTCGCTCAGGCGCAGCACCCGCCCGCCCCACACTTCGCGCATCACCAGCGGCAGCGCGATCGGTGAGCCGAAGCTGACGAACACTCGGCCATCGATGCGCTTGAGTGCCGTACCTTTTTTTGCCACCGAGCGGCGCAGGGCGTCATAGCCGATCAGGCTGCCCAGCCCTTGGGCGAAGATGATCTGTGGATTGAATGCCTCGATCTTCTCCAACAGATGTTGAGTCAACGCAGTGCGCAACTCGGCGTCTTCGATCCATTGCACGATGGCGCCAACGGTGGTGCGCAACATTTGATTGACCGGCAGACCCCAACTGCCGAAGTTGTCGTCGGCCTTGCCCCTGGCGTCGGCGCTAAGCATCGCCAGGCCTCGGGTGATCTGGGCGAAGTCTGGCCCCTCCTTGAGTTGCTCGTCGAAGGACAGGAAGTCGATGTCCTGGTCATCGATGGGGCGACCGTTCTGTGCCAGTTGAGTACGGATCAATGAGCGCCACTGGTCCTGCCAGTTCGCATCGATGCCGCCCTGCCCCTGGCCGGCTGGCGTGAAGCCGACACCAGGCAGGCACAGGACGCGCAGCCGTGTTGGTGCAACTTCCGCTCCCGGCTCCGCCAAGGCTTTGCTGGCAGGCAATGCAACGGGGCGAACGGCTTGCCCTTGGGCGGTGACCATCAAATCCTGCAAGCGCCGCAGTTTCGCCTCCAGGCTGTCCGCACTGGGCGCGGCAGGCGTGAGCGCGGCCTGAGCCGGGTCAGCCAGGGCGCGGCTGCGGTTGCCGAGAAAACCACTGACCCATTGGGCGCTGCTCTTCCAGATCTGCTCTGGATCGAGGCCGTCGAGGTAACCGGTGGCGCTGTCCACCACTTGCCGACTCTGGGTCGCCAGCTCCGACTCGATCAATGGCAACCCGACGCGACTGGGCACCACAGTGGCCGCCAATTTTGGCGCAGCCGTTACACCCGGTGCAGCGCACCAGATAGCTGCGTTGCCGAAGTGCTGCGCCGCGACCACCCGTGGGCCGAGGGCACTGCGCGGCAATTTGAAGTGATCGCAAAGAAACGCCAGCAGGCTGGTGTGATCGTAATGCTGGGCCTGGACGTTGCCCGTCCAGGGAATCAAGCCTGGCTTGAGCCACGGCGACGCCAGGATCGCCGGCACCCGAACGCCGAGGCGGGTGAATGGATTTTTCCATGGGACATCGGCCGTTGAACCGGTCGCCACGCAAGTCGGCGGCACCACGTGGTCATGGAAGCCGCCATGCTCGTCGTACAGCAGCACGAACAGGGTTTTGTTCCAGACAGCGGTGTTGGCCGACAAGGCGTTGAACACCTCACCGACAAATTGATCGCCGAAGCGCAGGTCTTCAGGCGGATGATGCGACACATTGGGCCCGAGTTTGCCGTTGAGCAGGCCATAGCTCGGCTCGATCCAGGACAGTTCGGGGAGCCTGTTACCGGCGACGTCCGACTTGAAGTCATCGATGCTCAGGTGCTGAAAACCACCCTTGACCAGCGCCGCCAGCGGGATCGCGCCATCGGAATAAATCCGCGCGTCGTGGCCGTTGTTGCGCAGCAGCGAAAAAATACTCTCGCCGCCGAACTGTGCAATCAGGCTTTTGATGCCGGCCAGCACCGTGCCCGTGGAAGGCATCAGCAGGTGACCATTGCAACTGCCGAGCATGGCAAAAAAACGGTTCGGCCAGGTGGGGCCCGGCACCGAGGAAAACCAGCGGTCGCACACGGTGAAGTTACGCGCCAAGCCGTGGATGGCCGGCAGCGTATCCTTCGCTGGCGTGGCGCCGAACGGGATGTAGTTCATCGCCCGTTGGGCCATGGACTGCGACCAGGTCTTGTACACCTTCAGGTCGCTGCGGGCCTTGTCGTAGGCGTCCTGGGCAAAGCCGGCGAGCGTAGGGTTGGCCGGACTGGTCTTGAAGGAGACGCCCAGTTGCTTCTCCACGTTGACGAACTCGTGGCCAAGGTCGAAACCCTCGCTGTTGTTCGGCGGCAACGCCGGAGGCAGAGGGGGCGGCGGCGCCCACAGGCTGTAGTTCTCCGGGAACTCCGATGCCTGGGTGATCACCGTCGAATTGCCATTGGCCAGCTTCAGCGGGTTGGTGCTGGGCGTCTTGCGGTTGATACCGTCACACGCGGCATTGATGCTTGTGTAATCCCCCAGCAAATGGTCGAACGAACGGTTTTCCATCATCAGCACGACGACGTGCTCAATCCCGGCGGGCCAGTTGTTCGGCATTTTTCGCTCCTTGATGTGAAGTCTCTATTACGATCTCGCGGGTTTCACGGCAATCTGCTCCCTTCATCTTCCCGCGCTCTTTCATCCACCTGATAGTTCGCCACATAACTCTCCACAGCCGTCCCAATCGTAGGAAAAAACGCTGACTCCCCCAACCGCGCAAACAACCCAAATCGCTTGAGCTTGTCCTTGACCGGGTCTTTCATCTCGGCAATGCACAACTCGATACCTGCCGCATGCAGGGTGTCGTCCAGTTCGGCCAGCATGTCGGCAGACGTCACATCGACGCTGGTGACCGGTTCTGCGGCAACCACCAGCCAGCGCACGGGTGTGGGAGATGCCGCCACCGCGTCCAACACTCGGTCGTTGAACAGTTCGGCGTTGGCGAAAAACAAGGGGGCATCCCAGCGAAACAGGACCAGGCCGGGAATCAGGCGTGCGTCGGGGTAGCGTTTGATGTCGTGGTAGCCCTTGACCCCATCGGCGCGGCCCAATACCGCGGAGTACGGGCGCCAGCCGTCCCAGAGGAATTCTATGACGGCAATCACGATGGCCAGGCCGATGCCCTCGATGGCGCCGAACACGGCCACGCCGACGGTGCAGACAATCGACAGCCAGCACTCCCAGCGCTGGATACGATAGATCCGGCGCAGGTCGGTGATTTCGATCAGGCCGATGGCCGAGGCGATCACGACCGCCGCCAGTGCGCTGGACGGTAAATGTTGCAGCAGGTCCGGCGCCACCACCAGCAGCAAGGCAACCGCCAGTGCGCCGACGACGCCGGTCATTTGGGTTTTGGCTCCGGCGGCTTCGGCCACGGGCGTGCGTGACGAGCTGCTGCTGATCGGGAAGCCTTGGAAAAAACCGGCCGCCAGGTTGGCAATGCCGAGGCCCACCATTTCCTGATTCGGGTTGACGTAGGTTCGGGTCCGCGCCGCATAGACGCGGGAGAGCACGCTGGTGTCGGCGAACGAGACGAGTGCGACGGCGCAACCGCCGATCAACACCGGGACGATGTCGGCGCTGGTGATCCAGGGGATGGCGAATCCGGGCAAGCCCTGGGGGAGCGAACCGAGGACCGACACACCGGCGCGCGTCGCAAGGTCGAGTACGCCCACGGCGACTGTCGCGCCAACCACGGCGATCAGGATGCCCGGCACTCGCGGCCATCGTTTGAGCAGCAGGATCACCGCCAGGGTGAGCCCGCCCACCGTGAAGGTGGTCCAGTTGACCTTCCCCTCCATCACCGCTGAGGCAATGGCCCCTATGTTGCTCAATGGGCCGTCGGACTCAATCGTAAAACCGAACAGCTTGGGCAACTGGCTGATCAAAACGGTCAGTGCGATGCCGTTCATGTAGCCGTAGCGGATCGGTTTGGACAGCAGCTCGGTGATAAAACCCAGGCGCGCGATACCAGCCAGGACACACACCGCTCCCGAGACGATCGCCATCATGCCCGCCAGGGCGACGGCTCGCTGCGGGTCGCCGCCGGAGAGTGGAATGATGACCGCAAGGATGACGGCTACGAGGGAGGAATCCGGCCCCATCACCAGAATTCGACTGGGGCCGAACAAGGCATAGAACAGCAGCGGAACGATGGTCGCGTAGAGGCCATAAATGCCGGGCACACCTGAAGCGACCGCATAGGCGATACCGACCGGCACCAACATCGTGGTCAGCACCAGGCCGGCCACGATGTCGTAACGCAACCATGCCGATTGGTATTCGCGCAGCATGCCCAAGCCCGGTAGCCAGCGGCGCCAACCGCTCTGTTCATCCCGGCGTGCTATCCGGCCCGGCTCCGGGAGGGGCGGTGAAGCATCTGAATGGCTCATGAAACCGCTCTCTTTGATGGACTGTGCAGACCCGGCGATATTGAAGTGATCTCAGTGTAGCTATTGCTTCGAATGCGCCATCACTGGAAGCTGTTCATCTAAAGGATTTGGAATCCGTCATGAAATTCGACCTCGCCTACTGCCTCAGCCTCAACGACAAGTTGTCGATCTATGACGTTCGGGATCTGAATTTCGACGAGACGATGGCGTTCGATTCGGCCAAGGAGCATTTCCAGTGCCCCAACGATGCCTGCCGTTTGGCGTTCGATGCGACCAATGAGCTGGGCACCTTCAACGCGAAGAATGTGAATTACGTGCGCACACCGCACTTCAAGAACCTGCCGAGTACGCGGCATGTCGAGGGGTGTCCTTACGCGAGCCTGAAAACGCCGGCGTCGGGTGTGGAGGATGCGGAAACGGATGACAGTCGCGAGGAACATTTCCCGTCGGAATTGTTACTGACTCGGCGTGAGTATGTGCGCAAGCCGTCCAGTCCGAAGGTCGTGGCGGATGCGGTGCGGGAAGAGTCGCTGCCGTCTTCGGCGCCAACCAACGTCGAGCAACCGGGCAGGGAATCGGCTCCGGACAAGACCAGCGTCTTCGCCCATCCGGTGGAGTGTTTCGTGTCGAACTTCGACGACAAGGATTTGCTAAAGCGCGTGCCGCTGAAGATTGGCGAGCACACCGCGCCTTACGGATCGTTTTTCAAGAAGATCGAGTACCTGCAAGACAACAAGGGGCTGATTTACTGGGGCAAGGTCAAGGAGATCAAGGACTACACCCAGAGCTTTCGCATCGATTTCGAGAAGAAGGTCTGGTTCGAGAAAAAGCCTTACTCGGTCAATGTCTACCTGAGCAAGAAACTCATCGACAGCTACCGCAAGCGCAAGGCGTTCCTGGAAGAGATCAAGCACGCCATCGAGAGCG
Source organism: Pseudomonas sp. EU05-FHT14B02 (assembly GCF_058791055.1). Taxonomy (NCBI): domain Bacteria; kingdom Pseudomonadati; phylum Pseudomonadota; class Gammaproteobacteria; order Pseudomonadales; family Pseudomonadaceae; genus Pseudomonas; species Pseudomonas sp. EU05-FHT14B02. The sequence continues at coordinate 213,637 of NZ_JBYTDD010000003.1, read as the reverse complement.
GGCGGGAGTTGTACTGCTTCTTTTATGGCGTGACGCCCGAGTTGAAGCAGGTGCCGAGCAAGAAAAACACCGAGCAGACGTTCGGGGTGTTCAGCGCCAACATCGAGAATCTGGATCACTTCATCGTGCGGGAAGCGCCGGGGTTGGCGGGTAAGTAAGCGCAGCACCGTTCGTCTGCCTGAAACGACAAATCAAAAAATGCGTTTGATCCGGGCTCAAAACAACTGTACAAAAACACAGTGTATTTTGACCAACACTCTCGAGCCCGGAGAACACCATGGCCTCTCAAGCGATGAAAATCACCCTGGAACGTATCGCCCTCTTCCAATTCACCCCGGCCCACTGCGCCCAGGCCCGAGCGATGCTGGGCTGGAGTGTGGAAGAGCTGTCGCGGGAGTCCCGAGTCTCGGTGGAGGCTATTCAACGCTTCGAGGCACGCCAGGAGGTGCTGGATGTCACGCGCCTGGCGTTGGCCTATCGGCTTGAAGCCGAAGGCTTGGTGTTCTTCCCGGGGTTTGCGCCGGGTCGAGGGATGAACATCAAAGGCTCTACGCCGAATCCGGTTGGGCGGGCGGATTTTGCGATGGTGGAGTGAGCCAACTTATCGATTGACGATTATTCCCATTTAGGTATATTTTCACATGAGTACAAGGAAGCCACTCCTGTGGGTTAGCAGCAGTAAAAAAGACCTCAAGCAGATGCCTGCAGATGTACAGGACGTTTTTGGCCACGCTCTTGATCTGGCCCAAAGCAACAAGAAGCACCCAGATGCAAAACCACTGAAAGGCTTTGGTGGTGCCGGAGTCCTTGAGTTGATTGAGGACTTCGATACGAACACCTATCGCGCCGTTTATACCGTTCGTTTTGGTAATGCTGTTTATGTTCTGCACTGTTTTCAGAAAAAGTCGACCACGGGAATCAAAACCGCGCAGCACGACATCGATTTGATCAGGAAGAGACTTCAAGCGGCGCAGGAACACGCAAAAGGATCAGAACATGATTGAAATCGAAGAAGGCAGTGGCAACGTCTACGAAGACCTCGGGACACCGAACGCCAATGAAATGCGAGTCAAATCCCAATTGGCCGCAAAAATTGGCGAAATCATCAAGGCTCGTCATTTGACCCAGGTTCAGGCGTCTGAAATTTTAGGTCTGTCACAGCCCAAGCTATCTGAAATGTTGCGCGGTAAATTTCGTGGGATCAGTGAGGCCAAGATGATGGAGTGCCTGTTACTTCTCGGGCGTGATGTGCAAATCGTGGTCAAGTCGGCCCCGCGCTCACGCAAAGAGGGCCGAATTGAAGTGGTTTTTAGCTGAGGTCTACAACTCAACCAATCACTCTACGCGTTATGAGCGACCACCCGATCACACTCCTCTTCCACCGCCATCCACCACGCCCCACCACGCTGTGGATGCATCAGGTTGAACGCCTCGCCCATCTGCGGCGTGGTAATCGAGACGTTGCGTTCCCAGGCCAGGGCCAGGATGCGGTCGAAAGGTTCGTACCAGGCGTGCATCGACAGGTCGAACGTACCGTTGTGGATTGGCAGTAGCCAGCGGCCCTTGAGGTCGAGGTGAGCTTGCAGGGTTTGTTCGGGTTGCATGTGCACGTGCGGCCAGTCGACGTTGTAGGCACCGGTTTCCATCAGGGTCAGGTCAAACGGGCCGTACTGTTCGCCAATGCGTTTGAAGCCGTCGAAGTAGCCGCTGTCGCCGCTGAAGAAGAGGCGCGTGTCGCCGTCGATCATCACCCACGAGGCCCAGAGGGTGCTGTTGCTGTCGAACAGGCCACGGCCGGAAAAGTGCTGCGACGGGGTAGCGATGAACCGGATGCCATCGACTTCCGTACCTTGCCACCAATCCAGCTGGCGGACTTTGCTCGCGTCGATGCCCCACTTGATCAGGGTGTCGCCTACGCCTAGCGGGGTCAGGAAGTGTTTGGTCTTGTCCGCGAGCTTGAGCACGGCCGCATGATCCAGGTGGTCGTAGTGGTCGTGGGACAGGATCACCGCTTCGATCGGTGGCAATTGTTCCAGGCTGATCGGTGGCTGGTGAAAACGCTTGGGGCCGGCCCATTGCACCGGCGAGGCACGCTCGGCGAAGACCGGGTCAGTGATCCAGAATTTGTCGCGCAGCTTGAGCAACACCGTGGAGTGGCCCAGTCGATAGACGCTGTGGTTGGGCGCAGCGATCAGCGCGGCTTGAGTCAGGGCTTGCACTGGGACGGGCGCGCTCGGGCGGGTGTTTTGCGGTTTGTGGAACAGCACGTTCCAAAGGACGCCCATGGTTTTGCCAAAGCTTAAACGTTGAATCGGCGTAAAGTTTTGATACTGCCCTTGAGCCTGTCGGGACGCTTCGGGTGTGGAAGCGTTGTCCGCCGGGGAGGTTGAATTGGCCATGTCTGAATGACTCCAGAAAAACCGCGCATGACGCGATTCTCCGTTTTGGGACGATGAATGGCCAAAGCACGCACGCATCAGCCGGACTTTCTATTTTTGCTGGGCAGGGTTAACAAAACATTACACTGCACAGTGTAGTTTCAAGGTTGCATCAAAGTCGATGACAAGTAAACTGCTGAGTGTAATTCCCCTCTTCTTCCTGCCGAAGCGTACTTATGACAGCTCCACAGCGCCTCACCGACCGAAAACGCCAAGCGATCATTCAAGCCGCGATCAATGAATTCCGTGACAACGGTTTCGAGATCACCAGCATGGACAAGATTGCTGCCACTGCCGGCGTGTCGAAGCGCACGGTGTACAACCACTTCCCCAGCAAGGAAGAGTTGTTCGCCGAGATCCTCAATCAACTATGGACCCGGGTGACGGCAGAACAGGAAACGGCCTACCGTCCCGACCTGCCGTTGCGTGAGCAATTGCGCGGATTGCTGATGGCCAAGCTGCAAATGTTGGGCGATGACAATTTTCTCGACCTGGCGCGGGTGGCAATAGCGGCGACGATTCATTCACCAGAGCGGGCGCAGGATATGGTGGCGCGAATGGGCGAACGTGAAGAAGGGCTGACGGTATGGATTCGTGCCGCACAGGCCGATGGTCGGTTGAAAGCCATTGCCCCTGATTTTGCCGCACAACAGGTACAGGGGCTGCTCAAGTCGTTTGCCTTCTGGCCGCAGATTTCCATGGGCAAGCCTGGCTTGTCACCCGAAGTACAACACCAGGTGGCCGAGTCCGCGCTGGACATGTTTCTGGCCTGCTATCAGGTGTAATAAATGACAACGTCAACGGCGGTATCGAACGATTGATGGCGCTGATTTGAAGGGCACATTTGTTTCAGAATGAAACTGGCGCTGAACGGCTTCACGGCAGTTTCAGCGCCCGCCCCAACTCATCGAACAAGGTGACCACTGAGCGCAAGGCGCGGCAGTCGGGACGGGTCAGCAGCCACAGCGCGGTGTCGTATCCGTGCAGTGGTTCGCTCAGCGGCTGTAATCCGTCGCCGATCAAAAAGTCCGGCAACGCCGCTACACCCAGGCCGGCCCTGACCAACTCGGTCACCGACAGCATGCTGTTGCAGCGATAGCCAGGCGTTACCCCCGGCAAGGCTTGGCGACGCCAGGTAACGGTCGGGTGATCAGGCAGGAAGTCATCCGGGGCTATCCAGGTCAATGAGGCCAGGTCAGCGGTATTGACCGATTGCAGGTATCGCTCACTGGCGCACACGCGATAGGAAATATCCGCCAGCCGGCGTCCCACCAGATGCTCCGGTGGCGTGCGGGTCAGGCGCAGGGCGATATCGGCATCCCGACGGCTGAGGTTGGCAAAATCATTGGACGTGCTGAGCTCGAGGGTCAGCGCCGGATAGTTCGGCATGAACTGCGCCAGCGCTGGCAACAGCAAACCTTGCAGGACCGAATCGGTACAGGTCAGGCGCACGATGCCGCTGATCACTTCTCCACCCTGCTCCACACCAATGCGCGCCGCCTCCAGAGCCTGTTCAGCGCGCTCGGCCTGTTCCGCCAGGGACTGCGCAAGGGTGGAGGCCAAGTAACCGGCGCGGCTCTTTTCGAAGAGTTGCTGACCCAGTGCAGCCTCCAGCCGGCGAACCGCTCGAAACACCGTCGAGACATCCACCTTCAACAGCTGTGCAGCCCGAGCCAGAGAGCCGCCGCGTACCAGCGCGAGGATCAGGGCCAGGTCCGGGTAGTCCAGCCGATAGTGCGTTACTGCATTGATCACTTGGGAAAACGCCAATATTAAGTGCGTGAGCGCCAATCTATAGTGGGCGCCAGGAATCAACAAGTGCAGAGGCCCCACATGGAAACCCGCCCGATTCGCATCGCCCTGATCGGCGACTACGACCCGCAAGTCACCGCCCACCAGGCCATTCCCGTCGCCCTCGAAATGGCCGCTGAACACCGTGGCCTGAACGTGCAATGGCAATGGCTGGCCACCGATGAAATCCAGGTCGAGACACCGCTGCACAGATTCGACGGGGTCTGGTGTGTGCCGGCCAGTCCTTACCGGAGCATGGACGGTGCATTGCTGGCGATTCGTTTTGCCCGCGAACAGCGTCGACCTTTCCTCGGTACCTGCGGTGGTTTTCAACACGCGGTGCTGGAATATGCGCGCAACGTGCTGGGCTGGTCGGATGCCGAACACGGCGAGACAAATCCCGATGCCGCGCGGGCGCTGCTGACGCCACTGTCGTGTGCGCTGGTGGAAGCGGTCGATACGATTGATTTGCTTGAGGGTTCGTTGCTCGCCAAGGCGTACGAAAACACCGAGATTCGTGAAGGCTATCGCTGTCGTTTTGGTGTGAATCCGCAGTTCGAGGGAGAGTTGCTCAAGCGCGAACTACATGCCGTCGGCCACGATTCGGAACACGGACTGCGGGCGGTCGAACTCAGCGGTCATCCGTTCTTTGTCGCGACCTTGTTCCAGCCCGAGCGGGCGGCGCTCAAGGGCGTATTGCCGCCGTTGGTTGGCGCCTTTGTCGAAGCCTGTGCGGGGCGCTCGTCATGATCGCCGATACGCCAGCTGCGCCTTATTACGCGGTGATCTTCACTTCACTGCGCACCGAGGGTGACCAGGGTTACGCCGAAGCAGCCGCACGGATGCTGGAACTGGCCCGCGAACAGCCGGGGTTTCTCAGCGTGGAATCGGCACGGGGCGAGGATGGGCTTGGGATTACGGTGTCGTACTGGGCCAGTGAGGCGGCCGTCCTGGCGTGGAAGCATCATCCTGAGCATGCGGCCATTCGCGAGCGTGGGCGCTCGACCTGGTATGCGCGGTGTCATACGCGGGTGTGCAGGGTTGAGCGGGCTTACGGATTCAATCAGTAACTGATTTAGAGTTCTTCAGGCCGCCATCGCGAGCAAGCTCGCTCCCACATTTTGATCCCGGTCGGTCACAACATTTGTGCGCGACAAAGATCTACTGTGGGAGCGAGCTTGCTCGCGATGGGGCCCGTCAATTCACCGCAAAAACTCACCCCTGAACCAGACTGCGAACCGCCGAAATCTCCGGCACTTCCCGCCGGTTCATATACACCCGCAACGGCTCGGTGATGTTGATCCGGTCATCGATGTTCTGGTCCAGCAGCAGCTGGATCAATTCACGCTTGAGCGTCATGACCTGCCCGGGCCCCGCGACCCAGACGAATTCGCTGACAGGGATGATGCCGTCGTCCGCCACGTCCATGCCAAACGAGTCTTCGCTGAAGCGCACGATGTAGTGCCCGGTCTTGCGGTTGAGGCCGACGAAGCCTTTGAGTTGGTCGGCAGCCTGGCAGATGAGCTGGGAAGTGATGCGCATGGTAAACCCCGCAATGTTGATCATTGGTTTACACGCAGGGCCTGCGTTTCCCTCTGCCGGGGAAATTGCAGGGCCCCAGCGTACTGCAAACGGGCGCACAAAAGCGCTGACGAAAATCAGCTTTCGACAGGTTTATGTCGGTCTGGCGATAGCGCCTGCAACGATGAATTGTTAAAAGGGACCGCTCATTTATTGCGAAAGGATCTCGACCATGCCCGCAACCTTTACTAAAAGCGCCCTGTTATTGAGCCTGTTGCTCGCCCTCGGCCATGCACAGGCCGCCAGCGAACCCGGTCCCGCGGCACTGGCGACCCGCTTGGACATTCCGCATCCAGCGGTGATCGCCCACCGTGGCGCATCATTCGATGCGCCGGAATCCACCGCCGCCGCCTACAAGACTGCCCGCGATCTGGGCGCCGACTACCTGGAACTGGATCTGCAGCGCAGCAAGGATGGCGTGCTGTTTGCCCTGCACGACAACAACCTGCAACGCACCACCGACGTCGCCAGCAAATTCCCCGAGCGCAAGGACAGCCCCGCCAATGCGTTCACCATGGCCGAACTGAAAACCCTGGACGCGGGCAGCTGGTTCAATACGGCGTACCCGGATCGCGCACGTCCCGCCTTCGCGGGCCTGAAAATTCTGACCCTTGATGAAATCATCGACATCGCCGAGGGCAACAGCCTGCACAAGCCCGGCCTGTACATCGAGACCAAGGAGCCCAAGCAGTTCCCCGGCATCGAGCGCGACCTCAAGGAAAAACTTCAGGACCGGGGCTGGCTGAGCGCGACTGCTTCGAAACCGGCAAAAAACGAGCTGGCGGTCGGCCAAGGCAAAGGCAAGGTGGTCCTGCAGACTTTCGAGAAGAGCAGCCTCGAACTGCTGCAAAAAGAGATGCCGACGGTGCCGAAGATCCTGCTGCTGTGGGTCGGTGAAGGCAGTATCGAGCCCAAGTCCAAGGTGACATTTGCCGAGTCCGGCGAAAAGGACAAAGCCGCTTACTACGCCAAACAGCAACCGAAGGACAAAGCCGAATTCCAGCACTGGGTCGACTACGCCAAGGCCCAGGGCGCCATCGGCACCGGCCCGTCCGCCGCACTGACCCAGGGTGGCGACCAGAGTTACTCGGATCTGGTGCAACCCTGGATGAACCAGTACACCCATGACCAGGGCCTGCTGGTGCACGTCTACACCATCGACGATGCGGTGGACTACCAGAAAGTCATGGACGCGGGAGTCGACGGCATTTTCACCAATCGCGCCAGTGAGTTGTTGAAGTTCTATAAACGCCCGGCGGCGAGTGTTGCGCAGGCGCTACAGAACAACGGGTATTGATCCAGAATTGCGGCGAACACACATTCCCACAGGGATTGATGCAGGACACGTTGAGGGATTTAAGGGTGGATTAAGTTACACAGGTTAACCTGATCTCACTTAAACAGATCACCCAAGGAAAGAAGCCCATGAAGACCCTGACTGCATTGTTTACCGCTGCAGCCCTGACCCTCACCGCCGGCCTGGCCCAGGCCGATGTGCGAGTCGATCAGATCCCGCAACTGGTCAAGGATGGCAAGATCAAGCCACTGGAAGACTTGAACAAGATCGCGCTGGATCTACATCCGGGTGCAACGATTACCAAGACCGAGCTGGACAACCACTTCAACGGTTACGAGTACGAAGTTGAACTGCGTGACGCCAAGAACGTCGAGTGGGATGTGGACATCGATGCCTCCAACGGCAAGGTCCTGGAAAACAAACAGGACACGTAATCCCCAAACAAACAAAAGCCGCACGATGGGAACATCGTGCGGCTTTTGCGTTTTCGGGATTCAAGCGCTCAGGCGCGCCGTCACCTCGTTCAACTGTCCCGACAAGCCGTGCAGGTTGCTACTGGCCGCTTCAGTGCGCTGCACGTTGTCCAGGTTGGTGCTGGCGATGCTGGTGATCTCGGTGAGGTTGCGCGAGATGTCTTCGGCCACCGAGGTCTGCTCTTCGGCGGCAGTGGCGATCTGGCGGTTCATGTCGCGGATGGCTTCCACGGCCAAGGTGATGCGTTCGAGCATGGCGCCGGCCTCGGTCACTTGCTGCACGCTCTGTTCGCTGCGCGACTGACCGCTTTCAATCGCCTGGGCCGCTTCGATTGCACCGGTCTGCACAGTCTGGATGATCTGGTTGATCTCGATGATCGACGCCGCCGTGCGCTGGGCCAGGCTTCGCACTTCGTCGGCCACCACAGCGAATCCGCGTCCGGCCTCACCGGCGCGGGCCGCTTCGATGGCTGCGTTGAGTGCCAGCAGGTTGGTCTGTTCGGCGATCCCGCGAATCACCTCCAGAACCTTACCGATGCGTCCGCTGTCGGTTTCCAGTTGGCGGATGACCGTGGCGGTGTTGGCGATTTCGCCGCGCATCTGGGTGATGGTGTGGATGGTGCCCTGCATGACTTTTTCGCCCTGCTGGGCGGACTGGTCGGCATCGTCTGCAGCCCGCGCCGCTTCGGCGGCATGGCGGGCCACTTCTTGTGCAGTGGCGGACATTTCGTTCATCGCCGTGGCCACCTGATCGGTGCGGTTGAACTGCTCGTTGGTGCCGCCGGCCATCAGGGTGGCGATCGAGTTCAACTCACCGCTGGCGCTGTCCAGGTCCGACGCGCTGCGCTGCAAACGGCTGAAGGTTTCGGCGAGGAAATCGCGCAGGGTGTTGGCGGCGATCGCCAGTTTGCCCAACTCGTCCTGACGGGTGCTGGCCACGCGCTCGGCAATACGCCCTTGGCTGAGTTGCGCCACGTATTCGATCAGTTTGCGGATCGGCTCGACCAGGTTGCGGTTGACCAGCCACAGGCTCAGCAGGCCGATCAGTACCCCCGAAACCAGCATCACGACCAGCCCCAGCAACACCGTGCGCTCGGCACTGGCGCTGATCAGTGTCGATTGCTCGGCGCCCTGCTTGCGCAACTCGCTGACCAGTTCACTCATCTGATCGCTGGTTGCGCGGTCCACACCCTTGACCGCCGCGTCGCCCGCCACTGGGTCACCACCGGCGGCCACGAACGTGTCCCGACCCTTCTGATAGGCCGCGCCCAACAGGCGATGTTCATCTCGCAAGCGCTCGATGCGGCTCTTGAGTTGTGGCTCGATGCCCTTCTTCGCAGCCAGTTCGCCAAGGATGTTTTGCACATCGCGCTGACGCCCCTCGAATTGCCCCCAGTATTTGCTCAGGTCCGCCGGTTGCTTGCCGCGCAGCAGGACGTTTTTCCATTCCTGCACCTGCACCTTGAATTGCAGGTTGGCTTCATCGATCAATTGCGAGGTGTGCAGCGGGCCTTCGATCAGATTGGCGTAGTTCTGCACACCGTTGGACAGGAAGTGAAAGCACGCCAGGGCGATCAACAGCATCGCCAGCAGGCTGCCGCTCAACAGGGCGAGAATTTGTGCTCTCAGGGACTTTTGCAAAAGCATCGCAGGGTACTCATGACAGGAATGGGGCACGCCCGTTAAGGCGTGAAAAGTGTCCGGACATCCCTGTCTGCGGTCCCGGCCCAGGCCGGCGGCGCGCAACCTAACCCAAGCGTGATCGGCTAGACAGAGCGGTTCTTGAGAAAATCCAGACCGCCGGTAGAACAATTTTTTGCGTTGTTTTCCTGTCACAAAAACGTCATTCCCGCTTGCGATGATGCCGCTCAAGTGAACCTGTAAAACATGTGACAGGCGCCTCCCCTTGCGAGTCCTCATGAACCACAGCATCGATCAAAGCCATCGCGACACGGATCTGTTCGGCCTGCTTTACGGTTTCAGCTTTCGCCCCGGTGAGGCCGGTCGGGAAATCAATTCCGCCGAGGCCCTGCAGTACCTGCAACAGCCGCAAAGCGATGAGCAATTTCTCTGGCTGCACCTGAACCTCGCCCACGCCGCGTGCGAGCGCTGGATGAAAAGCCATCTGGAATTGCCCGAGGAATTTTTCGAAGCGCTGCACGAAGGATCGCGTTCGACGCGCATCGAACATGTCGACTCCGCGTTGTTGGCTGTGGTCAACGATGTGGTGTTCAACCTCAGCAACATGGTCTCGTCAGATGTCTCGACCCTGTGGGTGTGTGCCCGCAGCCAATTGATCATCAGCGCCCGCCTGCAACCGCTGCACTCGGTGGACAAATTGCGCTCGTCGGTGAAGGCCCGGGAGTGCTTTCGCTCCCCGTTGGAGCTGCTGGTGCATTTGCTGCGAGACCAGGGTGAGGTGCTGACCCAGATCGTGCGCAAGACCAGTCAGAGCGTGGATCAGATCGAAGACCAATTGCTGTCCTCGCGGCTGTCGACCAACCGCGCTGAACTGGGCGCCAATCGCCGGGTGCTGGTGCGTTTGCAACGGCTGCTGGCGCTGGAACCGGGCTCATTGCTGCGCCTGCTCAACCGGCCGCCGCAATGGCTGCAAAAGGAAGACGTAAAGGAGCTGCGCAAATCCACCGAGGAGTTCGCGCTGATCATCAACGACCTCACGGCGCTGGGTGAGCGGATCAAGCTGTTGCAGGAAGAGATCGCCGCCAACATCAACGAACAGACCAACCGCACGCTGTTCACCTTGACGGTAGTGACGGTGCTGGCGCTGCCGATCAACATCATCGCCGGTTTCTTCGGCATGAACGTCGGCGGCATTCCGCTGGCGGATGACCCCCAGGGTTTCTGGATCCTGGTGGCGCTGGTCGCGACCTTTACCGTGATTGCGGGGCGCTGGGCGTTTCGCAAGCAGCAGGATTATTGAGTCCCCGTCCTCACCTGACACACTGATCAACTGTGGCGAGGCGGCTTGCCCCCGTCGGGTGGCGCAGCCGCCCCAGCACTCGGTCATTCAAACCGGACTAGCAGGATTGAGGACTGCTCTGCAGCCGAACGGGGCGGTGCGGCGTTCCGATAAGCCCGCTCCCACAGGGTACAAGTTCGAAGCACATCATCCCGGCGGGTTTTCCCGTCGGGATTTTTTCGTCCAGCGGCACGGCATTTGCTCGCGAACTCAAGGGCTGCGCTTTATTGACGCACAACTCGTCCGGCAGCCCTTCAGTTTGCCAGCGTGGTGCCGACTCATAAGACACTCGATGTATTCAGGAGAGGAACCGTGAATCTGTACATCAATCAGCTGCAACAGAAAGCTGACTTTAAAGAAGCCATTTACGCGGGCGATATTTTCCTGAACACGCAGTTACGCGCCGCCAAAGAACTCTGTGCCTTTGCCCAGGAAAGCATCACGGCGGCCTTCGATGGCGAGACCAACCATCAGGCGCTGCACACGCTGATGCCGGTGGAAGAGTTCGTGGTGCTGGTGACTCGGCTCAAGGGCCAGTTCACCAACAGCCTGCGTGCCAAGGAGCTGATCCGCAGCTTCACCGACGAAATCGGTGCCGCTCCCGAGGAGTTCATTTTCGACGTCCCGCGCATCCGTGTCGTACCCAACTACGACTACCTGCACGCTGGCGTCAGCTACGCCTACAAACCCCATCGCGATACCTGGTACGGCGGTGTCGACTGCCAGATCAATACCTGGATGCCGGTCTACACGATCCAGCCTGACCAGACCATGATGATCAACCCGGCCTACTTCGACGCCCCGGTGAAAAACACCTCGGCGCAGTGGAGCCTGTCCGACTGGATCGGCGTGCAACGCCAGCGCGCCAAGGACAACGTCAAGGAAGAGGCGCGCCAGCACCCGGTGCCCACCGAAGCGATCAACAGCGCTTCTGAACTGCGCATCGCCGGCAACACCGCCGAGATGCTGGTGTTCTCGGGTTCGCACCTGCACGGCACCGTTCCCAATTACACGCAACAAACCCGCTTCAGCGTGGACTTTCGCCTGATGCACCTCGACGACCTCAAGCACCAGCGCGGCGCGATTAACGTCGACAGCGCCTGCCCGGATGTCGGCGCCGGCTTCAAAGACTACTTCCACGTCCACGACTTTTCGAATTTCCGAGGAATCCCGCAATGACCAAGCGTCGCATCACGCCCGCCGAGGCCCAGTACAACGAAACCCGTACCAACGTCCTGAAACGGGTCGATGCCGAATACGTGGCCGACGCTCCGTTCGTCTTCGCCAACCGCATTGGCGTGACTGCCGCGTTGTCGCGCATGGAGCTGTTCAAGAAGGTCGCGCAAGTGCCGGGCGCCATCATTGAGTGCGGCGTGTACAAGGGCAACTCGTTGATGCTCTACATGCACTTGTCGATGATTCTCGAACCGTATGCGATCAACCGCTCGATCGTGGGTTTCGACACCTTCGAAGGCTTCCAGAGCATCGACAAGAAAGAAGACCCGGCCGACGTCAACGAAACCATGTTCGCCGACACCGACCAGTCGCTGATACAGGACATGATCGACGCCAACGACCTGTTGCGCCCGGTCAACCGCATTCCGCGCTGCGAACTGGTCAAGGGCGACATCGTCAAGACCGTACCGGAGTGGGTCAAGACCCGTCCGGACCTGGTCGTGGCCATGCTGATCCTCGACACCGACCTGTATGAGTCGACCAAAGTCGCGCTGGAAACCTTCCTGCCGTACATGCCCAAAGGCGCGATCGTGGTGCTCGACGAAGTCGCCTACCGCAACTTCCCGGGCGAAACCAAGGCCTTGCGTGAAGTGCTCGACCTGAACAAGATCGAACTCAAGCGCCTGCCGTTCGATTCGTGCGTGGGTTACTTCCACGTTTGACCTGGTGCAAAACCTGTGGGAGCGAGGCTGCTCGCGAAAGCGGTCTGACATTCAGCAATGACGTTGACTGACACGCCGCCATCGCGAGCAAGCTCGTTCCCATAAAAACCGGTTCAAACACGACTCAGCAAACCTCACGAGTCACCAGCATCCGCTCCCGAACTACGTCATATACCCAGTGGTAGACGTAGGTGTACGGCAGGAAGAACAGCAACACACCGATATCCAGCACGAACGCCTGCCACAGGCTGACATTCAGCCACCAGGCGATCAGCGGCACGCCGAGGGCGACCAGTCCGCCTTCGAACAACAACGCATGCACCATGCGAACCCAGGCGTTGTGTGCGATGGCGAGGCGCTTGAGCAGCCGATCGAACATACCATTGAAGACCACGTTCCAGGCCAGGGCCAGGCCGGCGATGAGGATGGTGACCATGCCCATTTCCAGCATCGGTTTCTTCATGATCCAGGCCAGCAATGGGGTACAGATCAGGATGGCCAGCAGTTCGAAGCCGATGGCTTGAAAAATACGTTCAGTAATGGATTTGTTGGCACTCATGGCCGAACTCCCTTGGGTGACTGTGGTTGCCATGATCCATCACTACACCGATACTTCATAACCAATAACCATCGATCAAGGCGATAGTTCATGGCTTCTCACGAAGTGTTGCTGGCGTTTGTCGAAGCAGCGACCCAAGGCTCGTTTTCCGCCGCGGCGCGCAAATTGGGCCGCAGTCAGTCGACCATCAGTGCGGCGGTGGCCAGCCTGGAAATCGACCTGAACCTGACGCTGTTCGACCGCAGCAGCCGCAAGCCCGGCCTGACCCCGGCCGGACACGTCATGCTGCAACGGGCCGAAGACATCCTGGCCGCCACCAGCCGCCTGGAAATAGCCGCCAGCCAACTGTCCCAAGGGGTGGAAGCGAAGCTGACGGTGGCGCTGTCCGATACCTATCAGTCGGACCGCTTCGAAGCCGCCCTCAGTGCCTTCGAGCAGCGTTACCCGGACCTGGAGCTCGAGTGCCTGATCGCCGAATGCGACGACCTGATGTCCCTGGTGCAAAGCGGCCGGGCGCAGATTGCCTTCGCCGAAATGCAGGACAGCTACCCGCCGGACCTGGTCAGTTCGACGGTGGACGAGCGCACGGAAATCGCCTTGTTCGTGTCCCCGACACATCCTTTGGCGACGTTGGACCACATCGACCGGGACGTACTGCAGCAACACCGCGAACTGCGTCTGGCCACCATCATCAATCCCTATGAAAGCCGGGCGAAGGGCCGCGTCTGGTCGGCGCCAAGTTACCTGATGCTGCTGGAAATGGCCCAGGGCGGATTCGGCTGGGCGCCGTTGCCCCGCTGGCTGGTCGAGCGATTCGGGCCTGGTACGTTGCAGGAACTGGTGGTGCGCGGCTGGCCGAAAACGGTGTCGGTGGATGCGTTGTGGTCGCGGCTGAATCCGCCGGGGCCGGCGGGGAGCTGGTTGCTGGGCAAGATGCTGGAGTGAAGGTCCTCCGGCCCTTATCGCGAGCAAGCTCGCTCCTACAGGTCATTGTGGGAGCGAGCTTGCTCCGGGCGGCGATCCGACGATGAGGCCAGAACGGCCACATCAATCCAACGCCTTGAGCCGCCCTTCGATAAACCGCCGCTCCGGCTCTTGCCGGGTCAACGCCAGCGCCCTCTCCCACGCTGCCCGCGCCTCTTGCTTGCGGCCCAGTTGCCAACAGAATTGAGCCCGCGCCGAATACGCCAAGTGGTAATCGAGCAGTTCTCCCCGCTCCAGAATGGCGTCGACCAGCGTCAGCCCCGCCAGTGGACCATCGCGTTGCGAAATCGCCGCCGCACGATTCAACTCGATCACCGGCGACGGCACCGCCCGCAGCAGGACGTCATACAGACCGACAATCTGCGGCCAATCGGTTTCTACCGCCGTCGGGGCTTCGGCATGCACCGCCGCGATCGCCGCTTGCAGGCAATAAGGTCCGAATCGTCCCATGGTCAGCGCCCGCTCGACCAGCGCGCAGCCTTCGCTGATCAACCCGGCGTCCCACAGCGAACGGTCCTGTTCGTCCAGCACAATCAACTCGCCGCTCGCGGAGGTCCTGGCCGGGCGGCGCGACTCGTGCAGCAGCATCAACGCCAGCAAGCCCATTACCTCCGGTTCCGGCAGCAGCTCCACCAGCAACCGCCCGAGTCGGATCGCTTCGCGGGTCAAATCCTCACGAATCAGTTCTGCCCCGATGGACGCCGAGTAGCCCTCGTTGAACACCAGGTAAATCACCCGCAATACACTGTCCAGGCGCTCGGGTAGCTCAGCGAGTGTCGGCACTTGATAAGGGATTTTCGCATCGCGGATCTTCGCCTTGGCGCGCACGATGCGCTGGGCGATGGTAGCCGGGGCCGAGAGAAAGGCCCGGGCGATTTCTTCCGTGGTCAGGTCGCAGACTTCCCGCAGCGTCAGCGGCACTTGCGCGTCTGCCGCCAGGGCCGGGTGGCAGCAAGTGAAGATCAGCCGCAGGCGATCGTCTTCCACGTCTTCATCACTCCAGTCGGCCTGCTCCAGTTCCTCCAGTTGCGCGACCAGCAAGGGCTGCGACGCGGCAAAGCGTGCGCGCCGGCGCAGAGCATCGATGGCCTTGAAGCGCCCGGTGGACACCAGCCAGGCCCGCGGATTGTCCGGCACGCCGTCACGCTGCCAGCGTTCGACCGCGATGAAAAACGCCTCGTGCAAGGCCTCTTCGGCGAGGTCGAAATCACCCAGCAAGCGAATCAGGGTCGCAAGAATCCGCCGCGACTCTTCGCGATAAACCCGCTCGACCTGCGCCTGAACCGGCAGCCCCGGCATCTTAAGGATTCAACTGCCGAACGGGGCGCACTTCGACACTGCCGACCCGGGCCGCCGGAATGTTCCCGGCGACCTGGATGGCTTCGTTTAGGTCCTTGGCATCAATCAGATAAAAACCGGCCAACTGCTCCTTGGTTTCAGCGAATGGCCCGTCGGTGATCGACATCTTGCCGTTGCGCATGCGCACCGTGGTGGCGGTCTGTACCGACTCCAGCGCCTCGGCGGCGACCATCCGGCCACTGCCCTGGATCGACTCGGCATAGGCCATGCACTCTTCGTCCTTCGGGCTTTCCGGCAGCGAATGCAGCAGCTGCTCATCGCTGTAGACCAGGCATAAATACTTCATCACGCTCTCCTTATCGAACGATCAACTATGGCCGCTGATTGGCATTCTGGCTCGGCTTCCCGACGATCAGGGCTTGAGGTCAAACAGTGTCGCGCCGCTGGTCATGTCGAATGGCGCCGACCAATGTTCGTGGACGATCTGCCACAGCCCGGCTTCTTGCCGATAGCAGGCGGTGACGCGCATCCAGCAGGACTGGGTTTCGCCCTTGTCATTGGTGCCACCGCAATTTGCCAGCCAGTGAGCGAACGCAATTTCCTGGGACGGCTCGATGGTGATTTCGTGGAATTCGAAGATGTGCGGGCCGGGGCACATTTCCATGCAGGCCTGCCAATGCGCGCGATACGCCGGCTTGCCTTTGAATTGCAGGGCCTTGACCGCGTCGAAGGAGACGATGTCATCGGCATACAGGGCCATGACTTTTTCAATGTCCTTGGCCATGACCGCCTGACGATAGTTCTCGATGAGGTTCTGGATCTGGGTTTGCGAGTTCATGGTGGTTCTCCGTGGTTTTTATAGTGAAGACACCCTTAGTCGTCCGGCGATCCGGTGAATCGACAAGTGAAATAAAAATAATCCGGGAAAGCAAACTCGCTAGAATCCGAGGCTCATTTGTGATGGAAAAAGGACACTCCCGTGACAGCCCGACTCGTGCCTTATGAAAGCCTGAACACGCTGCAGCGCCAACAGGTCGAGGCCATTGAAGTGCATTCGGAACAGATCAGATTCTCGGGTGACATCCACGGCGCCTTGCACACGCTGTTGTCCAAGCCCGGCCCCGGCGTCAAGGGCTTCGCCCTGCTGGCCGAAGGTGTGCCCGTCGCGTTCCTGCTGCTCAAGCGCCCGCCGGTGTTGCCGGCCTGGGCCGATGAGCACAGCGCCACGCTGCATGCACTGCAAGTCGATCAACGCGCTCAGGGCAAAGGCTACGGCAAGGCCTGCCTGCAGGCGCTACCCGAGGCGGCGCGCCTGGCCTGGCCGGAAATCAAGGGGCTGGAACTGTCGGTGGATGCCGACAACGAGGCGGCCATCGCCCTGTACGCCAGGTATGGCTTTGTCGACAGCGGCGAGGCGTACAAGGGCCGTATCGGCTATGAGCGACGAATGGGGTTGGTATTTTGACTGCGCGTTAGTTTTTACAGGCATTACTGACACAACACTGCCCCCTGCTCGCGATGGAGTATCAGTCGACACCACTTATGCTGACACACCTTCGCGAGCAAGCTCGCTCCCACAGGGGATCTACGTCGGATCAGAGTTCAAGCACCATCTCATGCCACGCCATGCCGCCATGGTCGGAGGCCGAGGGTTTGACGTAAGCAAAACCGAACCCGGCATACAACGGAATATGCCGCTCCTTGCACATCAAGTTGATGGTGACCTTGCCCATCCCACGCATGCGCTCGATGAACTCGCCCATCAGCAGTTTGGCCAGGCCTTGCCCCTGATAATCCGGATGCACCACCACCGACATGATCACCACGTGCGGCCCGGCCGGGTCGTGGCCGATCAGTTCCTTGAACGCCTCGTCCGACATTTCCACTTGGAACGCCGCCCCGGAATTGATGAAACCGGCGACGACTCCGTCCACTTCAGCGACGATAAAACCCTCGGGCCAAGTGGCGATGCGGGTGGCGATTTTCTCGCGGGTCGCGGCTTCGTCACCTTCGTAGGCAAGGGTTTCGATGGCAAAGCAGCGGTCCAGATCGGCGGGGGTGACGTTGCGGATGACGGTGTTCATGGCAGCTCGGGATCAGCGTGGGAAAGGCTGGGGATCATAAATCAGCCGCCGTGGGACATCGAGAGACGAATCGGCTGATCCGCCTCTCGCGCAGGTGTCATGCCTTGATCGGCAGCCAGATTTCCAGCTTGCCGGTGTTGAGCTTTGGGTTGAAGTCTTCGCTGTAGCGCTCGAACTCCGGGGCCGCCAACAGCTCGTGGCCGGACTGCGGCAGCCACGTGCCATGAATGTACTGAAAGGTTTGCGGCAAGGTGTCCAGCGGTCCCTTGTGTTCGAACACCACGTACTGCTGCGGCTGAACTTCCACCCAGCGATAGGTTTCCGGCAAGTCGTCGAGTTTGCTGATCTCGACGCCAGCGATGTAATCGAAGCCGCCCTTGCCATCGAAATTGCAGCAGACGCCGTAGGTGACTTCGCCTTTTTGGCCCGGAATATGGCCCAGATGCGGGATGAGTTTCTCCCAGAGTTCGGGAATGCCTTGCGTGGCCTGCTGGGTAAATCGTCCGCCTAGCCCTGCGATCAGCAGGAAGTGTCCGTGTTCGAAGCGTGGCTCCGCCAGTTCGACGCGTGTTTGCTCATCCATGGCTCAACTCCTGGAGCAAAAAGTGGGTTCGGCTGGGAGTATAGAAGCCAAACCCGATTCGCCCAATTACAGGGCGTGCAATTGCTCGACGGCGCCTGAACCGACAAACTCGTTGTAACCCGATAGGATCACGTAGACCGCGAAATAGCAGAAGATCGCTGCCGATGCCATGTAGGAGTAACGCAGTAACTTGTCGCCGAGCAACTTGCCGCCGTGGCTCGCAGCAAAGCACAGCCCGACACACCAGAGAATCCCTGCGCAGAGAAAACCGCCGAGAAACAACGCCGAACTGAGGGCGCCACCGCCGCCGGAACGGGCGATCAGCGTGCCACCCACCGCAGCGAACCAGAGAATCGCGCTGGGCGACGACATGGCCAGGAAGATCCCGCGAAAGAACTCCTTGCGATGGGAGTTGTGCCCCACCTCGGCCGATTGCGCCAGCACCGCTTCGTGGTGAATCGCCGAATAGATCATCTTCGCTGCGAAGTACACCAGCAGCGCCGAGCCACCGATCCACAACACCCAGCGCACGGTTTCGTACTGCAGCAACACGGTCATCCCGGCCAGCGCCAGCACCGCGTAGATCAGGTCGCCGACACAGGTTCCCAGCCCCAGCGCAAAGCCCTGGAAGTAACCGCGCTGCATGGCCAGGGTGATCATTGCGATGTTGGCCACGCCGATATCCAGGCACAGCGAGAGGCTCAGCAAGAAGCCGCTGGTAAATTCCATCGAACCCTATCCTTCGGAAAAATTTGTTTACATTGAGGCTGGACAGTCTGCCACAGCTGCCCTTACATTCCGCCACAGGTCACCGCAGTGACCAGCGTCGCTCGGACGGTTCCGGGCGCTTACGTTATCCGAGGCAACAATGGCCGAACAAGGTTCGCCGCGCCGCTTTGCGCGCATAGATCGACTCCCCCCTTACGTTTTCAACATCACTGCCGAGCTGAAGATGGCCGCCCGTCGTCGTGGCGAAGACATCATCGACTTGAGCATGGGCAACCCCGACGGCGCCACGCCGCCGCACATCGTCGAAAAGCTCGTCACGGTGGCCCAGCGCGAAGACACCCACGGCTACTCGACGTCCAAGGGCATTCCGCGCCTGCGCCGGGCGATTTCCAACTGGTACAAGGACCGCTACGAGGTCGACATCGACCCGGAAAGCGAGGCCATTGTCACCATCGGTTCCAAGGAAGGTCTGGCGCACCTGATGCTGGCCACCCTGGACCAGGGCGACACCGTGCTGGTACCGAACCCGAGCTACCCGATCCACATCTACGGTGCCGTGATTGCCGGCGCCCAGGTGCGGTCGGTTCCGCTGGTGCCGGGTGTGGATTTCTTCGCTGAACTGGAGCGAGCCATTCGCGGTTCGATCCCGAAGCCGAAGATGATGATCCTCGGTTTCCCGTCCAACCCGACCGCCCAGTGCGTGGAGCTGGATTTCTTCGAACGGGTGATCGCCCTCGCCAAGCAGTACGACGTGCTTGTGGTACACGACCTGGCCTACGCCGACATCGTCTACGACGGCTGGAAAGCCCCGTCGATCATGCAAGTGCCCGGGGCCAAGGACATTGCGGTGGAGTTTTTCACCCTGTCCAAGAGCTACAACATGGCCGGCTGGCGCATTGGCTTCATGGTCGGCAACCCGGAACTGGTCAATGCCCTGGCGCGGATCAAGAGCTACCACGACTACGGCACTTTCACTCCGCTGCAAGTGGCGGCCATCGCTGCGCTGGAAGGCGATCAGCAATGCGTGCGCGACATCGCCGAGCAGTATCGGCAGCGGCGCAACGTACTGGTCAAAGGCCTGCATGAGCTGGGCTGGATGGTCGAAAACCCGAAAGCGTCGATGTATGTCTGGGCGAAGATTCCCGAGGCCTATGCGCACCTGGGCTCGCTGGAATTCGCCAAGAAACTGCTGGCCGAAGCCAAGGTGTGTGTCTCACCGGGCGTCGGGTTTGGCGAGTACGGTGATGATCACGTGCGCTTTGCCCTGATCGAAAACCAGGACCGGATTCGTCAGGCCGTACGCGGGATTCGCGGGATGTTCAGGGCGGATGGGTTGGCACCGAAAACCAACGCCTGACACAAAATCCTGTAGGAGCGAGCAAGCTCGCTCCTACAAATCGATCACCCACAAAAAAACCGCATCGCTGCGGTTTTTTTGTGTCTGTCGAATCGCTTAAACGAACAGCGACAACAACAGGATAAAGCCCAGGCCAACCACGGAGAGGATGGTTTCCATCGCGGTCCAGGTCTTGAAGGTTTCGGCCACGGTCATGTTGAAGTACTGCTTCACCAACCAGAAACCGGCGTCGTTGACGTGGGACAGGATCAGGGACCCTGCACCGGTGGCCAGCACCAGCAGCTCACGGTTCACACCCGGAATCATCCCCACCACCGGCACCACGATGCCGGCGCCAGTGATGGTCGCCACGGTCGCTGAACCGGTCGCGATACGAATCACCGCCGCCACCAGCCAGGCCAGCAGGATCGGCGAGATCTGTGCGTTCACCGCCATGTGGCCGATCACGTCACCCACGCCGCTGGTCACCAGCATCTGCTTGAAGCCACCACCGGCACCGATGATCAGGATGATCGCGGCGGTCGGCGCGAGGCTGGCATCCAGCCATTTCATCATTTGGCTGGAACCGATGCCCTGCTTGTAGCCGAAGGTATACAGCGACAGCAGCAGCGCCAGCAGCAACGCCGAAATCGGGTGACCGATCAGGTCCATGAAGGCGCGGAAGATGTTGCCATCGGGCAGCACCACGTCGGCAAACGTCTTGAGCAGCATCAGGAACACCGGCAGCAGCACGGTCACCAGCGTGATGCCGAAGCTCGGCAGATCGGCCGAATCCGATTCCCGCGCCAGTTGATCCACGAGCTCCTGGTTCGGATGACCGGGAATGTGCTTGGCAATGAACGTACCGAAGATCGGGCCAGCGATGATGGCGGTTGGCAACGCAACGATCAGGCCGTACAGAATGGTCTTGCCGATGTCGGCACCGAACACGCCGATGGCCAGCAGCGGACCCGGGTGCGGCGGCACCAGGCCGTGTACGGCGGACAGACCGGCCAGCAGCGGGATACCGATCTTGATGATCGACACGCCGGTGCGACGGGCCACGATGAACACCAGCGGAATCAGCAGCACGAAGCCGATTTCGAAGAACAGCGGAATGCCGACCAGGAACGCGGCGAACATCATCGCCCACTGCACCTTGTCCTTGCCGAAGGCGCGGATCAACGTTTGCGCAATCTGATCCGCACCGCCTGATTCGGCCATCATTTTGCCGAGCATGGTGCCAAGCGCCAGGATGATGCCGACGAAACCAAGCACGCCACCGAAGCCGTCCTGGAACGCCTTGATGATGGTGCCGATCGGCATGCCGGAGGTCAGCCCGAGGAAGGCTGCGGCGATGATCAGTGCGAGGAATGGGTGCAACTTGAACTTGGTGATCAGGACGATAAGCCCGATCACCGTGACCACTGCATCGAGCAGCAGGAACGTCTCGTGGGACATGCCAAACATTAGGGGTGTCTCCTGGTTGTTGTTGTTATTAAAGCGGGTTGATCAGAAGTCGTGAGGACAGCGCTGTCTTTGCGAGCACAGTCATACCGCCTGTTTCAAGCCGTTCGCCTGCCACCAGGCATGAGCCTGCGCCGCCAGTTGCTCGACGCTATAGGTCGAAGCATCCAGCGCCAGGGTCAACGGCTCGCCGACGGGCGATTCGAGGGTCGCGAACTGGCTGTCGATCAGGGTCGACGGCATGAAGTGGCCTGGCCGATGGGAGACACGGTCGGCGGCGACTTCGGGGGTCAATTCAAGGAACACAAAGCCCAGGCCCGGCAAGGCACTGCGCAGACGTTCGCGATAGACGTGCTTGAGAGCCGAACAGGTCAGCACCGGGCGCTGGCCCTTGGCGTCGACACGGCGCAGTTCATCGCACAGGCTGTCGAGCCAGCCGGCACGGTCTTCATCGTTCAGGGGAATCCCTGCGCTCATCTTTTCGATATTGGCGGCAGGGTGAAAGGAGTCGCCTTCAATGGCAGTGGCGCCGCTCAAATGGCACAGGGCCTCGCTGACGCACGTCTTGCCGCAACCGGCAACGCCCATGATGACCAGGGCGGTGATGGGATGATTCATGTAACACCTCAGCGCGCAGACAGCGCTACCTTTGCCAGTTATGACACTAGACCAAAAGCAGAAGTTGCCGACGCCTTTCTTGTCATTTTATGGGTTGCAGCAGGTTAGGTCCCAACACCAAAAAGCAAGGATCAGGCGAACCCTCGCTCACGCATTTGCAGCTGCATCGAGACAGCGCTACCTTAGTGCCTTGAATTTTGTTTGGCAAGCCGTCGATGAACACAACCAAGAACGATAAAAATACTCGCACCACTGGCCGCCCTACCCTGAATGAAGTTGCCCGACTGGCCGGCGTCAGCCCGATCACCGCCTCCCGTGCCTTGCGGGGCGTCAGCACCGTGGCCACTGAACTTGTGGAAAAGGTGCAGAAAGCGGCGCTGGAGCTCAACTATGTGGTCAACCCTGCCGCCCGCGCCTTGGCCTCGGCCCAGAGCCAATCGGTGGTGGTGCTGGTGCCTTCACTGTCCAACTTGTTGTTCATCGATACCCTGGAAGCCATTCATCGGGTTTTACGCCCCAAGGGCTTCGAAGTGCTGATCGGCAACTTCCATTATTCGCGCGATGAAGAAGAAAACCTGCTGCGCAACTACATGGCCTATCAACCGCGCGGCTTATTGCTGACGGGTTTCGACCGCACCGAAAGTTCGCGGCGGATGATCGAAGCCAGCAATATTCCTTGCGTATACATGATGGAACTGGACAGCGCCGCCGGGCTCAATTGCGTTGGCTTTTCGCAACTGGCGGCCGGCGAAACAGCTGCCGAACACTTGCTGTCTCGCGGCCGCAAGCGCCTGGCCTACATCGGCGCGCAGCTGGACCAGCGCACCTTGTTGCGCGGCGAAGGGTTCCGCAAAGCGCTGCAAAAGGCCGGTCGGTATGACCCGGACCTGGAAGTGCTGACGCCCCGCTCCTCCTCCGTCGGCCTCGGCGGCGAGTTGTTCCTGCAACTGCTGGCCAGTCACCCGGATGTCGATGCGATCTTCTTCGGCAACGACGACCTGGCCCAGGGCGCCTTGCTTGAAGCCATGCGCAACGGGATCAAGATCCCCGAACAAGTGGCGATCCTCGGCTTCAACGACTTGCCCATGTCCGAACACATGGTCCCGCGCCTGAGCAGCATCAACACCCCCCGCGAAGCCATCGGCCGCCGAGCGGCGGAGCAGATGCTGACACTGATGGCCGGCAATACCGTGGCCAAACCGGTGCAGGACATGGGGTTTGAGTTGAAGGTGCGGGAGAGTACCTGAGCCTTGGTTGTTCCCACGCGGAACGTGGGAACAACCATTCAAGCGTGTTTTCAGTCTTGTGGGTCAAGGTTATCCAGTACCCGATTCACCGCCAGCTCGGCCAGCATGATGATCTGCGCAATCGCCAGCGCCGTGTTGCGCTGGCTACCTTCCAGAAAGGTAGCAAAGTCATTGGTCATGACACTCGCCGAGGCCAGTGATTCGCAGGCGTGCGCCAACAGCGTTTCGTTGTTGATGCCAGGCGAGATGGAGAACATGGGGCTTGGATTGCGTGGGGGGTTGGGCGTGGGTTTGAACATGGCAATGCTCCTAGAGTGATGGAGCTGCCACAGTTCGCTGCTAGACGAAAGTTAAGGTGGCAGCCGTGCGTGGGCTAGCAGACCAGGACTCTAGAACCCGGTAGACCCGAAGGTCTTCCCACACACAGCCGCCATAACGTGAACCGATCACGAACGGTGGACGCCATGCGTCTAAAGTATCCAGGCTGCTAGACCCGATCGCTGAATTTGCAGCGACACGGAACGATAGAGTCCGGATACCAGGCGCACAAGTCGGCGGATTCTGGCGTAGTCGTAGGTAATTGCGCAAGAAACCACTGCCTGCGGAAATCCTCTGAAACCCCTTGCCTACAGGCCATTCCTACAGGTTTACGTCTGGTCCTGCGGATCCTGCAGACTTGATGTCAGCCGTCGGCAGGCACACTATGAATTCCCGACGCCTCGATTCGCTGACGGAGTAGCAAAATGGAACATGCACTGAAGATTCTCGGCAAAGCCTCGTCCATCAATGTCAGAAAAGTCCTGTGGACTTGCGAAGAACTGGGTATTGCCTACGAGCGCGAGGACTGGGGCAGCGGCTTCGCGTCCACCCACAGCCCCGAGTTTCTCAGGTTCAACCCCAACGCCAAGGTGCCGGTGATCATTGACGACGCCGGTGTGCTGTGGGAGTCCAACACCATTTGCCGTTACCTGGCCGGCAAACACCACCACCATCACAGCGAGTTACTGCCCACCGAACCTGCGGCACGCGCCCGGGTGGAACAGTGGATGGACTGGCAAGCCACCGAGCTCAATCCATCGTGGAGTTATGCATTCATGGCGCTGGTGCGCAAGGACCCGGAGTTCCAGGACGCCCATCGCCTCGAAGTCGGCGTCCGCGGCTGGAACCAGATGATGGGCATCCTCGAACAGCAACTCGCGACTACCAAGGCCTATGTCGCCGGACCACGGTTTACCCTGGCCGACATCGTCATCGGCCTGTCGGTCAACCGCTGGCTGATGACCCCGATCGAGCGTCCGGACTACCCCGCCGTCGATGAGTATTTCAAACGCCTGGCGCAACACCGCGGTTTCCTGAAGCATTGCTGCAACGGCTTGCCTTGAGGAGCCGCAAAATACCGCGCTGTTTCTTGTAGGAGCGAGCTCGCTCGCGATGGACCCAAGAGCGCCGCGTTCAGCCAGGAAACACGCGTTATCGTTATCGACCATCGCGAGCAAGCTCGCTCCTACAGTGGATCGGCGTTTTTTTGTGGGAGCGAGCTCGCTCGCGATGGACCCAAGAGCGCCGCGTTTAGCCAGGAAACACGCGTTATCGTTATCGACCATCGCAGTTACCGCGACTAGTTCAATTGCAACGTCGAGTTGAACTGACTGATCGCATCCACCACATGCCGCGAGCCCTGCTGGATTTCCAGGATCACTTCCCCCGCCTCGTTCGCCAGTTCCACGCCGAGGCCGGTTCGACTCAGACTCGATTGCATGCTCGACACCGCGCTGAGCGACAAATCGTGGTTCTTGCGCACCACCTCGACAATCTCCAGCGTCGCCTGACTGGTGCGCGCCGCAAGGCTGCGCACTTCATCGGCCACCACCGCAAACCCGCGACCGTGTTCACCGGCCCGGGCCGCTTCAATCGCCGCGTTGAGCGCCAGCAGGTTGGTCTGATCGGCAATGCCGCGAATGGTCTGCACGATGGTGCCGATGATGTCGGACTGCTTGCTCACGGCGTCAATGCTCAGTGCCGCCTCGTTCAAGTCCCGGGAAATATCCTGGATGATCTGCACCGTCTGCTGCACCACCTCGGACCCCTTGCGCGCACAGACGTCGTTTTGTACCGAAGTGCTGTGGGCCGATTCTGCGGCGGTTTGCAGAGTGGTCATCTGGTGGGTGATATCGCTGGCGAACTTGACCACTTTGTACAACCGCCCCTTGGCGTCGAACAACGGGTTGTAGGAGGCTTCCAGGAATATCGTCTGACCTTGCTTGTTCCTGCGTTCGAAACGATGGGAGTGATATTCGCCGCGGTTGAGCGAAGCCCAGAAATTCCGGTAGCCCTGGGACTCGGCCTCGGCACGGTGGCAGAACAGGCTGTGATGCTGCCCCACCACTTCGTTGAGCGGGTACTGCATGGTTTTCAGGAAGTTCTCGTTGGCGGTGATGACCTTGCCTTCGGGCGTGAATTCGATCACGGCCATCGAACGGCCGATCGCGGCGAGCCTGCTTTCGTTTTCGTGCTCCTTGTTGATCCGTGCGGTGATGTCGGTAGCCACCTTGATCACACTTTTCACCTGCCGGTCGGGGCCCAGCACCGGCATGTAACTGGCTTCGAGCCAGATCTCCCGGCCACTCTTGTGCAAGCGCAAAAAGGTCCCGCTCAGCGGCTCGCCCCGCGCCAGATCACGCCATAACTTGGCGTACTCATCGCTGCGGTAATACTGTTCTTCACAAAAGACCCGGTGATGTTTGCCGCGCACTTCGTCAGCGCTGTAGCCCATGGCATTGCAAAAATTTTCGTTGGCATCGATGACGATGCCGTCCGGAGTGAATTCAATCATCGCCATCGAATGACTGATCGCCGCCAACTTGGCATTAGCCTCAGTCAGCGCGCAGCTGAACCGTTCAATTTCCAGCAGGTCGGCCTTGTGATGTAGGTTGAACATTGTCGTATCACCTTCCGCGCGGTTTTTTGATTGATGAACGTTGCAGGTCTTTCAAATCCACCACTACGCTCCGTGAAACAGGCACACGCATCCCTCCAAAAAGAAGGACTAGTCAGGTGATAAATGATGTTCAATCGGAGGGTCCTTACAGCGACACGCTCATCAAGACATCCTTCTCTTGATAGCCCGCATGCGGGCCAGCCCTAACAGGTTCACAACAAATTCCATTTAGCGGACAGCTCCTTGCCATCAAGTGTTGGTGCCTTCGATTGCGCACTCTTGCGACCAGACATCGACCGCCCCATCACGGTCGATATAGCTAGTTACAGCTGATCATAGACAGCAACCTTGGGTTTGCAAGGCCACTAGTACGCCATCACCAAGGACAAAATCGGTTCAGCTACTTGCGGGGGCGTTAGCGTCTGTCGAGCTTGAAAACGGCACTGGCTACCAAACTGGCGTAAGACTTGAGATCAATCGCGAGCCTGCTCGCGATTGCCACCTTCCAGACACTACAAGCTGGCACTCACCTTGGTGGCCACCTCTCCCGGCACCCAACCCTTCCATACCTGCGGCTGCTCGCGCAAAAACGCTTCGGCGACTTCCCGCGGTTTTTGCCGTTTTTCACTCATCTGGCCCAAGGTCTGGTTCAACAGATCAATCGGCAAATCGACCTTTTCAAAGAACGTCACCAAGTCCGGGTATTGCGCCTTGAACGGTGCCGATACGCCAATGGCCAGACTGGCCGGCATCGAACGCGTGCCTTTGGGGTTCGGGTTGTTGGCATCGGCCAGGGTTTTCCAGGCTTCGGCATCAAACGGCGGCTCGTCGAGTTTCACCAGTTTAAAACGCCCCAACAGCGGTGTTGGCGACCAGTAGTAGAACAGCACCGGTTTGCCACGGCGGATCGACGACGCCACCTCGGCATCCAGTGCAGCACCGGACCCGGTGCGGAAGTTGACGTAGCTGGCGGTCAGGTCATAGGCCTTGAGTTTCTGGCTGTTGACGATTTCCGAGGTCCAGCCGGTCGGGCTGTTGAGGAAGCGTCCGCGGCTCGGGTCTTCGGGGTCGCGGAACACGTCCTTGTATTTCGCCAGGTCAGCAACGGATTTCAGCTCCGGAGCCAAGGGCTTGATGCCGCGCTCCGGATCGCCCTTGATCACGTACTCCGGCACCCACCAGCCTTCGGTGGCGCCTTTGACCGTATCGCCAAGGCCGAACACCTTGCCCTCCGCCGCCGCCTTGACCCAGGCAGGGCTGCGTCCGGCCCACTCTTCACCGATGACCTGGATGTCGTTTTTGGCCAGCGCCGCTTCCAGGCTGACGGTGCTGCCCGGCAGCGTGTCGGTCGGGTAGCCGTAACCTTTTTCAACGATCAGGCGCAGGATTTCGGTGATGAGGCTGCCACTTTCCCAAGTGATGTCACCAAAGTGAATAGGTGCCGCTTTTTCCGTGGCCGATGCCGGGTGGGACAACAGGCTCAGGGCCAGCAACGAACTGCCGAGCAGGGTTTTGATCGATCTCATGCGGACCTCTTGTTCTGGAGGGGACGGTTCAGGGATTGGTTGGCGCTGTGCCGGTCGCACAGGGCCTGGGAGCGGGTCATGTAATCGCTGACTGAACGCAGGGAGATGCCCAGCGCAGCGGCTATTTGCGGATAGGTCAGGCCGTCGATCCGCGACAGCAGGAAGGTCGAGCGCACTTTGCCAGGCAGCCGCTGAAGACTGCGATCCACGCGGGTCAGGGTCTGGGACACCTGAGCCAGTTCCTCCGGCGATTGGGCGTGGATCGACTCGGCCTGTTGCAGTTGTTGAAGGTACTGGCGCTCCAGGTCACCTCGACGCCAACGCTGATAGAGCAGGCGCTGGGCGATGGTGGTGAGCAACGCACGGGGTTCACGGATTGCCGTCAGGCCAGGAGCCTGCAGCAGTTGCACGAAGGTTTCGCAGGCAATGTCTTCGACAGCGGCGGCATCGTTCAGGGACTGACGCAGGCGTGTGCAGAGCCAGAGGTAGTGGGCGCGGAACAATCCGTCCACCTGTTTGCGATGAAGAATATCGGCGCCGGACATAGGGGCTCCTGGGTTAGGGGTCGCTGAATGTCCGGTGGTCCGGTGAGGCGAATCCTAGCAAGGAGCCTTATTCATTAATAATATTTAAAACTTATTTTTATATTCTCTAATGGAATTAAAAAGAATACCTGACAGGCCGCTATCGCAAATCCCCATACCCCAGCACCTCGGCCTCACGCTGGTAGTCGAGCACAATCCGATAGTCGCTTTCGTTGGTGGGCAGTACCTCTGGCAAACCGAGGGTTTCGACAACTTCCGGCAGCTCGCGCAACGCCTGGTTCATCACTTGCAGGAGCTCCTCAGCCTGCTCATCCGTGACCGTCGCGGCGGTAATGAACGGTAAGGCAGGACTGAGCGCACTGCGGGCAATCACCCGCAAACCGGCCACTTCCTCTGCGGCGTGGCGTGCCAGATAGGCAAAAGTCACGCTGTCGATGGCCGCCAGATCGGCAAGGTCTTCGCGCAACCAGCGCAGACTTTCGCGATGGCTACCGCTGATTCCGACCTTGGCAAAAAACCGCCCGTCACGTTGCAAGGATGCCAAACGGTGGCGTAGCAAATTCATGCCGCTGTTGGAGTCCTGGCTGTTGATCACCCCTCGGCTGTGGCGAAAATCCGCCAAGGTCTGTCGCCGATCATCGACGCGGCACAACAGCAGGCTGCAATGATTGCCGCCACTGCTGTCCGGCAGCTCATAACGAGGCCGCCCCAGCACCCGGACCTTGCCGCGCAATGCCGTCATCAGCGGATAGCCGCAGGTTTGGGTGAGCAACAAGTGCGGCGACAACCACAAGTCCATCAGTGACAGGCCTTCGGCATCCCGGCGGGTGTCGCCCAGGTGCTCGAGGATTCGCGTCAGCCAGCGTTCGTTGGCCTGGTGGATGGGTTCGGGGGCGGTGTACATCAGCAGTTCGGCGAAGTGTTGGGTCATCGAAGTTTTCCATGTAACAAAGCCCCCCTGTGGGAGCGAGCTTGCTCGCGATAGCGGTGTGACATATTGCCTGGATGTTGACTGACACGACGCCATCGCGAGCAAGCTCGCTCCCACAAGGGAACTCAGTTGGTAGCAAAAAATCAGTAAAACGGATGCCTCGGGCTGTCGATGGCCTTTACAGCATGTTCTCGCCACAACTGCCCATAACCCCGCACCAGAAACCCGCCGCTACGCGCCAGCCATTGTTCGCGGCGGGCTCTGTAGGCGCAGGGCAAGTCGTACCAGGGCAACCCCGGCAACTCGTGGTGCACCAGATGAAAATTGAGGTTCAGGAACAGCCAGCGCCACGGCCACGCCGCTTCATTGAGCACCGTGCGCTGCTCCGGCGCGGCATGAGGTCGATGCTCATAGTAGGAGCGAATCATGGCGATCGACAGCGCCGGCACACTGATCAAAAACAGGTAATACCAAACCGGCAACAGGCTGAAGTTCGCGATGAACAGCAGCATCAACCCGCTGATCAAGCCGTGACTCAACCACATCAGCCAAGCCTGTCGCTCGCCTGCCCTGAGGCGTTGCAGCTCTTCACGGGCCAATGCCAACAAGGCCAGCGGTGCCCCCAGGGAAAAACGACCGAGCACGGTTTTGTTCAGCCAGTGCAGGCTGCGCACCAGTGGTGAACTGCCCTGCCACTGCCCGGCGCTCAAGTAACGGCTTTCCGGATCGCGACCGGGGATCGTCAGGTCCTCGTCGCGGTGATGCTGCAAATGGCTGTCGCGATACAGGGTGTACGGATACCAGACGGCAAACGGCGCGTAGCCAAGGATTTTGTTCAGGGTTGGCCAGCGCGTGGGATGACCGTGCAGCAGTTCGTGTTGCACGGATAACCACAGCACCAGCAATGGAGTCAGCAACAGCGTGCTCCACCATAAACCCAATCGATGGCTGTTCAACACGATGCCAAACCAGCCGCCATACACACCGATCAACAGCAACCAGGTCGGCCATTCGGTGCGCGCGGTGAAGCGTCGGCGCAGGGTTTCGATTTCTTCTTGGTGGGCGCTATCAAAGTAATGAGGCATGGCGTTGCTCAGATCGGGGACCAGTCCCCTTCTGTGCAATGGCCTTGGGAAATCTTGCAGATTATTTTCAGGAGGATCGCTCCCATGTTGCATGGGAGCGATCAATCAACGCGGATCAGTGACCGAATACACCAACTTTTTTGGCCTTCTTGTCCGCACGCTTTTCAATGGCGGTTTTCACCGGTTTCTTTTTCGCCGATTTCTTTGAATCCATACCTTTGGACATGATGCGTACTCCACTCGTGGGGATGTGAGATCAGGTATACACCTATCCCGACGCGCGCGTTCTTTTATAATCGCCCGCTTTGCCTACCGACAGTCCAAAACCATGCCCGAGACCCGATACACCCTGCTCGACGAGCCGTTATGGCCATTGATGAACAAGTTCTACCGCGCTCACCAATCGTCGATGAAGGCTGTGCGCGACGCACAGTTGTGGGTGGCCCGACGTGACCAGATAGTTGCCGCGCTGTGTTTGCGTCCGGTCTCCGGCGGGCATTGGCTGACCGGGTTGTTTGTCGATCCGGCCTGTCGCGAACAAGGGCTTGCCGCCGGGTTGATTGCGGCAGCGGTGAAGGATTGCGAACAGCCGGTGTGGCTGTTCTGTCATCCGGATTTGCGGGGGTTTTATGAGCGCCGCGGCTTTACTTTCGATCCGCCGATGCCTTACGCGATGGTTGAACGGTTGAGCCGTTATGCCCGCAGTAAACCGATGATTGCGATGGGGTTGGAGCCCTGAACCTTGTAGGAGCGAGCTTGCTCGCTCCTACAAGGCTTTGCAGTGATCTAGTCATCCGCCTTCGGGTCCAGGTCCGGGAACATCACCTCGGTGAAGCCAAACTTGCTGAAGTCGGTGATGCGCGACGGGTACAGGCGGCCGATCAGGTGATCGCATTCATGCTGTACCACCCGTGCGTGGAAGCCCGAGGCAATGCGTACGATGGGCTCGCCCTTGGGGTCGACGCCTTCGTAGCGAATCTGCTGGTAACGTTGCACCGCGCCGCGCAGGCCCGGTACGGACAAACAGCCTTCGAAACCCTCTTCCAGGGTCGGGCTCAGCGGGGTGATCAACGGGTTGATCAGGATCGTCTGCGGCACGGCCTCGGCATCCGGATAACGCTCGCTGTGCTCGAAACCGAAGATCACCAGTTGCAGGTCGACGCCGATTTGCGGAGCAGCCAGGCCAACGCCCCCTACGCTTTCCATGGTCTGGAACATGTCATCGATCAGCTGCCACAACTCGGGGCTGTCAAACATTTCGGCCGGCACTGGCGGAGCAATGCGCAGCAGGCGCTCATCGCCCATTTTCAGAATTTCACGAATCATGATCAGGTTTCATCAATGGTCGGTTTGTGTGAGTGATCGCGGCCCAGCCCCGACACGTGGTGCTTTTCCTCATGGACGGGACCATGCTCGCCAGCCACTTTTTCGCCAGGGTCCTTGCCCTCTCGTGACATGTGCTCGATCACGGCATTCATCTCCGCGCCCAATAGCAGCACCGCGGCGGAAATGTAGAAGTACAGCAACAGCACGATAATCGCACCGATACTGCCATACATGGCGTTGTAGTTGGCGAACTCCTTGACGTACAAACCGAAGCCCAGAGACGCGATGATCCATACCACCACCGCCAGCACCGAGCCTGGGGTGATGAAGCGGAATTCCTGTTTGACGTCGGGCATGACGTAGTAGATCAACGCCACCGCGACCATCAGCAAAATCACGATCACCGGCCAGCGCGCGATGGTCCAGAGGGTGACGATGAAGTACTCAAGGCCGACTTGCGCAGCGATCCAGCTCATCACCTGCGGTCCGAGCACCATCAGCGCTGCGGCGATCAGCAGCATGCCGGCAATGCCGACGGTGTAGATGATCGACAACGGAAAGCGTTTCCATAGCGGGCGCCCTTCAACCACGTCGTAAGCTGCGTTCATCGCGCTCATCATCAGCCGCACACCGGCTGAGGCGGTATACAGCGCAATCACGATACCCACTGACAGCAGCCCCCCCTTGGACTGCTGAAGCTGGTCGATCACCGGGTTGACCTGCTCCAGCGCCTGGGGTGGCAATACGAGTTCCGATTGCAGGCGCAGCCAGGAGAAGAAGTCGGGCAGATGCAGGAAGCCGATCAAAGCGATCAGAAACAGAATGAACGGAAACAGCGAAAACAGCATTTGATAGGCCAACGCCGAGGCATAAGTCGACATCTCGTCGGCGATGAATTCGGTGACCGTGCGCATCATCACACGGTGCAGGGGCAAGCCTCTCATGTCCGGGAAAATCATTAGCGTCTCCATTCGCCGCATACGGATTTGGGGGTGAAGTCGTGGCGACTCAGGGGCTGTTTTCTTTCATCAAGGTAGCCCAGTTGGCGACTTTGAAACAAATTCGGCGTGCAAGTTCAGGCTGACACAAAAACGGCCATCTGAAGATGGCCGCGTCTTCTTTTCATTAAAGACATTTCAATGCAGGAAAGTCATTACACAAGGTTGACCGGGGGCTTTTGCAGGGAGTTTCATTTATTTTCACCACGACATTTCATCGTTCAGTGCAGGTTGCGCTTTATGTTTGCGGGCCAACCCTTGAGAATGCGCAACACATTCAGGCCTTGGCGCTGAAGATCCAATCCCGTAGGAACGTTATGAAACTCGATAAAAAGCAGGCCATTGCCCGCAGAAACCAGGAACTCGGCGGTGCTGTGCTTGGCGTCAACAACTGCCACTTCACCGAATTGAACCGCAACCGCAATATCTGGTGGTTCGACATCCCGGTATCGCGCCTGGCCGTGGGTCAGTACGAGTGGATTCACCTGCTGATGCACACGCCGGACACCGACGAACTGCTGCACCTGAAAGTGCCGACCGTGTTCCTGCGTGAGAAGCTCGAAGGCCTGGTAGTGCGCAATGAAGGCAAGCGCAAGGCGGCATTGAGCCTGGAACTGAGCGCCGACAAGGACTCCTTCCTGCAGGACATGCGCCCGGCGGGCACCAACGTCAACTTCGCGCCGTTTCGTCAATAACCATCATTCCTGTAGGAGCGAGCCGGCTCCGGGCGGCGTTCCGACGATGGACGTAAACAATAACGCGGGTGCCTGGATGCCCGCGTTGTCTGTACCTTTTTCGCGAGCATGCTCGCTCCTACAGAGGATCGGCGTTTCCAGTCGACCAACAAAAAGCCCCGCATCGGCGGGGCTTTTTGTTGATTACGCGGTGGCTTTCTTCGCGTTGATCTTCTTCAACTCTTCATCGCGCAATTCACGACGCAGGATCTTGCCGACGTTGGTGGTCGGCAGTGCATCGCGGAACTCCACGGAGCGCGGGACCTTGTAGCCGGTGACGTTGGCGCGCATATGCTCCATCACCTGTTCCTTGGTCAGGGTCACGCCCGGCTTGGCAACGATGAAAATCTTGATCGCCTCGCCCGACTTTTCGTCCGGTACACCGATGGCCGCGCATTGCAGCACGCCCGGCAAGGTAGCCAGCACGTCTTCGAGCTCGTTCGGGTACACGTTGAAACCGGAAACCAGGATCATGTCTTTCTTGCGATCGACAATGCGCATGAAGCCATCGGGCTGGATCAGCGCGATGTCACCGGTCTTCAACCAGCCTTCGCTGTCGAGGATTTCATCTGTGGCTTCCTGGCGCTGCCAGTAGCCTTTCATGACCTGCGGCCCCTTCACGCACAGCTCGCCGATTTCGCCCAGCGGCTGCTCGACACCGGCATCATTGATGATTTTGCACAAGGTCGACGGTACCGGAATGCCAATGGTGCCGACCTGGATGTGCTGGATCGGATTCACCGTCGCCACCGGGCTGGTTTCGGTCATGCCGTAGCCTTCGCAGATGGCACAACCGGTCACCGCTTTCCAGCGTTCGGCCGCGGCCAGTTGCAGGGCCATGCCCCCCGACAAGGTGACTTTCAGCGCGGAGAAGTCCAGCTTGCGGAAGCCTTCGTTGTTGCACAGGGCCACGAACAGCGTGTTCAGGCCGACGAAGCCGCTGAACTTCCACTTCGACAGTTCCTTGACCATCGCCGGCAGATCGCGCGGGTTGCTGATCAGGATGTTGTGGTTGCCTGCCAACATCATTGCCATGCAGTGAAAGGTGAACGCATAGATGTGGTACAGCGGCAGCGGTGTGATCAGGATCTCGCAACCTTCATTGAGGTTGGACCCCATCAGCGCCTTGCACTGCAGCATGTTCGCCACCAGGTTGCGGTGGGTCAGCATCGCGCCCTTGGCTACGCCGGTGGTGCCGCCGGTATATTGCAGTACCGCGACATCACCATTGGCCGGGTTGGCTTCCGCCACTGGCTGGCCAAGGCCTTTGCTCAGCACGTCGTTGAACTTGACGGCCTTGGGCAAGTGATAGGCCGGCACCATCTTCTTCACGTACTTGATGATGCTGTTGATCAGCAGACGCTTGAGTGGCGGCAGCAGGTCGGCGACTTCAGTGACGATCACGTGCTTGACGCCGGTTTTCGGCACCACGGTTTCCGCCAGATGCGCCATGTTGGCCAGGCAGACCAGGGCCTTGGCACCGGAGTCGTTGAATTGGTGTTCCATTTCCCGCGCAGTGTAGAGCGGGTTGGTGTTGACCACGATCAGCCCGGCACGGATTGCACCAAAGACGGCTACCGGGTACTGCAACACGTTGGGCAGTTGCACGGCGATTCGATCACCGGGTTGCAAATCGGTATGCTGTTGCAGGTAAGCGGCAAACGCACCGGACAATTCGTACAGTTCACCGTAGGTGAGTGTCTTGCCCAGGTTGCTGAATGCCGGCTTGTTGGCGAAGCGTTGGCAGGATTGCTTCAACACTGCCTGAATATTCGGATACTCATCGGGATTGATGTCGGCAGCAATCCCAGCTGGGTACTTATCCTTCCAAAAGTCTTCGATCATGGAAGCCCACTCCTCAGCAACGCGAATTCAGCACCGCATTTGATGCGATTATTATTGGTGTTTGGTCATTGGTGAATCTGGCTGATAGAAGGCCGAGAAGTCACAAAGCGCGCCGAGAGTAGCAGCTTTGCCAAGGGTCGACTAGAGCCAAAAGAGGCCTCTACGGTCACTTTTATGACTCAAGACTTACAAGCGGTCATTTTAGAGCAAAGATTCTATAACCCCGTGAAAGCCCCGAAATTCGGGGCTTTGTTTTAAACGTGTAGGAGCGAGCTTGCTCGCGAAAAACGTCCGGGCAACGCGATCATTCAGACAGGGCGCGTTATCGTTGACGTCCATCGCGATCGCGCTCGCTCCTACAAGGATCGGCCATTCACCGATCAGGCGATATCACGCAACTCCCGCCGCAGGATCTTGCCCACCGGTGTCATCGGCAGGGATTCGCGCAGCACGATGTGCTTGGGTACCTTGTACGCCGTGAAATTCTCCTTGCAATAAGCCTTCAGCTCTTCAAGGCTGACCCCTGCTTCACGGGCCACCACAAACAGCTTCACCGCCTCCCCCGACCGCTCGTCAGGCACACCGATGACCGCACAGTTGGCGACGTTCGGGTGAGCCATCACGACGTCTTCGATTTCGTTCGGGTACACGTTGAAGCCCGAGACAATGATCATGTCCTTCTTGCGGTCAACGATGCGCACGAAACCATCCGGGTCGATCACCGCAATGTCACCGGACTTGAACCAACCCTCGGCATCCAGCACCTCGGCCGTGGCATCAGGTTTCTGCCAGTAGCCCTTCATGATCTGCGGGCCCTTGATGCACAACTCGCCGCGTTCGCCCAAAGGTTGTTCGACACCGTCATCATTGATGACTTTCAGCGTGGTGCCCGGCACCGGCAAGCCGACCGTGCCGATCCGCGACTGGTCGCCATAGGGGTTGGTGCAGGCCACCGGCGAAGTTTCGGTCAGGCCGTAACCTTCGGTGATGCGGCAACCGGTCAGTTGTTCCCAACGCTCGGCGGTGGCCTTGACCAGCGCAGTGCCGCCGGAGTTGGTGAGCTTGAGGCTGGAGAAGTCCAGGGTCTTGAAGTCCGGATGATCCATCAGCGCAACAAACAATGTGTTCAGCCCCAGCAACGCCGAGAACCGCCAGTTCTTCAGTTCCTTGATGAAGCCGGCGATGTCCCGCGGATTGGTGATCAGCACGTTGTGGTTGCCCGTCACCATCATGCACATGCAGTTCGCTGTGAAGGCATAGATGTGGTAAAGCGGCAGCGGCGCGATCATCACTTCCTGGCCTTCGCGCAGCAGCGGTTGCCCGTCGCTGGCCGACTGGCTGAGGCAGGCCCGTGCCTGTTGCATGTTCGCCACCAGGTTGCCGTGGGTCAGCATCGCGCCCTTGGCCAGGCCAGTGGTGCCGCCGGTGTATTGCAGCACGGCGATGTCGTCGAGGCCGACCTTCAGTGGCTTGATACCCAGGCCACGGCCCATGCGCAGCGCACTCTTGAAGGAAACGGCCTGGGGCAAGGAATAGTCCGGGACCATCTTCTTGACCTTGCTCACCACCGTGTTGACCAGCCACCCCTTGGCGGCGGGCATCAGGTCGCCCATCTTCGCTTCGATCAGGTACTGGATATCGGTGTCGGAGAGTACTTCCTGGACTTTCTGGCCAAACATGTTCAGGTACACCAGCGCCCGGGCACCGGAGTCCTTGAACTGATGACGCATTTCCCGCGCGGTATACAGCGGATTGGTGTTGACCACGATCAACCCGGCGCGCAAGGCACCGAACACGGCGATCGGGTAATGCAGGACGTTGGGCATCTGCACCGCGATGCGGTCTCCCGGCACCAGGTCAGTGTGGGCTTGCAGGTAGCCGGCGAAGGCAGCGCTCTGGCGCTCCAGCTCGGCGTAGGTCAGGGTCACGCCCATGTTGCTGAACGCCGGGCGGTCAGCAAACTTCTTGCAGGAACGCTCGAACACCTCGATCACCGACTTGTAGGCTCCCAGATCGATATCCAGGGGTACACCGGCCGGGCGTTTGTCATTCCAGAAATCAGGTTGCATTGTTCTTGTCCTCTTTACCTGAATCTATCCGGGGCCACTTTTCTGTCATTTTTCAAAAAAAATGCAAAAAGCGGAGCTTCACGGACACTAGCAGTTATGACGTAGCAGGCAAATATGCCCACGGCCGTCATTGACCGTATGAATCTTCTTGCCGTGGCGTAGGCTGATCAGACGTCCGGCCAAGGATGCGCTATAAACTGCAACGAGCTGTTTGCGACCAGGCAGCCTCATGCAAAGGAACCGCCATGATCCATGACACTTTCTGGCTGACCACCAGCGACCACAGCCGCCTGTTCGTCAACCAGTGGCTTCCCGACGGTAGCCTCAAGGCAATGATTCTGCTGGCCCACGGCATGGCCGAACACAGCGGTCGCTATGGTCCCCTTGCGCAAAAGCTCTGTGACCAGGGCTATGGTGTGTGTGCGCCGGACCTGCGCGGACATGGCAAAACTGCCGAAAACGGGACACTCGGACATTTCGCCGATGACGATGGCTGGTGCAAGGTCGTGAGCGACCTGGCCAGCCTTAACCAGCACATCGGCCAGCAGCACCCTGGCGTCCCGATCGTGCTGCTCGGTCACAGCATGGGCAGTTACATCGCCCAGGCCTATCTGCTGCACCACAGTGCCAGCCTGCAAGGGGCAATCCTCAGCGGCTCGAACTTCCAGCCTGTGGCGCTTTATCGCGCGGCACGGCAAATCGCCCGTCTCGAACGCCTGCGCCAGGGCCGCACCGGACGCAGCGCGTTGATCGAATGGCTGTCGTTCGGCTCGTTCAACAACAAATTCAAACCGGCACGCACTCCGTTCGACTGGCTCAGCCGTGATCCGGCGCAGGTCGATCTGTACGTCAACGACCCGCTCTGCGGTTTCCGTTGCACCAATCAACTGTGGATCGACTTGCTCGGCGGCTTGCAGCAAATCAGCAAAGCGTCCAATCTCGCGCAGATCGACCCGGGCCTGCCGTTGCTGGTGATTGGTGGCGAATGTGATCCGGTGAGCGAAGGCAAACGTCTCAAGGATCTGGCCGACGCGCTGCGGGCGGCCGGCAGCCAGCACCTGCAACTGATCGTTTACCCACAGGCGCGGCACGAACTGTTCAACGAGAGCAACCGCGATGAAATCATCGCAGATGTGCTGAACTGGATCGCACAGGCCTTGAGCACTCCTCGGCCGCACCGGTCCGAATAGATTTTTTTTGTGAATTTTTTAATTCGTCACAGGAATTGAGACAGATGACCCAGGTTACCAACACCCCTTACGAAGCCCTCGAAGTCGGCCAGACCGCCAGTTTCAGCAAGACGGTCGAAGAGCGCGACATCCAGCTGTTCGCTGCGATGTCCGGCGACCACAACCCGGTACACCTGGATGCCGAATACGCCGCCAGCACCATGTTCAAGGAGCGCATCGCCCACGGCATGTTCAGCGGCGCGTT
The DNA here is from genome assembly GCF_058791055.1 of Pseudomonas sp. EU05-FHT14B02. Taxonomy (NCBI): domain Bacteria; kingdom Pseudomonadati; phylum Pseudomonadota; class Gammaproteobacteria; order Pseudomonadales; family Pseudomonadaceae; genus Pseudomonas; species Pseudomonas sp. EU05-FHT14B02. The sequence continues at coordinate 174,842 of NZ_JBYTDD010000003.1, read as the reverse complement.
GATCAGCGCGGCGGTCGCTTGCGAATTGCCTGGCCCGGGAACCATCTACATCGGCCAGCAAATGAGCTTTCAGAAACCGGTGAAGATCGGCGACACCCTGACCGTGCGCCTGGAAATCCTGGAAAAACTGCCGAAGTTTCGCGTGCGCATCGCCACTCGCGTGTTCAACCAGCGCGATGAACTGGTGGTGGATGGCGAGGCGGAAATCCTCGCGCCACGCAAGCAACAGAGTGTGACGTTGACCACGCTACCGGCGATCAGCATCGGCTGATTGACGGAGCAAAAACTGTGGGAGCGAGCTTGCTCGCAATGAGGGCCTGACATTCAACATTGATGTTGACTGATCTGGCGCTATCGCAAGCAAGCTCGCTCCACAGTTGTTTCAACCAGTCGTTACGAACGTGCACGCGCCCGGTTACGCAGGGCCTTGACCTGATCGTGGTTACGCTGCACGCCGTGGTACTGACGCTCAACCAGGTCGCGAATGCCCACCAGGTTGTGCTTGTTGATTTTCTCCATGGCGTCGCGGTAAGCCTTCAACGCATGGTCTTCACCGCGCTCGGCTTCATTGAGCACGGCCTCCTCGCCCTTGCCGGTGAACATCGACTTCACGTCGACCCAGCGACGGTGCAAGTCGCCGCTGACACTGGTGGAAGTTTCCGGATCGCCACCCAGTGAACGCACGGCAGACTGCAACTCCGCAGCGGCCGTACCACAATCGCTCGCACGATTGATGAACAGGGTTTTGAGTTCAGGGTGCTTGATGTCTTCAGCGCATGTCTTGAACCCGGCCTGACCGTCCTTGCTGGTTTCAATCAGGTCGTTGAGTACAGAAATCGCTTCTTTATTGATGTCGGTCATTTTTCAATTCCTTACGACGGATGAACGGTGTAAGGAACGTTGCACTCTGCGTGCCAGCCGAAATTGCCTAACTATTCTTTATTTTTCAAATAGTTATCAACTATCAAAAAATCTGTATCCGTTTTATTTGCACGATCTGTCATTTGGCCTGCATGCAGAATGCCTGTATTTTCCAGACTGACCGAATCAAGACGACCGATCGATGAACCCTGAAAAGCTCGAACTGTTGATCACCCGTGAAATGCCCTTCGGCAAATACAAGGGGCGAATCATTGCCGACCTGCCCGGCCCTTACCTGAACTGGTTCGCCCGGGAGGGTTTCCCCCATGGCGAGTTGGGTGGCCTGCTGGCCCTGATGCAGGAGATCGATCACAACGGTTTGTCGGACTTGCTCGAACCGCTGCGCGCCAAACACGGCAAGCCGGCCCCGCGCCATTGAATCACCTACCGAGTACCCCATGCCCGACAACACCCGCCGCGCCCGTGATGAAGCCTTCTGGCGAACCTTTGCCGACCGCTACGATGTCGAACCCGGCCCGCTCAACCTGGAGAACGGTTACTTCGGACGCATGTCGCGCACGGTGGTCGAGGAATACCAGCGCAACATCGAACTGATAAACCGCAGCAATTCGGTGTACGTGCGCCAGCGCTTCGAAGAGGGCGACAGCTTGAAGATCCGCGCGCAACTGGCCAGGTTGATTGGCGTACCCGCCGACAGCATCGCCCTGACCCGTAACGCCTCGGAAGGTTTGCAGTCACTGATCCGCAACTACAACCGGCTGCAGCCGGGCGACCAGGTACTGGTTTGCGATCTGGAATACGACACCGTCAAAGGCGCCATGCGTTGGCTGGCGCGGAATCGCGGTGTCGACGTGATCGAGATCGAACACGCACACCCGGCAACCTTCGACAGCTTGCTCAATACCTATCGGGAAGCCTTCGCGCGCTATCCGCGTCTGAAGCTGATGGCCCTGACCCACGTCACCCATCGAACGGGTCTGGTGATGCCGGTGCAGGCGATTGCAGCCGCTGCGAAGGAACAGGGCATTGACGTCATCCTCGACGGTGCCCATGCCCTCGGCCAGTTTGATTTCGACCTGACCGAGCTCGGTATCACCTTCGCCGGCTTCAATCTGCACAAGTGGATCGGCGCACCGCTGACGCTTGGCTTTATCTACATCGCGCCCGAACGCCTGGCCGACATCGACCCGGACATGGGCGAGATGCATTTTCCGCTCACTGACATTCGCGCCCGTACCCCGTACAGCACCCCCAATATCCCTGCGCTGATGACCCTGCCGCTGGTGCTCGAAGAACATTGGGCGATGGGCGGTGCCGCGGCCAAGGGCGCGCGACTCAATTACCTGCGCAACCGCTGGGTCGCTGCGGCGCGGCAGTTGCCGGGCGTCGAAGTCCTGACCCCGGATGACCCACGCCTGTATTGCGGCATCACCTCGATGCGCTTTATCCGGCATGCCGACCAGCAAACCATGGTCGAGCGCCTGCTCAATGAATACAACCTGTTCACCGTGACCCGCAGTGGCGCGGCATGCGGTCCGTGCATCCGCATTACACCGGGGCTTACCACCACCGCGGCCGACATGGATGTGCTGGTCAGGGCGCTGACCGAACTGGGCTGACCTCAGACGGTGTACTTGTCAAAGTCCTCGGGCTTGATCTGTGTCGACACGGCGAAGGTGTCGATGCCGATGGTCATCTGCCCGAAGTAGCCGTCTTCAGCCGAATCCCGCCCCAGGGTGTGCACACTCAAGGTCGATTTTTCACCGCCCATGGTTGAGTAAAAATAGTCCTGGGCGTTGGTCAGTGCCGGTACGGTTCGGCCGCTGTACGGTCGGCTACTGAGTACTGAACGAGAGGCCACCTCAGGCAGGTAAAGCTGCCCGACCCAGGCGACATGCCGTTCTTGCAGATAGTTGTTGCCGGCCGTGATGCGCACGGCGACGTGAATGTGCAATGCGCGACCGGCGTAAAAACCCGGATAGATCGTGGTGAAGCGCACGATGCCCGACTTGTCGGTGAACTGCCCGCCGCGCAGATAGGTATCGTCATCAGTGCGCGGGACGGCGCCGATATCACCGGTATCGACCTCGACGTCCGGGTTGATCTTGCTCCAGCCCGAATAGGCACCGCGGGCATTGCAGTGCCAGATATCCACCAGCGCATCAGGGACCGGCTCGCCGGTCATGGCATCGACAATGGTCAGCCGCAGCACCAACGGAACGCCTTCGGCGCCTTCGCTGATATTTCTGCGGATCAGTTTGGGGTTGCGGAAATACGGGCCGGCAATCTGCTCGGGAGACAGCAGGTAGACCGGTGCCGGGGGTGCAGTTGAGGTGGTAGCGTCCATGTCGTTCTCTCTTCCATAAGATGAACGCAGGCTAGCACCGGTCGATTTTCGTTATGCGGTAACTATGTATCGCATGATGTCCTTGTCCCTGTGGGCGTGAACTTGCTCTAGATGGCGTCGTGTCAGTCAACATCCATGCAATCTGTCACACCGCTATCGCGAGCAAGCTCGCTCCCATAGGGGTACGACAACTTTCTTCAGGCAAAAAAAAACGGTGCACCGACCAAGCGCACCGTAAAGCCGTAGAACACACAACGAGGTGTAGGGTGAAGCGATCAGTCCAGCAGCGCCAAAGCCTCGGCGGTGCATTCCTGAATGCGGGCCCAGTCGCCGTTCTTGATCCACTCCGGATCAAGCATCCAGCTACCGCCCACGCACATGACGTTTTTCAATGCCATGTAGCTCTTGATATTGGCAGGTCCCACGCCGCCGGTCGGGCAGAATTTCACTTCGCCGAACGGGCCGCCCAGAGCCTTGATGGCCGCGACGCCGCCGCTGACTTCGGCCGGGAATAGCTTGAAGCGGCGATAACCCAGGCCGTAGCCTTCCATGATGCCCGAGGCATTGCTGATGCCTGGCAACAGTGGAATCGGGCTGGCGACGCTGGCTTCCAGCAGGTCGCGGGTGATACCCGGCGTGACGATGAATTGCGAGCCGGCCGCTTCCGCCGCCGCCAGCATGTGGCGATCCAGCACGGTGCCGGCACCGGTCACCAGCTCCGGACGCTGCTCACGCAGAATCTGGATGGCCTTGAGGCCGAATTGCGAACGCAGGGTCACTTCCAGGGCCGTCAGGCCACCGGCCGCGAGGGCGTCGGCCAACGGCAGAACGTCCTGCTCGCGGGCAATGGTGATCACCGGCAGAATCCGCGCTTTTGCGCAAATACTGTCGATCAGGGCAACTTTATCCGCCATGGAAACGGTCGGGGATGGGTTTGTCATAGCGGCTGTTCCTTGGCTCATGGGCACCAGTAAATCTCTAACGTGGGTTGCAGAAACGCGCGCACCGGCATTTCGGCGACATCGTCACCGGCCAGCGCGAAACTCAGGGTGGTCAGCTTGGACTGACCGGAGATCGACAGAATTTTATGCTTGGCCGAAGCCAGCAGCGCGCGACTCATGGTCAGGCGCTGATGCGGCACAGTCGGCGCCAGCATCGGCCAGCAGCGACGAACGCCATCGACCTGTAATGCCTCGGCAAGGTTCGGGCTGTTGGGAAACAGCGATGCGGTGTGGCCGTCATCGCCCATGCCGAGGATCAGCACGTCGATCACCGGCAACTCCGACAGCAAGCGGTCGGCCTGCTCGGCCGCCTGTTCCAGGTTGGCACTGGCGCTGTACAGGCTCAGGAACTGCGCCTTGGCCGCTTGGCCTTGCAGCAGGTAACGCTTGATCAGGCCGGCGTTGCTGTCGGCGTGTTCGACCGGCACCCAGCGCTCGTCGGCCAGGCTGATCACCACGCTCGACCAGTCCAGCGCCTGCTTGGCCAGGTGCTGGAAAAACGCCACCGGGCTGCGGCCACCGGACACCACCAGGGTCGCAGTGCCCTGGGCGTCGATCGCGTCGCTCAGTTGTTTCGCCACGTTCAGTGCCAGGCTTTCAGCCAGCAGCACCGGGCTCTTGTATGCATGGGCGCTGACGCCCTGCGGCAGTTTCAAATCAGATATCGCCATACCACGACCTCCCGTCCCGCGTGATCAGTGCAATGGAGCTCATCGGCCCCCAGGACCCGGCCGCGTACGGCTTGGGCGCATCACCGGATTTTTTCCACCCGGCGATCAACTGGTCACACCACTTCCACGCGGCTTCGATTTCATCTTTACGGACAAACAGGTTCTGATTGCCGCGCATCACTTCCAGCAACAACCGCTCGTAGGCATCGGGAATCCGTGCGCTGCTCCAGGTGTCGGAAAAATTCAGCTGCAACGGACCGCTGCGCAGCTGCATGCCCTTGTCCAGGCCTTGATCTTTGGTCATGACACGCAAGGAAATGCCTTCGTCCGGTTGCAGGCGGATAATCAGCTTATTGCTGATTTGCAGGCGCTGCTCGGGAGCGAAAATGTAGTGCGACGGTTCCTTGAAGTGGATGACGATCTGCGACAGCTTCTGCGGCATGCGCTTGCCGGTACGCAGGTAAAACGGCACGCCGGCCCAGCGCCAGTTGCGGATGTCGGCACGCAGGGCGACAAAGGTTTCGGTGTCGCTCTGGGTGTTGGAATTGGGTTCTTCCAGGTACCCCGGTACTGCCTTGCCTTCGCTGTAGCCGGCGATGTACTGGCCGCGCACCACTTGAGTGGTCAGGCCTTCCGGGCTGATCGGCGCCAAGGCCTTGAGCACTTTGACCTTCTCGTCGCGGATGCTGTCGGCGGACAGGTCGGCCGGCGGGTCCATGGCGATCAGGCAGAGCAGTTGCAGCAGGTGGTTCTGGATCATGTCCCGCAGCTGGCCGGCCTTGTCGAAGTAACCCCAGCGGCCTTCGATACCGACCTTCTCGGCCACAGTGATTTCCACGTGGGAAATGTAATTCTGGTTCCACTGGGTTTCGAACAGGCTGTTGGCGAAACGCAGGGCGATCAGGTTCTGGACGGTCTCTTTACCCAGATAGTGGTCGATGCGGTAGGTGCGGTTCTCCGGGAAGAACTGCGCCACGGCGTCGTTGACCTTGCGCGAGGATTCCAGATCCGAACCGATGGGTTTTTCCAGCACCACACGGGTGTTTTGCGCCAGGCCGACCTTGGCCAGGTTCTCGCAAATCGCGCCATACACGGCGGCAGGGGTCGCAAAGTAGGCGATGACCCGCTGCGAACTGCCGGCGGATTCGGCCAGGGCCACATAATCATCGGGGTTGAGGAAGTCGACGTGCAGGTAGTTCAGGCGCGCCAGAAAACGCTCGACCACGGCTTCGTCCAGCTCTTTGGCACCGACATAGCGGCGCAGCTCGGAGGTGATGAACGCCAGGTGTTCCTGCTCGCTGCCCGGCTCACGGGCCAGCGCGATGATCCGCGTATCCTCGTGCAACAGGCCGGCGCCGTCGAGTTGATAGAGGGCAGGAAACAGCTTGCGCAAGGCCAGATCGCCAAGGGCGCCGAACAAGGCAAAGGTGCACGGTTCAACCGTAATCGAGAGCATGATGTTTGTTCTTTTATCAAGTTAAGCTACAAATACCTTTTTTCAAGGCATCACTCAAGGGAAAATGTAGTAATAACCACAACATTTTCGCAAAATACAGATTCCGAGTGGTGGTCGGTCGGAGCCATCAGTAGGATAGGCCACCGTTACGGGCCTCACCAAAGGCCCTTTTTGCATTAGCCGCGCGCTTGTTGGCGCAGGTGTAAAGGATACTTATATGGACCGCGTGCGAAATTTACTGGAGCAAATCCAGAATCGCCTTGAAGAGCTGAACAAGGCCGAACGCAAAGTCGCCGAGGTGATCCTGCTCAACCCGCAGCAGGCCACCCGCTTCAGCATCGCCGCCCTCGCCCAGGCCGCCTCGGTCAGCGAGCCGACGGTCAACCGTTTCTGCCGTTCGTTCGGTGTCAGCGGCTACCCCGAACTCAAACTGCAACTGGCCCAGAGCCTGGCCAGTGGCGCCGCCTATGTCAGCCGTGCCGTGGAAGCCGATGACAACCCTGAGGCCTACACGCAGAAAATCTTCGGCAGCGCCATCGCGTCCCTGGACAGTGCTTGCCAGGCCCTGGACCCGAACCTGATCAGTCGCGCCGTCGACCTGCTGATCCAGGCCCGGCAGATCCACTTCTTCGGCCTTGGCGCCTCGGCCCCGGTGGCCCTGGATGCGCAGCACAAGTTCTTCCGTTTCAACCTCGCCGTTACGGCCCATGCGGATGTGCTGATGCAGCGCATGATTGCCTCGGTGGCCCATACCGGCGAGCTGTTCGTGATCATTTCCTACACCGGTCGCACCCGCGAACTGGTGGAAGTGGCGCGCATCGCCCGGGAAAACGGCGCCTCGGTGCTTGGCCTGACCGCCGAGAACTCGCCACTGGCCAAGGCCAGCACCCTGAGCCTGAACATTCCGCTGCCGGAAGACACCGACATCTACATGCCAATGACGTCGCGGATCATCCAGCTGACCGTGCTGGATGTACTCGCCACCGGCATGACCTTGCGCCGTGGCGTGGACTTCCAGCCGCATTTGCGCAAGATCAAGGAGAGCCTGAATGCCAGCCGGTATCCGGTGGGAGATGAGTTCAACTGACCGATCCTGAATCTTTACTGCTTGAAAGGACGCCTTCGCGAGCAAGCCCGCTCCCACAGGTGACCAGATTCCTTCAGTTGGAATGTGGTCGAATGTGGGAGCGGGCTTGCTCGCGAAGGGGCCAGCAGCAACACCGCAGAATCAAGCCCCCACCCGCGCCTGCAAACTCAAATGCGCCCGCTCCCCAGGTTTCAGGCACAGGCTGTCGGTGCCGCCGCTAGCGGCCTCTACACAAACGAACTCGGATATCTCGTTCCAGGTCACGCCGAGCAACGGGCGTGAACCGGGATGCCACACCACCGTGTCTGCCGTATCCCCGGTATCAATGCACAACGCCCGCTGCCAGGCATGGTCGTTCAACTGCAATTCGCCGTCGTGCTGGAACACCCGCTGACACCCGCCATCAACGCGTAACTCGCCTTCCTGCTGACAAACCTGTCGGCTCAACTGATCGTAACCCTGCGCGCCTTCGAGCCCAGACAGCGCTATCTCACTGACATCGCCAATACGCCAGTAAGCGTGCAAAGCCTGGCTCAACTGGCACGGCATGTCGTCCTGATGCTCGGTGCTCAGGCGCAGTTCCATGCGCTCACCCAGGTGCGCGTGCAGATCCACCTGCCAGTCGCACAACTTCAGTTGCCAGTGCAATCGCACGCCATCGTCGTGACTGTCGCTGTCGAGCAGCTTCCAGTCGAGCAACCGCGCCCAGCCATGGGACGGCCAGGCGTTTTCGCTCGGATGCCGGCCATACCACGGCCAACACACCGGCACGCCGCCGCGAATGGCGCCGACCTGCGGCCACTTTGCCGCGCACCACAGCCAGGGTTTCTGGCCCTTGGGCTGGAAGTGCAACAACTGCGCGCCCTGACGACTGAACACCGCCTGACACAGCGGATGATCGATCACCAGCACATCGCGCGTCTGATAGCGCTCCCACGCGAACACCGGACGCTCGCGCAAGGATTTGAAGAAGCGTTGTAGCGGATGCTCAAGCATGTGCCACGGTCCTGAAATCAACTGTCACCGGGGTGCGCGGCCCGCAAAAAAAAGCGGACAGCCATGGCTGTCCGCAAATATGCGCACATGGAGAGAAGCTTATCGCAGACGCGTTAGAACACCGACTGAATTTTCAGGCCAGCCACCAACGCGTTGTCGACTTCATCCACACCACCCGGATGAGTGACGTATTGCAGGTTGGGACGTACGGTCAGCCAGTTGGTCACGTGGAAGCCGTAGTTGATCTCGTAGTTGTATTCGGTTTCACGAATCGGCGAGAACAGCGGATTTTCGTATTCCGGAACACCGTTGGCTGCGTTGGTCAGCTCGGCGTTTTTCTTCACGTCATCGTTGACATGGATACGGGCGAAACCGATGCCCACGTCATCCTTCGGACGCGCGTCGAACGGGCCCTTGTACACGAACATCAGCGACTGGTAGTTGTCGATGAAGTTGGTGTCCTTGTCGTGGAACGTGGCGTTGGCCGCGATGTTCAGACCACGGGAAGCATCGCCATTGTGGCTGGTCAGTTGCTGTTGCGCGACGAACCAGTAGCCGTGCTTGCTATCATGGACGCGATAGGGGTTGCCGCTGGTCGCTGCGTCCTGGCCGTTGTCGTCTTCGATAACGTCGTCGGCATTGGCTGTACTTTTGTAGTAACCGACACGGTATTCGCCCGGCAGGTTGTTGACCTTCGGCGACCAGACCAGCTCAACCGGCAGGACGGTGCCTTCGGTACCGCTACCGCTGAGTTTGAAGCCGTTGCCGTGCTCCAGTTGCGACGGGTTCTGATTGTACGCACCGATCTGAGCGTAGAGCTCGTCATTGATGTTGTACTTCACGCGGATCGCCGCCTGGCTGACCGGCCAGTTGTACCAGATGTTGGTGGCCCAGTTACCGACCTGGGATCCGCAGAACGCCAGGTTCTGGAATTCGCACGGGAAGGTGTTGAAGTCTTCGCCTTCACCGAAGTAACCGGCTTTTACGTCCAGTTTGTTGTCGAAGAACTGATGCTGAATCCACAGCTGGGTCAGACGGACCATGTGGCCGCGACCATAGACTTCCTGGGATGAACTCAAGGTGCCCGCACGCGGATCGCCGATACGGTCGTTGGAGATGTTCTCACCGTTACGGTTGGTGAGCTGGATCTTGGCCTGGGTGTTATCCCAGCCAAACAGCTTCTCCAAGTCCAGCGCAGCGCCCAGACCAAACTGGTCGGCGTAGCGCGCGGTCTTGTCATCGTTGAAGCCGCCATGCAGGTTAGCGCCGACTTCACCGACATAATCCATCTTGATGTCGATGCCCTGCTCAATCAGCTTGGTTCGCTCGCCACCCCAATCGCCCGTCATCCATTTGGAGTCGGAGCTGAACGCTTCATCGGCCATCGCATTGCCGGCCAGAACCAGTGCTGCCGCTGCTGAAACCTGGCAGATCAACCGGGCCTTGTTCTTCATTTTCATCCCTACATCCTCGTTTTATTGTTATTAACTTTTCTTCTTTAACGCGGTTACATCCGGTGCAACGCGCGACAGGCCGCGCATTGCCAATCCCCCTCTGTAGGAGCGAGCTTGCTCGCAAGAAACTTGAGAACACCGCGGGGTGTCAGGTTTCCAGTGTCATCGTTGACGTCCATCGCGAGCAGGCTCGCTCCTACAGTCTTGTTCTTCAGCGACCTTTGAATTGGGCCACGTTGTCAGCATGCACCTCGGCTTTCGGCACGCCGGCAACCCCCAGCCGCTCCCCGGTCTTGGCATCGAACAGCAGCACTTTCGCCGGATCGAACTGCAGGGTCAGGGTCTCGCCCACCGCCGGCGCCACGTCCGGCGCCAAGCGGCAGCAGACCTTGGTGTCGTTGAGATTGACGAAGACCAGGGTGTCGGGCCCGGTCGGTTCGGTGACCTGGACTTCGGCGCGAATGGTCGGCAACCCGTTTGCTTCGCCGTTGGCCAGAATGATCTGCTCAGGGCGGATGCCGAGGATCACTTCGCGGTCTTCAAGACCGGCGTCCTGCATGCCCAACGGCAATTCGCAACGGGCCTGGCCACTGTCGAGCAACGCCAGCAGACGACCGTCCTTGCGCTGCAAGCGCAGCGGGATGAAGTTCATCGGCGGCGAACCGATGAAGCTCGCCACGAACAGGTTGGCCGGGTTGTTGTAGATGTCCTTCGGCGTACCGAACTGCTGGATGATTCCGTCCTTCATCACCGCCACTTTGTCGCCCAGAGTCATGGCTTCGATCTGGTCGTGGGTCACGTAGACCGTGGTGGTTTTCAGGCGTTGGTGCATCAGTTTCATTTCGGTGCGCATCTCGACCCGCAGCTTGGCGTCGAGGTTGGACAGCGGTTCGTCGAACAGATAAATCTTCGGCCGCCGCGCCAGGGCACGGCCCATCGCCACGCGCTGTTGCTGGCCGCCGGAGAGTTGGCCGGGCTTGCGGCTGAGCAGGTGTTCGATCTGCAACAGCTTGGAAACCCGAGCGACTTCTTCGTCGATTTCCGCGGTCGGCATTTTGCGAATTTTCAGGCCGAAGGCGATGTTGTCGCGCACGCTCATGGTCGGGTACAGCGCGTAGGACTGGAACACCATGGCGATGTCGCGATCCTTGGGGCTCATGCCGCTGATGTCGGCGTCGTCCACCAGGATCGCGCCACCGCTGATGGTTTCCAGGCCCGCGATACAGTTCATCAAGGTCGACTTGCCGCAGCCCGACGGGCCGACCAGGATCAGGAACTCACCGTCATCGATTTTCAGTTCGATGTTCTTCAGGGTGTCCGGCAAACCGGGGCCGTAGGTCTTGTTGACGTTGCGTAATTCGAGAGTTGCCATGTTCTACCCCTTGACCGCGCCGGACGTCAGCCCGCGCAGGAAATACTTGCCAGCGAATATGTAGACCAGCAGTGTCGGCAGCCCGGCGATCATCGCGGCGGCCATGTCAACGTTGTATTCCTTGGCCCCGGTGCTGGTGTTGACCAGGTTATTCAGGGCCACGGTAATTGGCTGGGCGTCGCCACTGGCGAACACCACGCCGAACAGGAAGTCGTTCCAGATCTGGGTGAACTGCCAGATCAGGCAGACCATCACGATCGGGATCGACATCGGCAGCAGGATCTTCAGGAAGATCGTGAAGAAGCCCGCGCCATCAAGCCGTGCGGCCTTGACCAGCGCATCCGGAATGCTCACGTAGTAGTTGCGGAAGAACAGCGTGGTGAACGCCAGGCCGTAGACCACGTGCACCAGCACCAGGCCAGTGGTGGTGTTGGCCAGGCCGAACTTGCCGAGGGTGAACGAGGCTGGCAGCAGCACGGTCTGGAACGGCAGGAAGCAGCCGAACAGCAGCAGACCGAAGAACAGTTGCGAACCACGGAAGCGCCACATCGACAGCACGTAGCCGTTCATGGCACCAATGAACGTGGAGATCAGTACCGCCGGCACGGTGATCTTCACCGAGTTCCAGAAGTAGCCGCCGACCACGTCCCAGGCCTTGATCCAGCCAATGCCGTCGATCACGGTCGGCCAGCTCAACAGGTTGCCGGTACGGATGTCTTCCGGGGATTTGAAACTGGTCAGCAGCATTACCACCAACGGGATCAAGTACACCGCTGCCGCCAGCAACAGAGTTGCGTAGATCGCGATGCGGCTGAAACTGATACCCGATTTTCCGAGTTGATTAGTCATGGCGTTTGCCTCGCAGCTCGGAGTACAGGTAAGGCACGAGGATGGTCAGCACGGCGCCGAGCATCAGCATGGCGCTGGCCGAACCGATGCCCATCTGGCCACGGCTGAAGGTGAAGGAATACATGAACATCGCCGGCAGGTCGGAGGAGTAACCCGGACCACCCGCAGTCATCGCCGCGACCAGGTCGAAGCTCTTGATCGCGATGTGCGCGAGGATCATGAAGGCGCTGAAGAACACCGGGCGCAGGCTCGGCAGGACGATCTTCAGGTAGATTGTCGGCAAGCTCGCCCCGTCGACTTGCGCGGCACGGATGATCGATTGATCGACACCGCGCAGGCCGGCGAGGAACATCGCCATGACAAACCCGGAGGCCTGCCACACGGCGGCGATCACCAGGCAGTAGACCACGCGATCCTGATCCACCAGCCAGTCGAGACGGAAGCCTTCCCAGCCCCAGTCACGCAGCATCTTGTCCAGGCCAAGCCCTGGGTTGAGCAGCCATTTCCACGCCGTACCGGTGACGATCATCGACAGCGCCATCGGATACAGGTAGACGGTGCGGATGAAGCCTTCCTTGCGAATGCGCTGGTCCAGCAGCACGGCGAGGAATACGCCCAGCACCAGGCTGGTGCCGATGAACATGCCGCCGAACACCGCGAGGTTCTTGCTCGCGACCCACCAGCGGTCGTTGTCCATCAGGCGCATGTATTGCTGCAGGCCGACCCACTTGTAGCTCGGCATGAAGCTGGAGTTGGTGAAGGACAGAATGAACGTCCAGATGATGTAACCGTAGAAGCCAACCAACACGATCAGCATACTCGGCGCGAGTACCAACTTGGGTAGCCAGCGTTGCAGCGCATCGAACGGTGAGGCTTTGCTGAAAACCGCCACAGAGCTCATCGGGATAATCCTGGTGGAGAAGTGAAATCCGGACAGAGTTCCCCCCTGCAGGAGCGAGCTGACTCGCGATGGAATCAAGAACACCGGGGCCTGTCTGGATTGGCACGGTGTCTGGTGATCCATCGCGAGCAAGCTCGCTCCTACAATGGGGCGGAGCTCTCTCTGGGGTTTGCCGCAGGACTCTCCTGCGGCGATTGCGAATTACTGGGCCGCTTTGACAGCAGAAGCCAGTTGGGCGCTGGCCTTGGCCGGGTCTGCGTTCTTGTCGTTCATGAAGTTGGTGACCACGTCGAAGATCGCGCCCTGCACGGCCAGGGAAGTGGCCATGTTGTGCGCCATGCTCGGTTGCAGGCCGCCGCTCTTGTCGTCCGCGATGAAGTCCTTGGCCGACTTCTGGGCACACTCGTCGAAGCCGAGCTTGTCCATTTCGTTCAGCATGTCGTTACGCACCGGGATCGAACCCTTGTTCATGCTGAAGACTTTCTGGAAGTCGGTACCCAACGCGACCTTGGCCAGGTCTTGCTGGGCAGCGATGTCGCCCTTGCGATCGGCCTTGAGCTTGAACACCGCCATTGAGTCGATGTTGTAGGTGAAGGCTTTTTCGGTGCCCGGGAACGCTACGCACTGGTAGTCCTTGCCGGCGATTTTCTTCGCGGCGGTCCACTCGCTTTTCGCCCAGTCGCCCATCATCTGCATGCCGGCCTTGCCATTGATGACGTCGGCGGCGGCGATGTTCCAGTCACGACCGGCGCGGTTCGGGTCCATGTAGCCAGTGATTTTTTTCAACTCGGCGAACGACTTGGTCATCTCCGGGCCGGACAGGGTTTTCTGGTCCAGGTCGACCAGGGCTTTCTTGTAACCGTCAGCGCCCATGACCGAGAGCACCACGTCTTCGAACACGGTGCTGTCCTGCCAAGGCTGACCGCCGTGGGCGAGCGCAATGAAGCCGGCGGCCTTGAGCTTGTCGCCGGCGGCATAGAATTCTTCGAGGGTCGTCGGGGCTTTTTCGATCCCGGCTTTCTTGAACACTTCAGGGTTGATCCACAGCCAGTTGACGCGGTGGATGTTCACCGGCACGGCGACGTAGTCACCTTCGTACTTCACGGTGTCGGAGACTTTCTTCGACAGCAGGCCATCCCAGTTTTCCGCCTTGGAAACGTCCTTCAACGCGTCGGTGCTGAGCAGGCCAGTGCTGCCCCACTCCTGGATGTCCGGGCCTTTGATCTGGGCAACGCCCGGAGGGTTGCCGGCTACGGCGCGACTCTTGAGTACGGTCATGGCCGTGGAACCGCCACCACCGGCGACTGCGCCATCCTTCCAGGTGAAGCCGTCTTTTTCGACTTGAGCCTTCAGGACATCGACCGCTGCTTTTTCACCACCGGAAGTCCACCAGTGAACGACTTCAACGGAACCTTTGGATTCGGCGGCCAGGACACTGAGGGGGAGCGCAGACAGGGAAGCGAGAGAAATGACAGTAGCGAGGCGAGAAATCGCATTCATCTAGGAGCACCTTTCTTGTTGTTATACATGCAAGTCTGTTGCTTGCGCTGCATAAGATTCTAAACAGGAGATATCCCCTCGCAGGTAACGAAGGGATGCGCGAATGTCACCGCATGGTTACATAGAACCGCTCTGGGACAACTGTGCCAGCGCCGTGGCCATGCTCGGCGCCAGCGCCAGGCGCGGAATCAGCACGGCTTGCCAGGCGTGGTAAAGATCAGGCTTGCCGGGCCAGATATCGGCACTCGGGCGGTTTTGCGGGTCGAGTTCGTGATGCCAGCTGCCGCCATCGCGGTCGATGAAATGACTGTCACAGAATTCCCAGAACAGTCGGTACCAGTGTTCGTATTGCGCTTCACCGGTGCGTTTGAGCAGCGCACTGGCGGCTGCACTGGCTTCACAATGGGTCCAGTGCAGGCGATGGCGGACCACCGCTTTGTTGGCCCAGTCCAGGGTGTAGACAATGCCCGGCGCGCCATCGACATCCCAGCCATGGAGGCAATTGTGCTCGAACAGTTTTTGCGCGTCAGTGACCAGCCAACCCGGCGTGAGCATCCCTGCCCTCACCCGCGAAGCTTCGAGGTGCAGCAACAACCGCGCCCACTCGAAACCATGGCCCGGGGTGGTGCCGTAGGGGCGGAAGCCATCGGCCGGATTGTCGCGGTTGTAGTCCCGCAGTGGTTGCCAGGCGCGGTCGAAGTGCTCGATCACCAGGTAATCGTTGGCGGCGGAGTGGCCATGAATTACGCGCTCGACAATCCGTTGGGCGCGGCTCAGCCAGCGGTTGTCATCGGTGACATCGGCCAGGGCGAGGAAAGCTTCGGTGGCGTGCATATTGCTGTTGGCGCCCCGGTACGCCTCCTCTTCGCTCCAGTCGCGATTGAAAGACTCGCGCATCGCGCCTTCTTCTTCGCTCCAGAAATAAGTGTCGATGATATCGATGGCATCATCGAGCAAGGCTTGCGCACCGGGGCGCTGCGCGACCACCGCAGAACTGGCGGCTAGCGCGACGAAGGCATGCAGATAGGCGTTCTTGCCGGTATTGCCGTCGCGATGTTCGGCAGTCGCAAACCAGCCGCCATGCAGCGTGTCGCGCAACGGCCCGCGCAGTGCGGCAACTCCGTGATCCACCAGTTCGGCAAAGCCCGGTAAACCCTGAATGTGGGCCATAGCGAAGCTGTGGATCATGCGCGCGGTGTTCATGGTCTGGGCTTGCGCATCAGGCGGGAGACGGCCTTTTTCGTCGAGGTTGCCGAAGCCTTCAGGCAGTTTCGAAGCCTTGGCGAAGGCCAGCAGGCGCAAGCCTTCGGTGGCGAGCCATTGCTGGTGGGCAGGTGCGTTCAGCCAACTGCTGAAGGCTGGTTGGAAGGTGTCCATGGCGTACCTTTTTTGTTGTTATGACTGCTGGGCAGCATAAACAACGGACGAAGGCGGGCTTGTAACGAAGGGGGTGGGTTATGTCACCGAACTGTGACATTCGCCAAAGGAATATGGTGAATGAGCTGACGCCATCGCGGGCAAGCCCGCTCCCACAAAGATTTAGGTGATCCTGTGGGAGCGGGCTTGCTCGCGAAGAACGATAACGCGGTTTGACTAGTCAACGCTGCGGGGCAACTGCAACGTTACCCGCAACCCACCCTCACGCAAGTTCTGCAAACTCACCTCACCACCATGGCTATGGGCAATGTTGCGGGCAATCCCTAGCCCCAAGCCGTAACCCTGCTGCTGCCCGGCCAGGCGGAAGTGCGGTTCGAACACCTGCTCCAGTCGCTGCTCCGGCACGCCCGGCCCTTCATCATCGACATGCAGGATGAACGCGCTTTCATCGTCATCGATGTGCAGGTGCGCGTTCTGTCCGTACTTCAGCGCATTGTCGATCAGGTTACCGATGCAGCGCTTGAGCGCCAGCGGTTTGCCCGGGTACGCCGCCAGCGCCCGCCCCTGCTGAGTCACGCGGCCGTTGCCGTTCGGCGCGAGATAAGGCTCCACCAGACAGTCGAGCACATGGTTGAGATCCACCGGCTCGATGTTCTCGTGGATGTCGGTGTCTTTCACGCATTGCAATGCGCCCTTGACCAGCAACTCCAGCTCGTCCAGATCGCGCCCGAACTTGGCTTGCAGTGTTTCGTCTTCGAGCAATTCAACCCGCAGGCGCAGGCGGGTGATCGGCGTGCGCAGGTCGTGGGAAATGGCGCTGAACAACTGGCTGCGTTCGGTCAGGTAACGGCTGATGCGCTCGCGCATGGTGTTGAAGGCGCGTCCGACCTCGACCACTTCGCTGCCACCGCCCTCGGCCACCGGTTCCACGTCGGCCCCCAACGACAGGTCCCGTGCCGCTCGCGCCAGGCGCTTGAGCGGACGACTCTGCCAGTGCACCAGCAGGCCGATGAACAACAGCAAAAAGCTACTGGTCAGGACGATGAACCACACCTGCTGCGCCGGCAGGCCCTGCTCTTCAAGACTGGTGTAGGGCTCGGGCAACAGCGAAGCGATGTACAGCCATTCGCCCGGTGCCATCTGGATCTGCGTGACCAGCACTGGCGGGTTCACCGGCTCCAGGGTCAGCGCGTAGTGCGCCCAGGAACGTGGCAATTCATCGAGCTTCAGGCCGCCATTGAAGATGCGCAGGTCTTCCGGGCTGACGAAAGTCACCGAGATGTCCGTGTCCTGGCCGAGGGACTGACGCAGCACTTCGTCAACCGCCTTGAGCACCGCCTCTTTGCGCGGGGTGATGGGCAGAACTTCCATGCCCAGGGGTTTGTCGTTGAGCGTCACTACGAACCGGGTGCCCCCCATGCTGCGCAACTGGTCGAGCACCAAGGGTCGAAACGCCACCGGTAACGAACGGAAATAACTGACGCTGGCGGTCATTGAATGGGCCAGGCTGCGGGCACTGGTGACCAGGCCCTCGAGCTGCGTGGCGCGCAGTTGCGACACCCAGATCACACTCGACAATGCCTGGGCGAACAACACCGCCAGCAGGGTCAACAGCAACATCCGCCCGAGCAGCGAACGCGGCATCGGCACCTTGGCGGCGAGCTTGCGCAAAGCCTCAGTGACCATTGCTGGCAACCACGTTGGCCGCCAGTTGGTAGCCGCTGCCACGCACGGTGCGGATCAGCCGTGGCGGTTTTTCCGTGTCACGCAGGCGCTGGCGCAACCGGCTGACCGCCATGTCGACGATGCGATCCAGGGGCATCAGTTCACGGCCGCGGGTGGCGTTGCCGATGGTGTCGCGGTCGAGGATTTCCTGTGGATGATCGAGGAACAGTTTCAGCAGCGCGAAATCGGCGCCCGAGAGAATCACCTCTTCGCCGTCGATGTGAAACAGCCGATGGCTGACCATGTCCAGCCGCCAGTCATCGAAGGCCAGAACCTCACCGCCACTGCGCTCCTGACCGAACTGCGCGCGGCGCAGCAACGCCTTGATCCGTGCCTGCAACTCCCGTGGGCTGAACGGCTTGCCCAGGTAATCGTCGGCGCCCAGTTCCAGGCCGATGACGCGATCGGCTTCGTCGGAACTGGCGGTAAGCATGATGATCGGCACCTGCGCCTGGCGCGGATGCTGGCGAATCCAGCGGCACAGGCTGAAGCCGTCTTCGTCGGGCAGCATCACATCAAGGATCACCAGATCACTCGGCGCCTCGTTCAGCGCCTGGCGAAAGCCAGCACCGTCGGGCGTGGTACGTACCTGGAAACCGGCGCGGGTCAGGTAGGTATCCAGCAACTCGCGTATCTCTTGATCGTCATCGACCAACAAAATCGACTTGTTGACTGAGCTCACGGGAAGGCGTCCTTGTTGTTGGAATTGGGCGGATTATGCCTTAAGCACTCAACTTACAAACACCACAGAAAAACTGTAGGAGCGAGCTTGCTCGCGATGGAGGTCAACGATGACGCGTGGTTTCTGGACACACGCGGCGCCCTGAAGTCCATCGCGAGCAAGCTCGCTCCTACAGTGATTGATTGCATTCAGACTGGAATGGATTGTTCCAGCGCCACCCCAGCCCCCACCAAACCGGAATACGGCGCCGTCACCAGCCACACCGGAATCCCCTTGAAGTAATCGCTCATGCAACCCTTGTCGGCGAAGCAGCGGGCGAAACCGCTTTCGAGGAAGAAATCGGCAAAGCGCGGAATCACCCCGCCCACGATGTACACGCCACCGCGTCCACCGATGGTCAGCACGTTATTGCCGGCCACGCGACCGAGCCAGCAGCAGAACTGTTCAAGCACTTCCACGGCAATCGGGTCGCCCGCCAGCCCGGCAGCGGTGATGGCTTCCGGTGTGTCGAGCACAGGCGTGTGCCCGTCCACCGCGCAGATCGCCCGGTAGACGCGCGGCAAGCCGCCGCCGCTCAAGGCTGTTTCCGCACTGACATGGCCAATTTCGTTGAAGATGTGCTGCCAGAGTTGGGTTTCACGCGGGCTGCTCAATGGCAGATCGACGTGACCGCCCTCCCCCGGCAACGCGGTAAAACGGCCCGCACCCAAATCGAGCAAGGTGCCGACGCCCAGGCCTGTGCCCGGGCCAATCACCACTGCCGGGCGCAACGGCTCCGGTGTACCTTCGCAGACCACGCGGAATTCGCCGGGCTGCAAACGGGTCATGCCCAGGGCCATGGCCGAGAAGTCGTTGACCAGCAACAGCTGATCCACCTGCAAGGTCTGGCAAAAGCCCTTGCGGCTCAGGCGCCAGTGATTATTGGTGAACTTGAACTCGTCGCCACTCACCGGGCCCGCCACCGACAGGCACACCGAACCGATCGAACCCGGCGCCAGCCCCAGACCATTGAGGTACAGGCTGATAGCTTCTTCCGGGCTGGGGAAATCTGCCGTTGCCAGCACCTGGACCGATTCCAGCTGCTGGTTTTTCCACAACGCGAAACGTGCGTTGGTCCCACCGATGTCACCGACCAAAGCCAGTTTCAATTAAGCGTCTCCAGGGCAGAAGTGAAGGCGCTGGCGCCCTGCTCCGCCGAGCTGAAGGCCATGCGCATGAAACCGAACAGCTCGCGACCGGTGCCGATGTTGTTGCCCAACAGGCCCTTGGCCGGCGTGCGCGCTGCGAATTCTTCGGCGTCCACCTTAAGCTCCAGGGTGCCTTTGACGCCATCGACGCGGATGATATCGCCCTCTTGTACCCGCGCCAAAGCGCCGCCGACATAAGCTTCGGGGCTGACATGGATGGCCGCCGGGATTTTCCCCGACGCGCCGGACATGCGCCCGTCGGTCACCAACGCGACTTTGAAGCCACGATCCTGCAACACGCCGAGGAACGGCGTCATCTTGTGCAGCTCTGGCATGCCATTGGAGCGCGGGCCCTGGAAGCGCATCACCGCGACAAAATCCTTCTCCAGCAAACCGGCCTTGAATGCGTCGGCCAAGTCCTGCTGATCCTGGAACACCATGGCCGGCGCTTCGACGATCTGGTTTTCCACGGCCACGGCCGAGACTTTCATCACACCGCGACCGAGGTTGCCTTCCATCACCCGCAGGCCACCCTCCTGCGAGAACGCGCGGGCGACCGGGCGCAGGATGCTTTCATCCAGGCTGTCGGTCACGCCTTCACGCCAGACCAGTTGGCCATTGTCGAGGAACGGCTCCTGGGTGTAGCGGCTCAGGCCGTGACCCATCACGGTGTTGACGTTTTCGTGGAGCAGCCCGGCTTCCAGCAGTTCACGAATCAGGAACGACATGCCGCCCGCGGCCTGGAAGTGGTTGATGTCGGCTTTGCCGTTCGGGTAGACGTGGCTCAGGGTCGGCACGACTTCGGAGAGGTCGGCCATGTCCTGCCAGGTCAATTGAATGCCCGCCGCCATGGCGATGGCCGGCATGTGCAGGGTGTGGTTGGTCGAGCCGCCCGTGGCATGCAACGCGACAATCGAGTTGACCAGCGAACGCTCGTCGACGATTTCGCCGATCGGCATGAAGTCACCGTTCTGCTTGGTCAGGCGCGTGACCTGGTGCGCGGCTTCGCGGGTCAAGGCATCGCGCAACGGCGTGTTCGGGTTGACGAAGGACGCGCCCGGCAGATGCAGGCCCATGACTTCCATCAGCAACTGGTTGGTGTTGGCGGTGCCGTAGAAGGTGCAGGTGCCAGGGCTGTGGTAGGACTTCATTTCCGATTCCAGCAGCTCTTCGCGAGTCGCCTTGCCTTCGGCGTACTTCTGGCGCACATCGGCTTTCTGCTTGTTGGAAATGCCCGACACCATCGGCCCGCCCGGCACGAAGATCATCGGCAGATGGCCGAAGCGTAGCGCGCCCATCATCAGGCCCGGCACGATCTTGTCGCAGATGCCGAGCAGCAGTGCGCCGTCGAACATGTTGTGGGACAGCGCCACGGCGGTGGACAACGCGATCACTTCGCGGCTCGGCAGGCTCAGCTCCATGCCCGGCTCGCCCTGGGTCACGCCATCACACATGGCCGGGGTACCACCGGCGAACTGGCCGACGGAGCCGATTTCGCGCAGGGCTTTCTTGATCAGTTCGGGGAAGACTTCGTACGGCTGGTGTGCCGAGAGCATGTCGTTGTATGACGAAACTATCGCGATGTTCGCGGAGTTCATCATCCGCAGGCTGTGCTTGTCGTCGCTGCCGCAACCGGCCACGCCATGGGCGAAGTTGGCGCATTGCAGCTTGCCGCGCATCGGACCGTCGCTGGCCGCACCGCGGATCAATGCAAGGTAGGCCTCGCGCGTGGCGCGGCTGCGGGCGATAAGCCGTTCAGTGACCTCAAGGACGCGGGGATGCATGTGTAGAACTCCAGGCTAACGGATGTGGCGACCTGATTGTCTATGCTGATCAGAGGCCGGTGTCGATGGGATGACAGACGGTTTATTTGACCATTCGGACCAGTTGATTCAGGTCACTCGTTGTAGATCGAACAAAATATTGCCATCAAAAAGGCTTGTTTTCTATTTTTTTACGAATAATCTTGTAATTCCAACAACAAAACGACGGTAGTGCCGCACTATGACTCTTCGAATCGCAATCAATGGTTTTGGCCGCATCGGCCGTAATGTCCTGCGCGCACTCTATACCCAGGGCTACCGTCAGGATCTACAGATCGTTGCCATCAACGACCTGGGCGACAGCGCGATCAATGCTCATCTGCTCAAGTACGACACCGTTCACGGCACATTCGATGCCGATGTCCAGCACGACCAGGAGAGCCTGACGGTCAACGGCGACCGCATTTCGGTCAGCGCCATCCGCAACCCGGCCGACCTGCCCTGGGCCGCGGAAAAAATTGATGTGGTGTTCGAATGCACCGGTTTGTTCACCGACCGGGCCAAAGCCGCCGCGCATATTACGGCGGGCGCGCGCAAAGTCATTATCTCGGCACCGGCCAAAGGCGCCGACGCCACCGTCGTCTACGGGGTGAACCACGACATTCTGCGCCAATCGCACCAGATCATTTCCAACGCGTCGTGCACCACCAACTGCCTGGCCCCGGTGGCCCAGGTGCTGCACCGCGAACTGGGCATCGAAAGCGGTCTGATGACCACCATTCACGCCTATACCAATGACCAGCACCTGACCGACGTCTATCACGTCGACCCGTACCGCGCCCGTTCGGCGACCCAGAACATGATCCCGAGCAAGACCGGTGCTGCTGAAGCGGTGGGCCTGGTGCTGCCGGAACTGGCCGGCAAATTGACCGGCATGTCGGTGCGCGTACCGGTCATCAATGTGTCTCTGGTGGACCTGACGGTACAGCTCAAGCGCGAAGCGTCGGCCGATGAGGTCAATGCGCTGATGAAAGAAGCCAGCCAGCACTCGAAGATCCTTGGCTACAACACCCTGCCGCTGGTCTCCAGCGACTTCAACCACAATCCGCTGTCGTCGATCTTCGACGCCAACCACACCAAATCCAGCGGCAAATTGCTCAAGGTACTGGCGTGGTATGACAACGAGTGGGGCTTCTCCAACCGCATGCTCGATAACTGCCTGGCGCTGTGCAACGCCGAATAAGCAGCACGTCCCTTCCTTCTTGCTCGCGATGGTCGTTAACGATAACGCGGGGAACCTGATGCCCCGCGGTGCTCTACAGTCCATCGCGAGCAGGCTCGCTCCTACAGGGTGCGTGTCATTTCTGGAGCCAGCATCGATGATCGGCATCAGCTTTACGCAAAAGACCCTGGCGGCGCGCAAGCGTATCGCCCTGGTTGCCCATGACCACTGCAAGATGTTCTTGCTGGACTGGGCCGAACGAAAAAAAGACAGACTGGCCCGACATGATCTGGTCGCCACCGGCACCACGGGGTTGTTGCTGCAACAACGCCTCGATCTGCCGGTGCAAAGCATGATCAGTGGGCCACTGGGCGGCGACCAGCAGCTCGGTGCGCAAATCGCCGAGCAGCGGGTCGACATGCTGGTGTTTTTCTGGGACCCGTTCGAGCCACAGCCCCACGACCCGGATATCAAGGCGTTGCTGCGGGTCGCTGCAGTGTGGAACATCCCGGTGGCGTGCAACGAATGCAGCGCCGACTACCTGCTCAGCAGCCCTCTGATGGATCAGGCGCACCCCCATCGAATCCCCGACTACGCGAGCTATTTGCAAGGTCGTGCTTAATCCTTGATAAATCAGTCCTTGACCGCCAGAGCTGATGAGAAGCATTATCATTTGCTCCAAATGGATCAGGTTCTCCCGTGAGTCAGTCGCGCTTCAACCACGTTTTCCTCACCCAGCGCACCTCCCTGCTGCGCACGCTGGAGCGGATGGTCAACAATCACAGCACCGCTGAAGACCTCTTGCAGGAAACCTACCTGCGGGTGACCCGGGCATTGAGCGAACGGGCCATCGATCATCTTGAGCCTTTTGTCTTCCAGACGGCGCGCAACCTGGCGCTGGACCATTTGCGCGCGCGGCGCATCCATTCGCGCACCATGGTCGACGACGTGCCGCAGGAGGTGATGCACAGCGTCGCCGCCCCCGCCAGCAGCGCCGAAGACGCCGCCCATGCCGAACAATTGCTGGAGCGCCTGAACGTGAGCCTCAGTGAACTCAGCGCCCGCCAACAGCGGATTTTCATCCTCAGTCGCCTGCACGGGCACAGCTACCAGGAAATCGCCGAAGAGCTGAACGTATCCCTCAGTACCGTGCAGAAAGAACTCAAATTGATCATGTCGATCTGCATCGGGGTTGCCGATCGCTTGAACGCCAACTGAGCGCCAAGCCCCTGCGCTTACCTGGACCGACTGCGCTGATCATTGGGCTTTGCTACCCTTGGCCCACTTTTACGCTTCACTAAAAAAACAGCCGTGCACAGACACTGCCGAGGAAACACCGTGACGGACAACCACCGCTCCCCCGAGCCTTCATCGGCGCAGGACCCCGCAAGCGCGATGGACCAGGCCCTGGACTGGCTGATCGTGCTCGGCAGTCCCGACGAGGAGCAGAGCCGCCAGTTCCATGCATGGCTCGACGCCGATCCGTTGAATGCCCAGGCGTTCGCCAAGGCCCAGGCGATCTGGGACGGCCCGCAAGTGGCGCAATGCGCGCAAAGCCTGGCCGCCCGTCCGGCTAAAATCACTGTCCTCGCCCGTCTGCGCCCGCACTGGAAACCACTGGCCACCGCCGCCGTGCTGCTGCTCGGACTGTTCAGTTTCAGCAGTTTGCCGATGCGCCTGCAGGCCGATCACCTGACTGTGGTCGGCGAACGCCAACGCCTGCAACTGGAGGACGGTTCCAGGGTTCTGCTCAATACCAATTCGGCGTTCTCAAGCACCATCAACGACCAGCAACGTGTTGCCCGCCTGTATCAGGGCGAAGCGTTTTTCGAAGTGCAGGCCAATCGCAGTCAGCCACTGGAAATCGACGCTGGACCGGTCACGGCCAGCGTTCGCGATACCGCATTTGCCGTGCGTTACCTCGACGGTGTGGCGCAGGTGCAGGTACAGCGCGGCGACGTCGACTTGCGCGCCACCCGGGATGACGCGCGGGTACGCTTGTCCGCCGGGGAAAGCATTCGCATCGGTCCCAACGGCTTCGACCGCCCGGCCAAGCTGGATGCCGCCACCGACCTTGCGTGGGTCCAGGGACGGCTGGTGTTCGAAAACTGCCCGTTGAACCAGGTACTGGCAGAACTTCGCCGCTATTACCCGGGCTGGATCATCAACAATAACGACCAGTTGGCCGATGTCACCGTGACCGGCAACTACCGTCTCGATCAGCCGCTGGACGTGGTTCGCTCCCTGGCCCACATCACCTCGGCCCGGCTCCAGGAATTCCCGGCGCTGGTCATCCTGAACTGAATGAGAATTATTTTTACTCGATAGCCAAACCCCGTACGTCTCGTTATAGCCAATGCAATTGATTCGCATCTCACCATGCCAATCAGCACCTATAAAGATTCGTGCGACACGGAGCGCTATCGATGTCCCCTCGCCTTACCCGCCAAGCCCCTACACCTTCCCGCGTGCTGTCGCTGCTGACCGCCGCCATCCTGATGGCCGGTACCGCACCGCTCATGGCCGCCACCGCCACCGAGCAGTCGAGCCGCAAAATGGGCGACTACTCGTTCGCCATTCCCCAGCAATCACTGGTGTCGGCACTCAATGCCTTTACCACCGTAACGGGCTGGCAGATCGGTGTGTCGTCGGAGCTGGCACAAGGTGTGGCCTCGCCGGGAGTGCGCGGCTCCCTGTCACCAGAGAAAGCGCTGGATCGCCTGTTGGTGGGGACCAACCTGAGCTATCGCAAACTGGGTAACAACAGCATCGTTCTGGAAAAGCGCAGCGGTAGCAGTGCCCTGAATCTCGATCAGGTGACCATCAGCGCCACCCGTAACGAACAGTCTGTGAATAGCGTGCCGAGCACGGTCTCTGTCTATACCCGCGAAGATCTGGACCGCAACAACGTCAATACCATCAAGGAGCTGGTGCGCTACGAACCCGGTGTTTCGGTAGGCGGCGCAGGCCAGCGGGCCGGTATCACCGGCTACAACATTCGCGGCATCGATGGCGACCGCGTGCTGACCCAGGTCGATGGCGTGCAGGTACCCGACGGCTTCTTCAACGGCCCCTATGCCCAGACCAACCGCAACTATGTCGACCCGGAAATCGTCAAGCGTGTGGAGATCCTCCGGGGCCCGGCCTCTGTTTTGTACGGCAGCAATGCCATTGGCGGTGCCGTCAGCTACTACACGCTGGACCCGGACGACATCATCAAGCCGGGCAAGGATGTCGGCGCGCGCCTGAAAACCGGCTACAGCTCCGCCGACGACAGCTGGTTGACGTCCGGCACCGTCGCCGGCCGCACCGGCGAGTTCGATGGCCTGTTGCATCTCAGTCAACGCAACGGTCATGAAACAGAGTCCTATGGCGAAACCGGCGGCACTGGCCTGAACCGCACTGAAGCCAACCCCCAGGACGCGCGCACCACCAGCGTGCTGGCAAAACTGGGCTGGAATTATGCCGACGACGCGCGCCTGGGCCTGACCTACGAGCATTACAAGGACGACCGCGACACCAATCAATTGAGCGCAGTGGGCGGCCCGTTCAATGCCGGACGCGGTTTCGGCTACTACAAGTCCCGTACCGGTAACGACACGATCACCCGCGAACGCTTTGGCCTGGAACACCGCTTCGGTCTGGACAGCGCCCTGGCCGACAACATCAAGTGGACGCTGAACTACCAGATCGCCAAGACCGACCAGAGCACCGAGGAAATCTACGCGCCGCCGTCACGAACCGTGCTGCGTAACCGCGATACCACCTACAAGGACCGCCAATGGGTATTCGATGCCCAGGCTGACAAGTCGTTTGCCATCGCCGACACCGACCACCTCGTCACCTATGGCACCACCATCAAGCAGGACAAAATCACCGGCCTGCGTACCGGTACCGGCACCTGCCTGACCGTGGCCGGATCCTGCCGTGTGATTGGCGCCCCTAGCGCCACCGACACGCTGACACCCGCCAGTGACTTCCCGGACCCGACCGTCAACAGCTACAGCCTGTTCGCCCAGGATCTGATCAGCTGGGGCAACTGGACCTTTGCGCCAGGTGCTCGCTACGACTACACCGAGCTCAAGCCGCACATCACCGAAGAGTTCCTGGCTACCGCCGACCAGAGCGGTAACGGTACGGTGAGCGACGAGACCAAAACCTGGCATCGCCTGTCGCCGAATTTTGGCACTACCTACAGCTTCAACGACCATTACACCTGGTATGGCAAATACGCTGAAGGCTTCCGCACCCCCACCGCCAAGGCGTTGTACGGTCGTTTCGAAAACATCGCCGGCGGCTATCGAGTAGCGCCTAATCCTGACCTCGAACCGGAAAAAAGCAAAAGCTACGAGACGGGTTTGCGCGGCAACTTCGAGCAGGGCTCGTTTGACGTGGCGGTGTTCTACAACAAATACCGCGACTTCATTAACGAGAACGCCATCACTCCGGGCTACACAGAGACCACGTTCCAGAGCAACAACATCAAGCACGCCACTATCAAGGGTGCCGAGGTCAAGGGACGCCTGAATCTCGACGCCTTCGGCGCGCCGCAAGGCCTCTACACCCAGGGCTCGGTGGCCTATGCCTACGGTCGCAACGACGACAACGGCGAGCCGCTCAACAGCGTCAACCCGCTGACCGGCGTATTTGGCCTCGGCTACGACCAGGACACCTACGGCGGCTTGCTCAGCTGGACGCTGGTGAAAAAGAAAGACCGCGTCGACAGCACCAGTTTCAAGACCCCGGACGGCACCAGCACCCAGTTCAAGACGCCCGGCTTCGGCATTCTGGACCTGAGCGCGTTCTACAAGGTGACCGACGACGTGACCGTCAGCGGCGGCGTCTACAACCTCACCGACAAGAAGTACTGGCTGTGGGATGACGTGCGCGGCTACGACAGCGTCGGCGAAGCCTCGGTGACCCAACCGGCCAACCTCGACCGTCTGACCCAGCCGGGTCGCAACTTTGCGGTCAACCTGATCTGGGATATCTGATCCGCTCATCTCGCCTGGCGGTTTCATCAAGCCGCCCGGTGAGGACTTTTTACTGTCAGGCGCCTTTCGGTTCGTCTCGTTACCAAGCGCCTCTCTTTCTCCAAGGATTTGCCATGACTACCCAAGCCACCGAACAACACCCCAACCTGCGTTCGCAACGTTTGAACCAGATCACCCACGAGCCGCACAGCAAGCTCGATGCCTTGGTCAAGGCTCATGCCCCGTTTGAAACCCCGGCCAATTTCGCCCGTTTCGTGGTGGCGCAGTACCTGTTCCAGTCGGAACTGATGTCGCTGTACAACGATGCCGAACTGACCAACGTCGTCCCGGACCTGCCGGCCCGCTGTCGTGCCGATGCAGCCAGGGCCGACCTCGCGGACTTGGACACCGACGTACCGGCACCTGTCGCCGGTGCACTGAAGAACCCGACCAAGGCCGAGGCCCTGGGCTGGATCTTCGTCTCCGAAGGCTCGAAGCTCGGCGCGGCGTTCCTCATCAAGCGCGCCGTAGGCCTTGGCCTGAGCGAAACCTTCGGCGCCCGCCACCTCGGCGAACCGGCCGGAGGCCGCGCTGAAGGCTGGAAGAGCTTCGTCAAAACCCTGGATGGCCTGGCGTTCAGCGCCCGGGAAGAAGCCGAAGTGGAAAAAGGCGCCATCGATGCGTTCAACCGTTTTACGGTGTTGCTGGAGCAGGCTTACGCCAGCGCTCCGGAAGTCGCCTGACATACCACATTCCCCTGTGGGAGCGAGCTTGCTCGCGATGACGGTATTCCAGACAGCAATATTGTCGACTGATACTCCCCTATCGCGAGCAAGCTCGCTCCCACAAGGAACGAAGCGAATCCGTAAGATTTCGATCAGCCTCACACGTTGCCTTGAGCCCATGCCAGCCTCCTCCAGACTCTCCCGCCTCCTCTTCGGCCTGCTGGCCTATGCCAGCCTGAGCATCGGCCTGATCGCCATCGTCATACCCGGCCTGCCAACCACCGAGTTCATCCTGCTGGCCGCCTGGGCCGCAACCCGCAGTTCGCCGCGCCTGAGTGCCTGGCTGGAAAACCACCGGCTGTTTGGCCCCATCCTCCATAACTGGCGCAACGGCAAGATCATCGCGCGTCGAGCAAAAGTCAGCGCCACAATCAGCATGCTGTTGTGTGCCGGTCTGATGCTGGCGATGCTCGATCACGGCTGGCCGATTTACCTGGCAATTGCCGGCATGGGGCTGGGCAATCTGTGGATCTGGTCACGGCCGGAATCACTGCCGCAAGTCACCTGAAACCTCTTCAAACCGCCCTGTGACAGCCGACAACGGCATACTTGAAAGTACCTACTTCCTGTTCGGACTTCTCCTACGTGTTTATCAGGTCATCCATGACCGGGTTTGGCCGTTAAGCACGATGAACCCACACAATGAGAAGCTGACATGAATGTAAGTGACGCTGCATCTTTTCAAATTCCGTATCCGCAAACAGTGAAGGCGAGCCCGGAAAAAGCCCAGCTTGAGAAAGTCGACACTCCGGTAATGGATGACAGGTTAAAGCTGACCATAGAGAAACTCCGAGCTCCTCGAAGTGAGCCTAGAAATCTCAGTAGCGAAAAACTGGATGAGGTGGAGGAGTTTTTGAATGAGCTCGAATCAATTAACGGGTTCTATGACCTACCTCCCCTGATTGAAAGCTTTAGATATTCAATGATCAGGCATCATGAATTCCAGGCAAATTTGATGCTCAAAAAAATGGATGAGATTTACTCCGACTTCAAAAAAGACCTGCAAAACAAATGGTCTGGCCTGGCCCATAACGTAATGGGCTTCACCGTGGCCGAAGACGGTCAGTTGAAAGTCACTTCGCCCCCCGACACCCTGACTGCCAGGGATGAGGAAATATTGAATACCCTGTTGAACGAGGCCAAAGGCTTGCAACCCCTGAGCTTCAAGCACGCCAAGACCGTAATCGAGTTGATTCAACTGGATAAGCCACAGTTCGAGGGCAAGGTGAAACTGGACCTAAGCAACTTCCACAAGATGATTGACTATGGATTATTGCTGAACAAAGGTGCGCTTGACCTGAGCAGTACAGACTCCTGGCTGGATCAATTGCATAAAAAAGCCGAAAAGGACCCGAGCGAGAGAAAGCAGGGACTGCACATCGAGGCCTGATCGTTTGAAAAAGCCCGGTAAAGCGATGTACATCATCGCGTTGCCGGGAATATGCCGGATCTAGTTATGCAACATGTTTTGATAGCATATCTGAGCGAATGAAACGTTCGGCACGTTGTGACCGCCCACCCCCGACGCCTCTTTGTCTTGAACCTGAATCGACCAATATCCCAGGTTGTATTCGACCTCCCACTTATAGCGATACTTGCCACTGCTGGTCCAGAAAGGATCAGACTTCAACTGGCCATAGCACCTGCCCAACTCAAGGGCTTGCGCGGCGCTACCAGTGCTGTCCGTTATAAGGTCGAACCTTTCGTCATCCCCCCCCTTGTTCAATATCAAGGTAGCTTTAGCGCCTTCGAGCGGCTGCCCTGTCGAATCCCTCAATCGGACCGACCAGTTCAGGACTCTGTAGGCCTGCGTGGTCGCCCAGTACAGCGGCAGCTCACCGGCATCGCCCCGGACGCGACTGTCGGCGTAGTAAGGTGCTGAACCAAACTCAAGCGTGTAGATATCACCCGCCACGAACGGGGCGGACGGATTCTTCGAGATGCGAACCTGAACTTCCTGATTCGGCTGCAAACCAGAAACCGTTAAGGGTGTACCCCAAGGGATTACGGCCCAGTTTCCATCGCGATTGTATTCCAGCGTCAATGGCCCGCCTTTCGTCCCACTCGCACGGATCCACACATCCTGCCCCCGCACCGCCATGAAGCTGTATTGCTTCACATCCGTTTCGTCAGCCAGACTTTCCTTGAGGGTGTTCAGCTTGTCCGGCAGTACCGTGGCCGCCGAGGGAATTTGAGAGGCAATACCCGAAATAGCTGCCGAGTTCAGAAAAGACATGGCAGGAGCCGCGCCTGCCGCCAACAACATCCCCCAAATCAACAACACCGAGCGCAACCCGGTCCTTTTAAAGCAAGTAATCCACATAGAGTCTTCTCATTATTTTCTGTCAGATGCCGAAAGCCAAAGCTTCCGGAAGTGTTCCACCGAGGTGGCATCTGCATTGAAACGTCCTGCCGTTTATGAGAAGCGGTACATATGTATTTTGTGAATTTCATTCAGGCGCTTCGAGACCGGCGTCCCTGATGCCCCCTGAGTTCACCCCGCGCTTTTTCCTCTTTTTATCCCCATTTACGGCACATTTTTCTGCGCAAACGTTCAACAACTACCGCTCGTCGGGTTGTCCCTCATGTAACCTCTTCGCCACGCCGATGTGCATTGATCGGCGCTAAACGGACTTAGCGAGTGAGCCGCAACGGCCCACAGCCAACACTTCATCCATTCGCGAGTTCGCCCTATGTTCGACTCAGTGTCCATCCGCCTGAAAATTGTCCTGCTGTCCGGTCTGTGCCTGCTGGGCGTAGTCGCCTTGATAGTGGGCATGAACATCTACCAGACCAATCAGAACGATGATCTGGTCAGCGACTCCAGCAGCAGAATGCTCACTGCCAGTGTGCAGGACCTGCTCCAGGCCAAGGCCGCCGAGCAGGCGGTGCGGGTGC
This sequence comes from Pseudomonas sp. EU05-FHT14B02, assembly GCF_058791055.1. NCBI lineage: Bacteria > Pseudomonadati > Pseudomonadota > Gammaproteobacteria > Pseudomonadales > Pseudomonadaceae > Pseudomonas > Pseudomonas sp. EU05-FHT14B02. Next base: position 143,714 of record NZ_JBYTDD010000003.1, on the reverse strand, counting down.
AGAAGACCTTCGGTGAAACCCTGACGGTGGTGACCGCCCTCGCGGACCAGATCCAGGACATGCGCAACCTGGCCGCCAAACGCTCCCTCGAGCCCGGCGTCTTGCGAGAAGAGTTGAACCAGAGTCTGAAAACCGCCTTCGAGCGCAACAGCAAAGTACTGGGCATTTGGCTGGCGTTCGAACCCAATGGGCTGGACGGCAAGGACAGCGAATTCGTCAATGACGCCGCCCGCCAGTCCAACGAGATCGGCCGTTTCGCCACGTACTGGAGCCGCGCCGGGGGTGAGTCGCTGAACACGATCATGGTCGAAGAAGACATGACCAAAACCACCCTGAACCTCAGCGGCACGCCGTACAACGTCTGGTACACCTGCCCGCGGGACAGCAAGCGCATCTGCCTGCTCGACCCGTATGCCGATACCGTCGGCAACAAGGAAGTGTTGATGACCACCATTTCCGTACCGCTGCTGGTAGATGGCAAGTCCATCGGCGTGGTCGGCATCGACATCGCCCTCGACGCTCTGCAAGCGGCGGCGGTCGACTCCCAGCGCGACCTGTTCAACAGTGCCGGGCACATGCTCATCGTTTCCGGCACTGGCGTGCTGGCCGCCTACAGTGTCGACGCCGGCAAAGTCGGCAAGAACATCGGCGACACCCTGGGCGGCGATGGCAAGGACATCCTGCAGTTGCTCGCTAGTGGCGCGCCGAAGATTCTCCAGCAAGGCGACCTGATCCGAGCGGTTTACCCAGTCAGCCCGATTGCCGATGCCAAGGCCTGGGCCGTGGTGATCGACCTGCCCAGGCAAGTGCTGCTGGCCGACTCAGTGAAACTGCAAGCGGTACTCGACGATGCTCAGCAAAGCGGCACGATCAAGGCACTGTCGGTGGCAGTGATTGCCGGTGTGATCGGTCTGCTGCTGATGTGGCTTACCGCGTCCGGCGTGACCCGCCCGATCAATAGCGTGGCCGACATGCTCAAGGCGATTGCCAGTGGCGACGGCGACCTGACCCAGCGCCTGCACTACAGCAAGAAGGACGAGTTGGGCGAACTGGTGAGCTGGTTCAACCGCTTCCTCGACAAGCTGCAACCGACCATCGCGCAGATCAAGCAAAGCATCACCGATGCCCGTGGCACGGCCGACCAGTCTTCGGAAATCGCCCGTCAGACCAGTGAAGGCATGCAGGTGCAGTTCCGCGAAATCGACCAGGTCGCCACCGCGTCCAACGAAATGAGCGCCACCGCCCACGATGTTGCCAATAGCGCCTCGAACGCGGCCAACGCGGCGAAAGGTGCCGACCAGTCGGCCCGCGACGGCATGCAAATCATCGAGCGCAGTACCCGCGACATCAATCAACTGGCCGATGAAGTCAGCAAGGCCGTGACCGAAGTCGAAGCCCTCGCAGTCAACAGTGAGCAGATCGGTTCGGTGCTGGAGGTGATTCGCAGTATCGCCGAACAAACCAACCTGCTGGCGCTCAACGCCGCCATCGAAGCCGCCCGTGCCGGTGAAAGCGGTCGTGGCTTTGCGGTGGTCGCCGATGAAGTGCGCAACCTGGCCAAACGCACCCAGGACTCGGTGGAAGAAATTCGCCTGGTGATCGAACGCATCCAGAGCGGCACCCGCGGCGTGGTCGCCACCATGCACTCAAGCCAGACCCAGGCCCACAGCAACGCCGGGCAGATCCAGCAGGCCGTCCAGGCCTTGGGCAAGATCAGCGATGCGGTCACCGTAATCAGCGACATGAACCTGCAAATCGCCAGCGCCGCCGAACAGCAAAGCGCCGTCGCCGAAGAGGTCAACCGCAACGTCTCGGCGATCCGCACCGTCACCGAAACCCTGACCGGCCAGGCCACCGAATCGGCGCAGATCAGCAGCCAGCTCAACTCCCTGACCACCCACCAGATGAAGTTGATGGATCAGTTCCGCGTTTAAAGAACCTACCGAAGATCCCACATGGATTTCATCTGACCTGGAATTTTTTGAACTATGATCGGGCTCTCGCTCCGGAGGGCTCTTCAATGACTGATCTGCTCACGTCCATTCAAGCCGTACTCGGTTTGCCTCACACCCCGATTCCATTCACGTCCAGTGGCGCCTTGCCCTCGGCGTTTGCCGTCACTGATCTGGCCTGCGCCAGCATGGCCGTCGCCGGCCAGGCTGCCAGCGAACTGCTGCACCAACAAACCGGGCGCCTGCCCGACCTTGAAGTTGACCGACGCCTGGCGTCATTCTGGTTCGCAACCTCGATTCGCCCGCTTGGCTGGAGCGTTCCGCCGTTGTGGGACCCGATCGCGGGTGACTACGCCACCCGCGATGGCTGGATTCGCCTGCACACCAACGCGCCCCATCACCGCGCCGCTGCCGAAAGCGTGCTCGGTGCCTGTACCGACCGCGCAGCGATGGCCGACAAAGTGGCTCGGTGGGCGAAAAGCGATCTGGAACAGGCTGTGGTCGATGCCGGTGGCTGTGCCGCCGAAATGCGCACTTGGGAACAATGGCAGGTCCATCCTCAAGGCCAGGCGGTAAACGCAGAACCCTTGATTCAATTCGCCAACCACCCAAGCCGGAGCCGCCAACCGTGGACAGGTTCAGTGGCTCGACCACTGGCTGGCATCAAGGTGCTGGACTTGACCCGGGTACTGGCCGGCCCCATCGCCAGTCGCTTTCTGGCAGGCCTGGGCGCCGATGTCCTGCGCATCGATCCGCCGACCTGGAACGAACCTGGAGTGGTGCCGGAAGTCACCTTGGGAAAACGCTGCGCGCGTCTTGATCTGAACGACAAGTCCGACCGTGCCGTATTCGAATGCCTGCTCAAGGACGCCGACATTCTGCTTCATGGTTATCGTGCCGATGCACTGGAACGACTTGGACTGGGCATGAATGAGCGCCGGCAACTGAACCCGGGCCTGATCGATGTTTGTCTAAACGCCTATGGCTGGAGCGGCCCCTGGCAAAATCGGCGGGGCTTCGACAGCCTGGTGCAGATGAGCAGTGGCATTGCCGAAGCGGGCATGCGCTGGAAGCAGTCGGACAAACCGACGCCATTGCCGGTGCAGGCCCTCGATCACGCCACTGGGTATCTGATGGCGGCCAGTGCGATCCGGTTGTTGGCGCAGCGGTTGAGCGACGGTATCGGGGGGGCGGCGCGATTGTCGTTGGCGCGTACGGCGAGGTTGTTGATCGAGCATGGGGCGGGGACGAGTGAAGCGTTACGTGCGGAAGATGAGCAGGATCAGGGGTTGATGGTGGAGCAGACACCCTGGGGACCGGCGCATCGGTTGCAGGTGCCTCTGAAGATCACAGGAACGCCTCTGCAATGGACCTTGCCCGCGACTGAACTGGGTTCACATCCCGCACAGTGGTGGTGACAGTCATGGCGCCATCGCGAGCAAGCTCGCTCCCACAGGTGACCGAGACCTTCCGAGAGACCGCCATCAACTGTGGGAGCGAGCTTGCTCGCGATAGCGCCAGAAACAGCAGCACAAATTCCGGATCAGCTCAGTCCGCCCGACTCAAGGAAGTCCACAGCACCTGCGCCGCATAACCTCGATACGGCCGCCACCCTTCAGCCCGCTGCAACAGTTGCCTGGCTGTCACCGGCCCCCCCTCCAGCGCCGCCAACGCATTGATCAGCCCGACATCACCATTGGGAAACCCATCCATCTCCCGCAACTGTCGCAAGGCAATGTATTGCGCCGTCCAGTCACCAATCCCGTACAACGCCAGCAACCGCGCTACGCCCCCCTCCCGGCCGGGCTCAAACAATCGCGGATCATCGAGCAGTGCCTGAGCCACCCCAGACAAGGTCCGGCCTCGGCTTTTCGGCATGCCCAGCGCGGCCAGATCTGCGCCTGCCAAAACGCTGGCCCGGGGAAAAACATGGGTCAATCCCGCTAGCGTTGAACTCAGTGGCGTGCCGTACTGCGCTACCAGTTTCCCCGCCAGGCGGATCGCCGCCGCCACCGTAATCTGCTGCCCCAGTACCGCGCGGATCGCCAGCTCCAGCCCGTCCCACGCCCCGGGTACGCGCAGGCCCGGGCGTTCGGCAATCAACCGCGCCATCAGCGGATCAACCGCCAGGCGTCGGTGAATCGTGGACAGGTCGGCATCCAGGTCGAACATTCGCCGCACTCGCGCAACGATCTCAGGCACGGCAGCAACCTCCGGAAAGTCCAGGGTCAGCTCAAGTGCATCGGATGTTGCAGCCTGGATCGAAAACGTACCGTGAACGCCATCCAGGTCGATGCTGCGCGAGTACACACCCTCGACCACCCTTTCCAGGCCCACGATCGCCCGCGCCGACAAGAACCCCAGGAGCGCCGGCCAGTCATAGGGCGGCTGGTACGCCAGCAACAACCTCACAGACTGAGCAACCCGCTGTACAACCCGTAAGCTGCCAGCCCCGCACCACCGATGACACAGGTGAAAATACCTCTCTCGACAACCGTGAACAGTGGCTTGCCCTGCTCATTACGAGCCTTGGCGAACAGGATCACACCCGGTGCATACAGCAGCGCCGACAGCAGCAAATACTTCAGGCCGCCGGCATACAGCAGCCACACCGCGTAGCCCAGAGCGATGCCACCAATGAGCAGGTCCTTGACCCGCTCGGCGGGTGCCTGTTGATAGGTTTCACCCCGTGCGCACAACAACACTGCATACGCCGCCGACCACAGATACGGCACCAGAATCATCGAGGACGCCAGGTAAATCAGGCTGGTGTAGGTGCCGGCGGAAAACAGGGTGATCAGCAGGAACAATTGGATCATCGAGTTGGTCAGCCACATCGCATTGACCGGCACATGGTTGGCGTTTTCCTTGGTCAGGAATGCCGGCATGGTCTTGTCTTTCGCCGTGGCGAACAGTATTTCGGCGCACAGCAACGCCCAGGACAACAAGGCCCCAACAGCGAGATCGCCAGGCCGATGCTGATCAGCAACGCCCCCCAGGGGCCGACGATATGTTCAAGCACTGCCGCCAGCGAGGGGTTCTGCAGTTTCGCCAGTTGCGGCTGGGTCATGATGCCCAGCGACAGCACGTTCACCAGCACCAGCAGTGCCAATACCCCAATGAACCCGATCACCGTCGCCCGGCCCACGTCGGAACGTTTCTCCGCCCGGGCCGAATAGACACTGGCCCCCTCGATCCCGATGAACACGAACACGGTGACCAGCATCATGTGCCGAACCTGATCCATCACGCTGCCGAATTCCGGGTTGTTACGCCCCCAGATGTCGGCGGTGAAGATATCCGCCTTGAACGCCACGGCGGCAATCACGATGAACATGATCAGCGGCACGATCTTGGCCACGGTGGTCACTTGATTGATGAACGCCGCCTCCTTGATCCCGCGCATCACCACAAAATGCACAGTCCAGAGCAGCACCGAAGCGCAGACGATGGCGATCGGCGTGTTGCCTTCGCCAAACACCGGAACGAAATAACCGAGGGTGCTGAACAGCAGCACGAAGTAGCCGACGTTGCCCAGCCAGGCGCTGATCCAGTAGCCCCAGGCCGAGGAAAAACCCATGTAATCGCCGAACCCGGCCTTGGCATAGGCGTACACCCCGGAGTCCAGCTCCGGCTTGCGATTGGCCAGGGTCTGGAACACGAACGCCAGGGTCAACATGCCGACGGCGGTGATTGCCCAACCGATCAGGATCGCCCCGGCATCGGCCCTGGCCGCCATGTTCTGCGGCAGGGAAAAAATCCCGCCGCCGATCATCGAACCCACCACCAGCGCGATCAGTGCGCTAAGGCGAAGCTTGTTCGGTGATTGCGACATCGTTGCATCTCCATTTTTCGTTGGTGGGCGGCAACGGCCGCGAGATCGTCACATAACGAGCGTCAACTAAACTGATGAAGAGTAATAACGTTTGTTGGATAACGCCAACCAGCCTCTTTTTTACTTGCACAAAATGGCTATTTTGACACCCATATATTCATTTGCTTTATACGCACTTTTAATATGTCAACTCTGTACAAAAAAACGCATAAACAAAACTTGCAGATTCGAAAACCCCAACTAGCGTCATAATTCGAAACAAATACAAAAAGTGCTAAAACAAACTGAAAAAGCCTCTAGAACAGGCATTACAGACAGAAACACCGTAAGCGATGGCACTCCGCCAGCAAACTGCTAACACTCTAATTTAGTGATCTAAGTCAGCTGATTCAGCAGTCAACGGAATTAGTCTGTTGCCTCTCTTCTCCTGCATTGGAGCCATGCAATGTCTGAAACTCCCGGAAAACTGAAACTCGGCGCGCTGGTTGCGTTAGTCGTGGGTTCGATGATTGGTGGCGGGATATTTTCCTTGCCACAAAACATGGCGGCCAGCGCGGATGTCGGCGCCATTCTGATCGGTTGGGCGATCACCGCCGTCGGCATGTTGACCCTGGCGTTCGTGTTCCAGACCCTGGCCAACCGCAAACCCGATCTTGATGGCGGGGTTTACGCCTACGCCAAGGCCGGGTTCGGCGACTACATGGGCTTCTCGTCCGCCTGGGGGTACTGGATCAGTGCCTGGCTGGGCAACGTCGGTTACTTCGTACTTTTGTTCAGCACCCTCGGCTACTTCTTTCCGATATTTGGGGAGGGGAATACCCCCGCTGCCGTGATCGGCGCCTCGGTGCTGCTGTGGGGCGTACATTTCCTCGTACTGCGAGGAATAAAGGAAGCAGCGTTCATCAACCTGGTGACCACTGTCGCCAAGATCGTGCCGCTGCTGCTGTTCATGTTGATTGCGGTATTCGCCTTCAAACTGGAGATCTTCACCGCCGACATCTGGGGCCTGAAGAACCCGGACCTGGGCAGCGTGATGGACCAGGTGCGCAAGATGATGCTGGTCACCGTGTGGGTGTTCATCGGCATCGAAGGCGCGAGCATCTTTTCGGCCCGGGCGGAAAAACGCAGCGACGTGGGTAAGGCCACCGTGATCGGCTTCGTCACCGTGCTGCTGTTTTTGGTCCTGGTCAACGTGCTGTCGCTGGGGATCATGACCCAGCCGGAGCTGGCCAAACTGCAGAATCCGTCGATGGCCGCCGTGCTGGAGCACGTGGTCGGTCACTGGGGTGCGGTGCTGATCAGCGTCGGTTTGATCATCTCGTTGCTGGGGGCGCTACTGTCGTGGGTGCTGCTGTGTGCGGAGATCATGTTCGCCGCCGCCAAGGACCACACCATGCCGGAGTTTCTGCGCAAGGAAAACGCCAACCATGTACCGGTCAACGCCCTGTGGCTGACCAACGCCATGGTGCAGGTTTTCCTGATCATCACATTGTTCTCGGCCAGCACTTACCTGTCGCTGATCTACCTCGCCACCTCAATGATCCTGGTGCCTTACTTGTGGTCGGCAGCCTACGCCTTGCTGCTGGCGGTGCGCGGCGAAAGCTACGAAGGCGCCGCGGGCGAGCGGCAGAAGGATCTCATCATCGGCGCGGTGGCTCTGATCTACGCGGTCTGGCTGTTGTACGCCGGCGGCATCAAGTACCTGCTGCTGTCCGCCCTGCTCTACGCCCCCGGCGTGATCTTGTTCGCCAAGGCCAAGCTGGAAATCAACAAACCGGTTTTCACCAACGTCGAGAAGCTGATTTTCGCTACGGTGGTCGTCGGCGCCATAGTGGCGGCCTACGGTCTATATGACGGCTTCCTGACTCTGTAAACCCATGTTTTTGTCATCTGGAGGATCACTGAAATGACCACGGAAAAAGTTAAGTACGGCGTCCATTCCGAGGCCGGCAAACTGCGCAAAGTCATGGTTTGCTCCCCGGGACTTGCCCATCAGCGGCTGACCCCGAACAACTGCGATGAACTGTTGTTCGATGACGTGCTATGGGTGGCCCAGGCCAAGCGCGACCACTTCGACTTCATCACCAAGATGCGCGAACGCAACATCGATGTGCTGGAAATGCACAACCTGCTGACTGACATCGTCGCTATCCCCGAAGCCCTGGACTGGATTCTGGAGCGCAAGGTCACCGCCGACTCGGTGGGCCTGGGCCTGATCAACGAAACCGCCTCGTGGCTGCGCAGTCTGGAGCCGCGCAAGATCGCCGAGTTCCTGATCGGTGGCGTTTCGGGCGATGACTTGCCCACCAGTTTCGGTGGCAAGGCCATCGAGATGTTCCGCGAACTCCTCGGCAACTCCAGCTTCATCCTGCCGCCGCTACCCAACACCCAGTTCACCCGCGATACCACCTGCTGGATCTACGGCGGCGTCACCCTTAACCCGATGTATTGGCCGGCACGCCGCCAGGAAACCCTGCTGACCACCGCCATCTACAAATTCCACCCCGAGTTCACCAACGCCGACTTCCAGATCTGGTACGGCGACCCGGACAAGGACCATGGCAACTCCACTCTCGAGGGTGGTGACGTGATGCCGATCGGCAATGGCGTGGTGTTGATCGGCATGGGCGAACGCTCGTCGCGGCAGGCCATTGCCCAACTGGCGGTGAACCTGTTCCAAAACAAGGCCGTCGAGAAAGTGATCGTCGCCGGCCTGCCGAAATCACGCGCGGCCATGCACCTGGACACGGTGTTCAGCTTCTGCGATCGCGACCTCGTCACGATCTTCCCGGAAGTGGTGAACCAGATTGTCGCCTTCACACTGCGTCCCGATGAAAGCAAAGCGGGCGGCATCGATATCCGTCGTGAAGAAACCAGCTTCCTCGACACCGTGGCTCAGGCCTTGAACCTCAAAGCGTTGCGCGTGGTGGAAACCGGCGGCAACAGCTTCGCCGCTGAACGCGAGCAATGGGACGACGGCAACAACGTGGTGGCCGTTGAGCCAGGCGTGGTCATCGGCTACGACCGCAATACCTATACTAATACCCTGCTGCGCAAGGCAGGCGTGGAAGTGATCACCATCAGTGCCAGTGAACTCGGCCGGGGACGGGGCGGCGGCCATTGCATGACCTGCCCGATCATCCGCGACCCGATTGACTACTAACCTGTTCACCTTAGGAGATCCAAAATGGCGTTCAATATCCATAACCGCAATCTGCTGAGCCTGGAACACCACACCCCTCGCGAATTGCGCTACCTGCTCGACCTGTCCCGCGACCTCAAGCGTGCCAAGTACACCGGCACCGAACAGCAGCATCTCAAGGGCAACAACATCGCGCTGATCTTCGAAAAGACCTCGACCCGCACCCGCTGCGCGTTTGAAGTTGCAGCCTATGACCAGGGCGCCAACGTCACCTACATCGACCCGAATTCCTCGCAGATCGGCCACAAGGAAAGCATGAAGGACACCGCCCGCGTGCTCGGGCGCATGTATGACGCCATCGAGTACCGTGGCTTCAAGCAGGAAATCGTCGAGGAACTGGCCAAGTTCGCCGGCGTACCGGTGTTCAACGGTTTGACCGACGAATATCACCCGACGCAAATGATCGCCGACGTGCTGACCATGCGTGAGCACGCCGACAAGCCGATCCACGAGATCAGCTACGCCTACCTCGGCGATGCGCGCAACAACATGGGCAACTCGCTACTGCTGATCGGCGCCAAGCTCGGCATGGACGTGCGCATCTGTGCGCCGAAAGCCCTGTGGCCGGCGGACGACCTGGTGGCGCGCTGCAAACAGTACGGCGAAGAAAGCGGTGCGCGCATTACTCTCACCGAAGACCCGAAAGCGGCGGTCAAGGGTGTGGACTTCATCCACACCGACGTCTGGGTGTCGATGGGCGAGCCGGTCGAAGCCTGGGCCGAACGCATCCAGCAACTGCTGCCGTATCAGGTCAACGCCGAACTGATGAAGGCCACCGGCAACCCGCGCACCAAGTTCATGCACTGCCTGCCGGCGTTCCACAACTGTGATACCAAAGTCGGCAAGCAGATTGCCGAGCAGTACCCGCACCTGAGCAACGGCATCGAAGTGACCGATGACGTGTTCGAGTCGCCGGCCTGCATCGCCTTCGAGCAAGCGGAAAACCGCATGCACACCATCAAGGCGATTCTGGTGTCGACGCTGGCTGATCTATAACGGCTGACTGGCTCCCACTGACGGAACACGGTCAATGTGGGAGCAGGCTTGCCTGCGATGGCAGCGCCGCGGTGCATCTGACAGACCGCGGCGATCCCATCGCGAGCAAGCTCGCTCCCACAGGGTCAGGGTTCCATCGACAGACCGAGTCGCCCGTTTACTTCTCTTTTAGAAGGACTAGCACCATGCGTATCGTCGTAGCTCTTGGCGGTAATGCCCTGCTCCGCCGGGGCGAACCCATGACCGCTGACAACCAGCGCGCCAACATCCGGATCGCCACCGAACAGATTGCCAAGATCCATCCCGGCAACCAACTGGTCATCGCCCACGGCAATGGCCCTCAAGTCGGCCTGCTGTCATTGCAGGCGGCGGCCTACACCTCGGTTTCGCCTTATCCGCTGGACGTGCTCGGAGCCGAAACCGAAGGCATGATCGGCTACATCATCGAACAGGAACTGGGCAATCTGCTGGACTTCGAAGTGCCTTTCGCGACCTTGCTGACCCAGGTCGAAGTCGATGCCAATGACCCGGCCTTCAAGAACCCGACCAAACCCATCGGCCCTGTCTATACCAAGGAAGAGGCCGAAGCACTCGCCGCCGAGAAAGGCTGGGCCATTGCCCCGGACGGCGACAAATACCGTCGCGTGGTCGCCAGCCCGAAACCAAAACGCATCTTCGAAATCCGTCCGATCAAATGGCTGCTGGAAAAAAGCAGCATTGTGATCTGCGCCGGCGGTGGCGGCATTCCGACCATGTATACCTCGCCCGGCAAACTCGAGGGCGTCGAAGCAGTCATCGACAAGGACCTGTGCTCGGCACTGCTGGCCGAACAGCTTGAAGCCGATCTGCTGGTGATCGCCACCGACGTCAACGCCGCCTTCATCGACTTTGGCAAACCCACGCAGAAAGCCATCGCCCAAGCCCACCCCGACGAAATGGAGAAACTCGGCTTCGCCGCCGGCTCCATGGGACCGAAGGTGCAGGCAGCCTGCGAATTCGCGCGCCATACTGGGAAAGTCGCAGTGATCGGCTCGCTCTCGGACATCGAGGCGATCGTCCAGGGCAAGGCCGGTACGCGCATCAGTACGGTGACACCAGGCATCAGCTATCAGTAAACGAAACGGCGGGGCAGGCCTGGGGCAGGCCCCAATTCAAGACATTTTAAAGGAGAGTCAACAATGGCAACGTTCGAGCCGGGTCACCTGCACATCGAGCGACACGCGCTGAACAAGGATGACGTCAGCTACAACATCTGCATCGACTATGAAGTCGCCCAGGACCCCAAGGAAGGCAAAGGGATGCAGTTCAAGATGCACGGCAGCATCCAGGGCAAGGACATGAGCGAGACGTTCTTCCTGCCCAAGGACATGGCCTACAACTTCGCCAGCAACGTCACCAAGATTGCCGAGAAGCACGGCATCCCGAAACCCCTTAGCAACATCGGTTCGATCCACAAGCATTACGACGCAATGTTCGAGGACGTGCGGGTACAACTGAACATGAAATCGGGCGACCCGGTCAAACCCGAGCACCTGGAATAACCCCGGACTCTGTGAACACCACCGATCCCTGTGGGAGCGAGCTTGCTCGCCCCCACAGGGGGCGTACGCCCAATCGAAGTCCGCGCAGGATTTCAACATTAGCCCGCCCCAAGGCATACTTGCCACCCTTCGCACTGCAGAACCCAAGACCGCCCCATGCGTATCCACGTCAGCTTCATCGACCGCGTCGGTATCACCCAGGAAGTCCTGGCCCTGCTCGGCGGGCGCAATCTGAACCTGGATGCGGTGGAAATGGTCCCGCCCAATGTTTATATCGACGCCCCGACTCTGAGCCCGCAAGTCCTCGAGGAACTGCGCGATGCCCTGTTCAGCGTGCGTGGCGTGCAAGCGGTGACGGTGGTCGACATCCTGCCTGGCCAACGCCGGCACTTGCAGCTCGACGCCTTGCTCGCTGCCATGACCGACCCGGTCCTGGCACTGGACAGTGACGGTAAGGTGCTGCTGGCCAACCCGGCCCTGATCGCCCTGTACGGCCGCGAACCGGACGGTGAAAGCGTGGCCGACCTGTTTGCCGACCCGGCCTTGCTCGACGCCTTGCTCGAACACGGCTTTCGCCTGCCGCTGCGGGAAATCACCGTCAACGGCCAGACCCTATTGCTCGACGCCACACCGATTACCGACGCCGGTGCCCTGCTGACCCTGTACCAACCGAACCGCATCGGCGAACGCCTTTCCGCGCTGCACCATGACCACGCCGAAGGTTTCGATGCCCTGCTCGGCGAGTCGCCGGTGATCCGCACCCTCAAGGCGCGCGCCCAGCGGGTGGCGGCCCTCGATGCACCGTTGCTTATCCAGGGCGAAACCGGCACCGGCAAGGAACTGGTGGCCCGCGCCTGCCACGCCATCAGCGCACGGCACAGCTCACCCTTTCTGGCGTTGAACTGCGCGGCATTGCCGGAGAACCTCGCCGAAAGTGAGCTGTTCGGCTACGCCCCCGGCGCCTTCACCGGCGCACAACGAGGGGGCAAGCCGGGGCTGATGGAACTGGCCAACCAGGGCACGGTGTTTCTCGATGAAATCGGCGAGATGTCGCCGTACTTGCAGGCCAAATTGCTGCGTTTCCTCAACGACGGCAGTTTTCGCCGGGTCGGCGGTGACCGTGAGGTCAAGGTCAACGTACGGATCCTCAGCGCCACCCACCGTGACCTGGAAAAAATGGTCAGCGAAGGCCTGTTCCGCGAGGATCTGTTCTATCGCCTCAACGTCCTCAACGTCGAAGTGCCGCCCCTGCGCGAGCGCGGCCAGGACATCCTGCTGCTGGCCCGCTACTTCATGCAGCAGGCCTGTGCGCAGATCCAGCGACCGATCTGTCGCCTGGCGCCGGGCACTTACCCGGCGCTGCTGGGCAACCGCTGGCCAGGCAACGTGCGGCAATTGCAGAACGTGATCTTCCGCGCTGCGGCGATCTGCGAAAGCAGTCTGGTGGACATCGGCGACCTCGACATCGCCGGCACCTCGGTAGCCCGCCAAGGCGATCATGACGTCGACAGCCTGGAACAGGCCATGGACGAGTTCGAGAAAACCCTGCTGGAAAAACTCTACGCCAGCTACCCCTCGACCCGGCAACTCGCGACCCGGCTGCAAACCTCCCACACGGCGATTGCCCATCGGTTGCGCAAGTACGGGATTCCGAGCAAGGCCTGAAGCCTGACTCCCACAGGTTTTGTGTCTTGCCGAGAGATATCTCCAAAAACGACCTCCATCTGTACTGAAAGCGCTACAGCGGAACGATATCGCTACACCCCCTCTCCGATCGCGGCTGTGCAAGGCTTTGATCCACCTCGGCTTTTATCCTTGACATATACCGTATCGATTTCGCTACAGCGATTGATTTTCAGTGTTTGTCAAAACCAGCTAAATCATTGATTAAAAACGATAAAAACAACGTTGGCCGCGTTCTTGCTATGTAGTCCTCCATAACCTGGGCATTACCCAAGCCTTCAATCGCGTCCACCAGACGAGTCTGGCCCCTTAGGAGTTTCCATGAGCGAGTTGCGTTTTACTGAAGATCACGAATGGCTGCGCACCGAAGCTGACGGCAGCGTCACGGTCGGCATCACCGCTTTCGCACAGAACGCCCTGGGCGACGTGGTTTTCGTTCAACTGCCTGAGCTGCAGTCCTACGACAAAGGCGCCGAAGCCGCCACCGTGGAATCGGTAAAGGCTGCAAGCGGCGTGTACATGCCGCTGGACGGCGAAGTGCTGGAAGTTAACCCGGCGCTCGACAGCAGCCCGGAACTGGTCAACGAAGATCCGCTGGGCGAAGGCTGGTTCTTCCGTTTCAAACCAAGCGACGCCACCGCTGTCGGCCAACTGCTGGATCAGGACGCCTACGACCGCCTGATCAAAGCCCAAGCCGAAGCCTGAGGAGCACTGACATGACCCAGATCAATTTGACCACTGCCAACGAATTCATCGCCCGTCACATCGGCCCGCGCGCCGGTGACGAGCAAGCCATGCTCAACAGCCTTGGTTTCGACTCCCTGGAAGCCCTGAGCGCCAGCGTGATTCCCGACAGCATCAAGGGCACCAGTGTCCTCGGCCTGGAAGACGGCTTGAGCGAAGCCGATGCCCTGGCCTTGATCAAGTCCATCGCGACTAAAAACCAGCTGTTCAAGACCTTCATCGGCCAGGGTTACTACGGCACCCATACGCCGTCGCCGATCCTGCGCAACCTGCTGGAAAACCCGGCCTGGTACACCGCCTACACCCCGTACCAACCAGAAATCTCCCAGGGTCGTCTCGAAGCGCTGCTGAACTTCCAGACCCTGATCAGCGACCTCACCGGCCTGCCGATCGCCAACGCCTCGCTGCTCGACGAAGCCACCGCCGCTGCCGAAGCCATGACCTTCTGCAAACGCCTGAGCAAGAACAAAGGCAGCCACACCTTCTTCGCTTCCGTGCATTGCCACCCGCAAACCCTCGACGTACTGCGCACCCGTGCCGAGCCTCTGGGCATCGACGTGCTGGTTGGCGACGAGCGCGAACTGACTGACGTGACGCCGTTCTTCGGCGCACTGCTGCAATACCCGGCGAGCAACGGTGATGTGTTCGATTACCGCGAGCTGACCGAGCGCTTCCACACCGCCAATGCCCTCGTTGCAGTGGCCGCCGACCTGCTGGCCCTGACCGTGTTGACCGCACCGGGCGAATTCGGCGCCGATGTGGCCATCGGCAGTGCACAGCGCTTCGGCGTGCCGCTGGGCTTCGGTGGCCCGCACGCAGCGTACTTCTCCACCAAGGACGCGTTCAAACGTGACATGCCGGGCCGTCTGGTCGGTGTTTCCGTAGACCGTTTCGGCAACCCGGCCCTGCGCCTGGCCATGCAGACCCGCGAGCAACACATCCGTCGCGAGAAAGCCACCAGCAACATCTGCACCGCACAAGTACTGCTGGCAAACATCGCCAGCATGTACGCCGTGTACCACGGTCCGAAAGGCCTGACGCAGATCGCCAATCGCGTGCATCACCTGACTGCAATCCTGGCCAAAGGCTTGAGTGCACTGGGTCTGAACGTCGAGCAAACCAGCTTCTTCGACACCCTGACCGTAAAAACCGGTGCTCACACTGCTGCCCTGCACGACAAGGCGCATGCTCAGCGTATCAACCTGCGCGTGGTCGATGGCGAGCGCCTTGGCCTGTCCCTGGACGAAACCACCACTCAGGCCGACGTTGAAACCCTGTGGAGCCTGCTGTCCGACGGCAAGGCCCTGCCGGACTTCGCCGCCCTCGCCGCCTCGGTGCAGAGCGCCATCCCGGCCACGCTGGTGCGTCAGTCGCCGATCCTCAGCCACCCGGTGTTCAACCGCTATCACTCGGAAACCGAGCTGATGCGCTACCTGCGCAAACTGGCGGACAAGGACCTGGCGCTGGACCGCACCATGATCCCGCTGGGTTCGTGCACCATGAAACTCAACGCCGCCAGCGAAATGATCCCGGTGACCTGGGCCGAGTTCGGTGCCCTGCACCCATTCGCTCCGGCCGAGCAAAGCGTCGGCTACCAGCAATTGACCGACGAGCTGGAAGCGATGCTCTGCGCCGCCACCGGTTATGACTCGGTGTCCCTGCAACCGAACGCCGGCTCCCAGGGTGAATACGCAGGTCTGCTGGCGATCCGTGCCTACCACCAGAGCCGTGGCGAAGACCGTCGCGACATCTGCCTGATCCCGTCGTCGGCCCACGGCACCAACCCGGCCACCGCACAAATGGCCGGCATGCGAGTGGTCGTCACCGCGTGCGATGCCCGTGGCAACGTCGACATCGAAGACCTGCGCGCCAAGGCCATCGAGCACCGCGAACACCTCGCCGCGCTGATGATCACCTACCCGTCGACCCACGGCGTGTTCGAAGAAGGCATCCGCGAAATCTGCGGCATCATTCATGACAACGGCGGCCAGGTGTACATCGACGGCGCCAACATGAACGCCATGGTCGGCCTCTGTGCCCCGGGCAAGTTCGGCGGCGACGTTTCGCACTTGAATCTGCACAAGACCTTCTGCATTCCCCACGGTGGTGGCGGCCCGGGCGTCGGCCCGATCGGCGTGAAATCGCACCTGGCGCCATTCCTGCCGGGCCACGCACAGATGGAGCGCAAGGAAGGCGCCGTTTGCGCGGCACCGTTCGGCAGCGCGAGCATCCTGCCGATCACCTGGATGTACATTCGTATGATGGGTGGCGCGGGCCTCAAGCGTGCTTCGCAGCTGGCGATCCTCAATGCCAACTACATCTCCCGTCGCCTGGAAGAGCACTATCCAGTGCTGTACACCGGCAGCAACGGCCTGGTGGCGCACGAGTGCATCCTCGACCTGCGTCCACTGAAAGACAGCAGCGGCATCAGTGTCGATGACGTCGCCAAGCGTCTGATCGACTTTGGCTTCCACGCGCCGACCATGTCGTTCCCGGTGGCAGGCACGCTGATGATCGAGCCGACCGAAAGCGAATCCAAGGAAGAACTGGACCGATTCTGCGACGCCATGATCCGCATCCGCGAAGAAATCCGCGCAGTGGAAAATGGCACGCTGGACAAGGACGACAACCCGCTGAAAAACGCGCCGCACACCGCGAAGGAACTGGTTGGCGAGTGGTCGCACCCGTACAGCCGTGAACAAGCGGTTTACCCGGTTGCGTCGCTGATCGAAGGCAAGTACTGGCCACCGGTCGGTCGCGTCGACAACGTGTTCGGCGACCGCAACCTGGTCTGCGCCTGCCCGTCGATCGAAAGCTACGCTTAAACCAATGAGGGGGCGGTTGATCCCGCCCCCTTTTTTGCAGGAACACCACAGTCCTCTGTGGGAGCGAGCTTGCTCGCGATAGCGGTCTTTCAATCAACATCTCTGGTGAATGTCAGTCCGTCATCGTCGGAACGCCGCCCGGAGCAAGCTCGCTCCCACAGGGATCTGTGCCAAGTCTTATGTTCCGTGAATTCCTATAACAAGAAACCGGAGAACCACCATGTCGTTAAGCGTGTTCGACCTGTTCAAGATTGGCATCGGCCCCTCCAGTTCCCACACCGTCGGCCCGATGCGTGCCGCTGCGCGCTTCGCCGAAGGTTTGCGCCGCGAAAACCTGCTTGAAGCCACCGCCTGCGTCAAAGTCGAGCTGTATGGTTCGCTCGGTGCCACCGGCAAAGGCCACGGCAGTGACAAGGCTGTGCTGCTGGGCCTGGAAGGCGAACACCCGGACACCGTGGATACAGAGACCGTCGCCGCGCGCCTGCAAGAGATTCGCGGCAACGGCCGCTTGAACCTGCTCGGCGAACACAGCATTGCGTTCAACGAGAAAGAACACCTGGCCATGATTCGCAAACCGTTGGCCTATCACCCCAATGGCATGATTTTCCGCGCCTTCGACGCCGCGGGCCTGCAGATCCGCAGCCGCGAGTACTACTCGGTCGGCGGCGGTTTTGTGGTCGATGAAGACGCCGCCGGCGCCGACCGTATCGTCGAAGATGCCACCCCCCTGACCTTTCCGTTCAAAAGCGCCAAGGATCTTCTCGGTCATTGCGTCAAATACGGGCTGTCCATCAGCCAGGTGATGTTGACCAACGAAAGCGCCTGGCGTCCGGAAGCGGAAACCCGCGCCGGCCTGCTGAAAATCTGGCAAGTGATGCAGGACTGCGTCGCCGCCGGATGCCGCAATGAAGGCATCCTGCCCGGTGGGCTGAAGGTCAAGCGCCGGGCCGCCGCACTGCATCGGCAATTGTGCAAGAACCCGGAATCGTCGTTGCGCGATCCCCTGTCGGTGCTGGACTGGGTCAACCTCTACGCGCTGGCGGTCAACGAAGAAAACGCCAATGGCGGGCGCGTGGTCACGGCACCGACCAACGGCGCGGCCGGGATCATTCCGGCGGTGCTGCATTACTACATGCGCTTCATCCCCGGCGCGAATGACGACGGCGTGGTGCGCTTTCTGCTCACTGCCGCAGCCATCGGCATTCTGTACAAGGAAAACGCCTCGATTTCCGGCGCCGAGGTCGGCTGTCAGGGTGAAGTCGGCGTCGCCTGCTCGATGGCCGCCGGTGCCTTGTGCGAAGTACTCGGCGGCAGCGTGCAGCAAGTGGAAAACGCCGCGGAAATCGGCATGGAACACAACCTCGGACTGACCTGCGACCCGATTGGCGGGCTGGTGCAAGTGCCTTGCATCGAGCGCAACGCCATGGGCTCGGTCAAGGCCATCAATGCGGTGCGCATGGCGCTGCGCGGCGATGGACAACACTTCGTCTCCCTCGACAAGGTCATCCGCACCATGCGCCAGACCGGCGCCGACATGAAAAGCAAATACAAGGAAACCGCCCGTGGCGGTTTGGCGGTCAACATTATCGAGTGCTGATGCGCGCTCATCTGCACCCTTCTTCAGGAGCTGAATATGTCCACCGAACAACTGTTGAAAACCCCGCTGCACGCACTGCACATCGAGCTCGGCGCCCGCATGGTGCCGTTCGCCGGCTACGACATGCCCGTGCAATACCCGTTGGGCGTGATGAAAGAACACCAGCACACCCGCGACCAGGCCGGGCTGTTCGACGTCTCGCACATGGGCCAGATTCGCCTGACCGGCGCCAATGCCGCCAAGGCCCTGGAAACCCTGGTGCCAGTGGACATCATCGACCTGCCAGTGGGCATGCAACGTTATGCGATGTTCACCAATGAGACCGGCGGCATCCTCGACGACCTGATGGTCGCCAACCTGGGCAACGACGAACTGTTCCTGGTGGTCAACGCCGCCTGCAAGGACCAGGACCTGGCACACCTGCGCAAGCATATTGGCGACCAGTGCACGATCGAACCGCTGTTCGAAGAGCGCGCCCTGCTCGCCCTGCAAGGCCCGGCTGCAGTGACCGTGCTTGCACGTCTGGCCCCTGAAGTGGCGAAGATGACTTTCATGCAGTTCGCCCGCGTGAAGCTGCTGGGCGTGGACTGCTTTGTCAGCCGCTCGGGTTACACCGGTGAAGACGGTTTCGAAATTTCCGTACCGGCCACCAGCGCCGAAGCCCTTTCCCGCGCCTTGCTGGCGGAACCGGAAGTCGAAGCCATCGGCCTCGGCGCACGCGACTCGCTGCGCCTGGAAGCTGGCCTGTGCCTGTACGGCCACGACATGAACACTGACACCACCCCGATCGAAGCCAGCCTGCTGTGGGCCATCTCCAAGCCACGTCGTGCCGATGGCGCGCGTGCTGGCGGCTTCCCGGGCGCCGAAACCGTATTCGCCCAGCAACAGGCAGGTGTAAGCCGCAAGCGTGTCGGCCTCTTGCCACAGGAACGCACGCCGGTGCGCGAAGGTGCCGAGATCGTCAACGAAGCCGGCGACATCATCGGTAGCGTCTGCAGCGGCGGTTTCGGGCCGACCCTGGGCGGGCCGCTGGCCATGGGTTATGTCGACAGCGCTTATATCGCACTGGACACCCCCGTCTGGGCGATCGTTCGTGGGAAAAAGGTGCCTTTGCTTGTAAGCAAAATGCCATTCGTTCCACAACGCTACTATCGCGGCTGATTGAATGTTCCTATAAGTAACGCGGTTGCGTTAACAGCGCACTAATGTGTAACGCAACCGCCATAAAATAGTGCATTGTTTGGCTGTAAGCTTCGATTATGAACTTTGCTTATAACGATCGAAAACAATTGAACAAGGTTAGTGAATAAGGCCTCACTAGTCGACTTACTTTGCCATCAACCCAAGGAAATACGGGGCCTTCAAGGGGCTTGTTTTTTCTCCCGTAGTTGGCGTAGAGTTTGTTCACTGTGTTTGCATGGGTCGCTTGGAATCGTGACCTGGGCAGTAGCCTACAAGTTAGCTACATCCCGTTCGACGTCTTCTTACTCTCCTGCAACCAGCCCCAGTACTCTTTCACGAGAAAGAGACTGTCATTAATTTTTTGCGTCAAAGGAAATAAGAAATGTCCCAACGTCAGAGCGGTACCGTCAAGTGGTTTAACGACGAGAAAGGTTTTGGTTTTATCACTCCTGAAAGCGGTCCGGATCTGTTCGTACATTTCCGCGCCATCCAGGGCAACGGTTTCAAGAGCCTGAAAGAAGGCCAGAAAGTGACCTTCATCGCCGTGCAAGGCCAGAAAGGCATGCAGGCTGACGAAGTACAAGCAGAAGGCTAATCTTCTGTAACGAAAAAGCCCCTGATGCTGACATCAGGGGCTTTTTTGTGCGCGTAAATCCGTAAAATGGCTTCTTTTTCGCCGAGAGCCTGCCATGTCGAAACACCTGCTTACCCCCCAGGGCAACTTTCCTGCCGCTGGCCTGGGTCGTCGCCTGGCAGCCATGTTCTATGATTTCCTGCTGTGCACCGCCCTGCTGATCGTCACCAGCGGGATCTACAAGATGATCCAGATGGCGATCATTGGCGAAGAAAGGATGCGTACCCTGACCGAAGCGGGTGCGCTGGACGGCGATCCCCTGCTCTCCACAGTCCTGCTGTTCGTACTCTTCGGCTTCTTCGCCAAATTCTGGACCTGGTCCGGTCAGACGCTGGGCATGCAGGTCTGGTGCATCCGGGTGCAGAACGCCGATGGCTCGTCCATCAGCCTGTGGCAGGCGCTGCTGCGCTTTGTGGTATCGATTGCTTCGTTGCTGTGTGTTGGCCTGGGATTCTTCTGGTCGCTGTTCGACAAACAGAAACGCAGCTGGCATGACATCTACTCCAATACCGAACTGGTGCGGATTCCGAAGAAGACCAAATAATTTCCCGACGCAGAAACCACTGTGGGAGCGAGCAAGCTCACTCCCACAGTTTTTTTTGGCCTGATTGAAAGATCTCAGGCGTTACCGGCCAGCTTCATCCGCGCCGCCTGGGTGAAATCAAGCATGCGCTTGAGCGGCCGAATCGCCTGCGGAATCAGTGCCGGATCGACAAAGATCTCGTTCGCCCCTTCCTTCAACGCCTTGAGCGTGCGCTCAAGGGTGTTCATGGCCATCCACGGGCAATGTGCACAACTGCGGCACGCCGCGCCGTTACCCGCTGTTGGGGCTTCGATAAAGACCTTGTCCGGGCACAACTGCTGCATCTTGTAGAAAATGCCGCGGTCGGTCGCAACGATCAGCGTCTTGTTCGGCAGGCTCTGTGCCGCCGCGATCAACTGACTGGTGGAACCCACGGCGTCCGCCAGCTCGATCACCGAAGTCGGCGATTCCGGGTGCACCAGAATTGCCGCATCCGGGTACAGCGCCTTCATGTCTTCAAGCTGTTTGGACTTGAACTCTTCGTGAACGATGCAGGCACCGTCCCACAGCAGCATGTCGGCACCGGTCTGGCGCTGAATGTAGGTTCCCAGGTGCTTGTCCGGGCCCCAGATGATGGTCTCGCCGTTGTCCATCAGGCTTTCAACGATTTCCAGCGCACAGCTTGACGTCACAACCCAATCCGCTCGGGCTTTTACCGCAGCGGAAGTGTTGGCGTACACCACCACCGTGCGCTCCGGATGTTGATCGCAGAACGCGGAAAATTCGTCCACAGGGCAACCCAGGTCGAGCGAACAGGTCGCTTCGAGCGTCGGCATCAGCACGCGTTTTTCCGGGTTGAGGATCTTGGCAGTCTCACCCATGAACTTCACGCCGGCGACGACCACGGTCTTGGCCGGATGGGCGTTGCCGAATCGGGCCATTTCCAGCGAGTCGGAAACACAACCGCCCGTCTCTTCGGCCAGCGCCTGAATGACAGGGTCACAATAGAAGTGGGCCACCAGCACCGCGTCCTGAGCCTTGAGCTCGGCAGCGATGGCAGCACGGTAATAAGCCTCTTCATCGGCAGTCAGCGGCTTGGGCTGCTTGGCGTCGAGGTGGGCTTGAACCAGAAGGCGTTCGGAAATTTGCGTCATGTTCGCAAGACCTGCAGGCGCATTCGCGCGAAAGTCGAGTATACACCCGGCTCCGGACCCTTCGGGGTACCGCCGGGAAAGTGAGTATTGATCAGGCACGGACAGCGTTGAAGCTGCGCAAGGCTACAGAATATCCGACGGATGCAAAAGATGATTCTGACCAGGGTGATGAATAGACGCGCCCTGAAACAAGGCCTATGGCCTTGATCCTTCGGGAAAAACATTTGCCGTTGCAGTTATCGCACAAAACCTGAATGGCTTTGCCACTAACCTGCGCAAGGGCGGATAGAAGGGTGACGCCGATTAAAGGAAACCGCCCAACCGAAACTGGAACAACCAAAGGACTGAACACATGTCGATCCAATGCCTGATCACAATCATGACCGCCTCAACCTTGCTGCTCACGGCATGGCTGGTGCCTTCAACACTCGTCCTGGCGGGCGCTAACCTGAATCCAGCCGCGACAACCCGGCATTGTGAAACCCCACCCCTCTGCGCGCGCCTCATCCAGGCAGGCAACAGCACCTGGTCGTATTACGAAAGCGAGCGGCAGGGGCCAACGGTGATCCTGATCCACGGTTTTTCATCAAGCAAGCAAGTCTGGTTCGAACCGGGCAAGGCATTGAGTTCGCGTTTCCACGTCATCATCCCCGACCTCCCGGGCTGGGGAGCCTCCACTGACAATGACCATTCCAACTACGACATCGAGGCGCAAGCGACTCGGCTCCATGACTTTATCCTGGCGCTCGAAGCCGAGAACATCACCCTCATCGGGCATTCAATGGGTGGAGCCATCGCTGGCGTGTATGCAGCCGATCAACCGCAGCACGTCAGCCGGCTGGTATTGGTAGGCGCACTGGGGTTGAGCTTCAAAGACAATGACTTCATGCGGGAATTGAATGCTGGAGGAAATCCGTTTATCTACGACGATCGTGCAGGCGTCGAACGCACTGCCCGCCTCGTCTATCTGAACCCTCCACAGATGTCTGACCGACAAGTGCAGGAAGCAGTCCTTGCCAACCGCGCACAGCGAGCGTTTATCGAATCCGCCCTGGTGCAGATTCGCCCCTCTTCGCAATGGCTCGCCCTCGACCACCGGCTGACAAAATTGAACATGCCGGTACTCGGTATCTGGTGTCGCGAGGATAAAGTGATTGATGTCTCGGCGCTGGACACGTTGCGCAACGGTCTTCCTGCCAGTTCAGCGAACGACTCGGTCATCCTTGAAGGGTGCAACCACCTGCCGATGGTCGAACGCCCAGCCGAGACGCTTCAAGCATTAGACGCCTTCATTGCAAAGAGGGACTAGCCCAATGCAGCGGTGGCAAGGGCACTTTCTTGCGGGCAAAAAAAAACCCGGAAATCCTCACTTTCGTGGGCCTTCCGGATTTTCTAAACCGCCAAAAATGGTGGGTCGTGTGGGATTCGAACCTACGACCAATTGGTTAAAAGCCAACTGCTCTACCAACTGAGCTAACGACCCGCTGTGTGGTGGCGCGTATAATACTGATTTTTAAGGACTATTCAACACCTATTTTGAAATAAATCAAAAATAAGGAGTTGGATCGCTGATTCCGGCCGCTGCAAAGCCTTCCGCACGCAGTCGGCAGCTGTCGCACTTGCCGCACGCACGGCCTTCATCATCGGCCTGATAGCAGGAAACGGTCAGCCCGTAGTTCACGCCAAGCTTCACGCCCGCCTGGACGATCTGCGCCTTGCTGAGGTTTTGCAGCGGTGCCTGAATGCGGAAGCCATTGCCTTCAACGCCGGCTTTGGTTGCCAGGTTGGCCATGCGCTCGAACGACTCGATGAACTCGGGACGGCAGTCCGGGTAACCGGAGTAATCCACGGCGTTGACGCCGATGAAGATGTCCCGTGCGCCGAGTACTTCTGCCCAGCCCAAGGCCAGGGACAGGAACACCGTGTTACGCGCAGGCACGTAAGTCACGGGAATGCCTTCACCGAGCTCCTCTGGAATATCGATGCTGCTGTCGGTCAGGGCCGAGCCGCCCATGCCGTTCAGGTTCAGGCCGATCACCTTGTGCTCGACCACACCCAGGTCCCGCGCCACACGCTCGGCAGCGTACAGTTCGGCGTGAGAGCGCTGGCCGTAGTCGAAGCTCATGGTGTAGCAGCTGTAGCCTTCGGCGCGCGCCATGGCCACGACGGTCGCCGAGTCCAGGCCACCGGACAGCAGGATGACCGCACGTTTTTCAGCAGTATTGAGTTGTTCAGTCATTTCAGCGCCCCGGCTCGTCATTCCATAGATATTTATGCAGTTGCAATTGCAAGCGCACTGGCAGGTTGTCCGCCACCACCCAGTCCGCCAGATCCCGGGCATTGAGATCATGGTGACTTGGCGAGAACAGGACTTCACCGGCACGCCGGTCCAGACCGTACTGGATCAGCTTGGAAACAGACCAGTCATAGTCCTCTCGCGAACAGATGACAAACTTCACCTGATCGTTGGGCGTGAGCAGCTCAATGTTTTCGTAGCGGTTGCGGTGCGCTTCCTTCGAACCCGGGGTTTTCAGGTCGACAACGCGACTGACCCGGGAATCTACTGCCGAGATATCGATGGAGCCACTGGTTTCCAGTGACACTTCGTAACCGGCGTCACACAAGCGCTTGAGCAAGGGAATGGCGTTGGGCTGTGCCAGGGGCTCGCCGCCCGTGACGCAGACGTAACGCGGGCGAAACCCTGCGACCTGCTCGAGGATGTCGTCGAGCGTGCGAATGGTCCCGCCGGTGAACGCGTAGGCGCTGTCGCAGTATTGGCAACGCAGAGGGCAACCGGTCAGGCGCACAAAAACAGTGGGCAGGCCAGCAGTCCGCGTTTCACCCTGCAACGAGTAGAAAACTTCGGTGATTCTCAATGTGTCTTGCATAGTCGCCACGGGCGTAACAGCTAAACAGGCTGTCCGCCTCCGTCAGGCACTTGAAGGAACCCCGGCAAAGCGCAGGCCCCCAAAAGCGTATTTCATAAAAAGGGCGTGAATTCTAACGAAAAAACCCGCGACAAGCGCGGGTTTCTTTGAAACGGGTCAAGCAGGCTTACATTTTTTGCAGATCGCGCTGGGCCAACTGAGCGGCGGAAGTGCCCGGATATTGGGAAACCACCTGCTGCAGAATGCCTTTAACTCGGTCGGTATGCCCCAAGCGACGCTCTACATCAGCAAGCTTGTATAGCGAGTCCGGCACTTTGGCGTGCTTGGGATACAACTGCGAAACCTTGGCAAATGCCTGACCTGCGCCTTGCAGATCGCCTTTGGCCAGGTTCACTTCACCCAACCAGTATTGGGCGTTGCCCGCGTACTGGCTGTTCGGGTATTTGCGCAGGAATGCGGCAAAAGCCTGACTGGCCTTGTCGAAATCCTTGGCTTTGATCAGGTCGAAGGCAGCATCGTAGTAGAGCTTTTCCTTCGCCGGATCCGCCGGCTCGCTACCTGCGGCCGGTGCCTGGGCGGCAGCTGCCCCTGCACCTGCTGCTGCACCGGGGGCGTTCAAATCGCCACCGGTGGAAGAATTTTCAGGAGTCGCGGCTGGTGCAACGCCGGTTCCTATGCGCCGATCAAGATCCTGATATCGCTCCAGGTTTTCCTGCTTCATGCGCGCTACATCATTTTGCAGAACTTCAATCGCACCTTGCTGGCGCTCGATCTGTTGCTGCATTGATTGCAGTTGGTTGAACAGCTCGCCCTGTGCCGAGACAGGGGCCGAAACCCCTCCCCCGGCATAGGCGCCGTTCGTACCGTAACCTGCAGGCGGATAACTGCTCCCGCTATTGTTATAGCCGGAGTCGTTATCGACCACAGGAACCGCAGCCCACGCCGCAAGCGGCGCGAGACTGAGAGCCAGAACAGTTACAGCACGACGGCACGTTCGCATGACGAATTACTTACGCAGTTCGACGCGACGGTTTTGAGCCCAGGACTGCTCGTCGTTGCCGGTAGCAACTGGACGCTCTTCGCCGTAGGAAACCAGTTCCAGCTGAGCTGGGGAAACACCTTGCAGTACCAGGTAGCGCTGAACGGCTTTCGCACGACGCTCGCCCAGTGCCATGTTGTACTCACGAGTACCACGTTCGTCGGTGTTGCCTTCCAGAACAACGCGAGCGCCGTTTGCTTTCAGGTCTTTGGCGTGAACGTCCAGAGCGCGCATGGCTTCTGGCTTCAGGTCCGAGCTGTCGTATTCGAAGTAGAAAGTAGTGATAGCGCGCAGAGCAGCTTCTTCGCTCAGGGAGCCGTCAACTGCACCAGTGTTTGCGCCGTAACCAGCGTTTGGATCTACCGCGCCTTCACCGGCATTGTCGCCGCCTTTGGACGAGCAACCTACAGCTACAGCCATGGCCAGTGCCAGCGCAGCAAATTTACCAAACTTCAGCATTTCCATCGTGAAACTCCTAATGAACCCCAGTGTGTTAAGTACAACGTATAGCGCCGCGTCAGTTCAGGTAAGGGGACCAGGAAGGTTCTCTGACTTCGCCTTGTGCGGTAGGAAGCGGGAGCCTTACGCGTCCATTGATGGACACGAGCATCAAGACTCCCCGGCCCTGCTGGCGGGTGGCGTAGATTACCATGGTGCCGTTGGGCGCGACAGTAGGCGACTCGTCCAGAGTGCTATCAGTGAGGATTTTTACACTACCGCGCTGCAAATCCTGGGCCGCCACTTTGAAATTGGTGAAGCCATCCTGACGGTGAATCATGACAAGCGTCTTTTCATCGGCCGACAGTTTAGGGTTGGCGTTGTAGTTACCGACGAAAGTCACGCGCTCGGCACCACCACCACCACCACCACCGGCACTGGTCTTGTAGATCTGCGGTTTGCCGCCACGGTCGGAAGTGAAGTAGATGGTCGAGCCATCCTTGCCCCAGAACGGTTCGGTGTTGATGCCGGGACCGTTGGTGACGCGACTGATCTGACGCGAACCCAGGTTCATCACATAGATGTCCGGGTTACCGTCTTTCGACAGTACGAATGCCAGGCGATTGCCATCCGGCGACCAGGCTGGCGCACCGTTCAGGCCTTCGAAGTTGGTGATCTGCTCACGGCGACCGGTGTCGATGTTCTGCATGAAGATGCGTGGACGCTTCTGCTCGAAGGAGACATAAGCGATGCGCTTGCCATCCGGTGCGAAACGCGGCGACAGGATCGGCTCGCGCGACTGCAGCAGGGTCACGGCGCGAGCACCGTCGTAGTCCGAACGTTGCAGGGTGTAGCGAGTGTTGTTCTCGGAGAAACGCTCGGCCGTTACGTACAGCAGGCGAGTCGAGAAGGCACCCTTGATACCCGTGAGTTTTTCGAACGACTGGTCGGAGATGTAGTGCGCCATGTCGCGCAACTGATCGACGCCGCCGGACACGCTGCCGGTCAGCACTTGCTGCTCGGTGGCCACGTTGAACAGTGCGTATTGCACCTGCAGGCGACCGCCCGCCGGAACGATGCTGCCGACCATGACATACTGGGCGCCCAGTGCCTTGAAGTCACGGAAGATGATTTCGCTGGCCTGGCTCGGCTGGCTGATCATGTTCTGCTTTGGAAGCGGCGAGTAGTAACCCGAGTTGCGCAGGTCGTTACCGATGATTTCCGCCATGTCGTCCGGCAGCACGCTACCGCCCTGGAAGCCGAACGGCACGACTGCAATCGGGGTCGCCCGATCGCTGCCGCTGGTAACCAGAATGTTTTTCTCATCTGCCATCGCCATCCCTGCCATGCAGCAGATAACGACCAGCATTCCTCGAAGAAGGTTTCTCACAAGGCTAGATCCTCAGGTGTGAATGTCATCTTGAATGAACGATACGGAGCGAAATCACTCGGCTTCATTCCCTGCATTTCTGTCAAACGTCCAATATTCTTCACCGCCGCTACAGCCGATGCGTCAAACGGACCGTCGCCACTGGACTTGGACACGCTGACTGAAGTCACCGTACCGTCCGGCAACATGCCAATTTGCAACACGACCGTCATGCCTTTGCGTGCCGAAGGTGGACGAGCCCAGCCTTCCGCTGCACGCGCACGAATCAGGTCATCGAAACTGCCGGCAACTTCATCGCCCTGCTCATCGGCCAAGGCCTGCTGACGCTGCGGCGTGTCTGAAAGCAAATCTGCCAGGGCCTGGGCCTTTTTGTCTTCGGCGGATTTACGCGCCGCATCCTGCGATTTCTTCTTCGCAGCATCGGCAGCAGCTTTCTTCTTCGCTTCCTCGGCGACTTTCTTCTTCGCCTCTTCAGCTTCAGCTTTCTTCTTGGCGTCTTCCGCGGCTTTCTTCTTCGCGTCTTCGACGATCTTTTTCTTGGCTTCTTCAGCGGCCGCTTTCTTGGCCTCTTCTTCCGCAGCTTTCTTGGCTTCTTCTTCGGCTTTCTTCTTGGCTATATCAGCCAATTGTTTCTCTTCTGCCTTCTTGGCTTCCGCGGTTTTCTTCGCTTCGTCGGCTTTCTTGGCTTCATCAGCCTTTTTCGCCTCGTCCGCTTTCTTCGCCTCGTCGGCCTTCTTGGCTTCTTCGGCCTTTTGAGCAGCCTCTTCTTTCTTTTGTTCCGCAGCCTTCACCGCTTCCTGCTCGACCTTTTTCTGTTCCATCTGCTCGACTTCGGTCTGACGCGCAGCAGATTTCTGCGCTTCACCGGCAATCTTCTGATTAGTCTGGGTGGTCGCCCGACTTTTCGATTTCAGCTGGTACAAGGTCGCCTGGACAATCGGCTTGGCCGGCGGCAGTTCCGGGGTAAAGGCAAAACTGACGAACAGCATGCCGAAGACCAGCACGTGCAAGCCAATCGCCCAGACACTAGGCCAGAAGTAGCTTTCCGAGGCGGACGGCTCTCGCTGTTGCTGCATCAGGGCGCCTCGGTAATCAAGCCAACATTACCGACCCCGGCTTTCTGCAACCCGCCCATGGCGCCCATGACGGAGCCGTAATCGACACTCTTGTCGCCGCGAATGAAGACCTGGGTACGCTTGCCGCCTTCGTTGCCGACGCGAATGATCTTGGTCACCGCGTCAGTCATCTGCGGCAGGGTCATGGCACGATCCTGCTGCTTCTCGGTGTCGACTTCGCTGCCAAGGTTCCAGTAGTAGGTCTTGTCGGACTTGATCGAAATGGTCAGGACCTGAGTGTTGTTGTCCTGCGGCAAGGCTTCGCTGGAAACCTTGGGCAGATCAACTTTCACGCCCTGATTGAGCATCGGCGCCGTCACCATGAAAATGACCAGCAGTACCAGCATCACGTCGATGTAAGGCACCACGTTCATCTCGGCAACCGGCTTGCGCTTGTTTCGCGCTCGAGCGATTAAAGCCATTGGTAATTACCTGCTTATTCTTCGCTGGTGTGCACTTTGCGGTGCAGGATCGCCTGAAACTCATCGGCGAAGGTGTAGTAACGGCTGATCAGCGTTTCGCTGCGAGCGGCAAAACGGTTGTAAGCGATAACGGCAGGGATCGCGGCGAACAGACCGATGGCCGTGGCGATCAGAGCTTCGGCGATACCCGGGGCCACAGTGGCCAGGGTCGCTTGCTGGGCGGTTGCCAGGCCACGGAAGGAGTTCATGATCCCCCAGACGGTGCCGAACAGACCGATGTACGGGCTGACGGAACCAACAGTGGCCAGGAAGGGCAGGCTCTGCTCGAGCTTTTCTTCTTCGCGGGAAATGGCGACGCGCATGGCTCGGGCCACGCCTTCCATGACCGCTTCCGGATCAACGCCTGACTGCTGACGCAGACGGGAGAACTCCTTGAAACCAGCACGGAAGATTTGCTCGACACCCGAATCAGGGTCTGGATTGCTGCCAGCCTGACGGTACAGCTTGGACAGGTCGATACCCGACCAGAAGCGCTCTTCAAAGCTCTCCAGGGCACGTCGACCGGCGCGCAGCAGGTTGCTGCGCTGAAAGATCATGATCCACGAGGTCACCGATGCGGCTACCAGGGTCAGCATTACCAGTTGCACCACGATACTGGCATTGCTGACCAGGCTCCACATGGAGGAATGGTCGACGACGTTAGCTTCCACGCTTTATCTCCTGCTTTGAGTGTGTACCCGCGCCGCTTACGTCGGCAAAGGCCGCTCGTAGAGCTTCGGGAATGGCCCGGGGTTTTAAACTTTCAGTGCGCACACAGGCCACCAGAAACTGCCCTTCGCAGAGCAGTGCATTATCCGCTGCCCGCCTGACCTGCTGCTTGAAGCGCAGACTGGCACGGTTCAATTCGATTACTTCAGCGCTTACCAGCAGCTCGTCGTCCAGTCGCGCCGGCGCGTGGTAGCGCGCTTCGCTGGAATGCACGACGAACAACAGGTCCTCCCCTGCCAGCTGCGATTGGGCAAAGCCCAGATCTCGTAGCCGCTCGGTTCGAGCCCGTTCCATAAACTTGAGGTAATTAACGTAATACACGATGCCGCCCGCATCGGTGTCCTCGTAATAAACGCGACAACGATGTACGAAAGGCTCAAGCCCGTTTTGCGCGCGCATACTCTAGTGCTTACTCCTCAGGTTGCCAATCCGGCATGGCAACTGTTTTTCATTGTTCTGCGGCTTTCACGTGAAAGTACGGTCCTGGGACCCTACATTGCCCGAAAAAATCAGCACGCAATGTTAATTAATCGTCAGCGGCTTCAAGAAACTCGTCTACCACGGGCATTTCGCCCAATCGTGACGGAATGTTTAAGCCGAAATGCAGGTAGGCATGCCGCGTCACCACCCGCCCCCGAGGCGTGCGCATGATGTAACCCTGCTGGATCAGGTAAGGCTCCAGCACGTCTTCGATGGTGTGACGCTCTTCACTGATGGCGGCGGCCAGGCTGTCGACCCCGACTGGCCCGCCGTCGAACTTCTCGATCATGGTCAACAACAGACGTCGGTCCTGGTGATCGAGGCCACGCTCGTCGACGTCCAGCAGGTTCAGCGCCAGGTCGGCAATCGGCTTGGTGATATGCCCCTTGGCCCGAACTTCGGCGAAATCGCGCACCCGGCGCAGCAGCCTGTTGGCGATCCGTGGCGTGCCACGGGCACGGCGGGCGATTTCGAAGGCGCCTTCCGGGTCCAGCGGCAAACCGAGGATGCTCGCCGAGCGACTGACAATCGTCGACAAGTCGGCGTTGTTGTAGAACTCAAGACGCTGAACGATGCCAAAACGGTCACGCAACGGGTTGGTGAGCATCCCCGCCCGCGTCGTTGCGCCGACAAGGGTGAACGGTGGCAGATCCAGCTTGATCGAACGCGCGGCCGGACCTTCGCCGATCATGATGTCGAGCTGAAAATCCTCCATGGCCGGGTACAGCACCTCTTCAACGATAGGCGACAGGCGATGGATCTCGTCGATAAACAGCACATCGTGGGGTTCAAGGTTGGTCAACAGCGCCGCCAGGTCACCGGGGCGCTCCAGCACCGGCCCCGAGGTGCTCTTGATCGACACGCCCATTTCCTGGGCGATGATGTTGGCGAGGGTGGTCTTGCCCAGGCCGGGCGGCCCGAAGATCAGCGTGTGATCCAGGGATTCATTACGACCGCGCGCAGCCTGAATGAACAATTCCATCTGCTCGCGAACGGTCGGTTGGCCAATGTACTCGGCCAGACTGACCGGGCGGATGGCTCGGTCCTGGACTTCTTCGCGCTCACGCGGGCTGTGCGTGGCAGCGATCAGACGATCAGCTTCAATCACTTAGATCATTCCCTTCAAGGCGCGGCGGATCATATCTTCACTGCTCAAATCTTTCTCCTTGATCGCAGACACCGCCTTGCTCGCTTCCTGGGGCTTGTAGCCCAGGGAAATCAAGGCACTGACAGCGTCAGTCTCGGCAGTGCTCACCGGGGCCGGACCATCCGGCTGGTTCGGCACAAGGGCGAACATGGCCGGTACGGTTTCCCAGGCCTTGAAGCGATCCTTGAGTTCTACCAGCAAACGCTCGGCGGTTTTCTTGCCGACGCCCGGGACCTTGGTCAGCGCCGAAGTGTCCTGTGACTGTACACAACGAACCAGTTCGTCGACTTCCAGGCTCGACATCAAGGCCAGGGCCAGTTTCGGTCCGACGCCATTTAGGCGGATCAATTCACGAAAAAAATCGCGCTCACGCTTGCCGACAAAACCATAGAGTAACTGTGCGTCTTCGCGCACGACCAAATGCGTGTGCAAGGTTAGCGGCTCACCGACCGACGGCAAGCGGTAAAGGGTCGTCATGGGCACTTCAAGTTCATAGCCCAGGCCATTTACATCCAGGATCAGATGGGGAGGCTGCTTCTCAGCCAGGGTGCCGCGCAAACGTCCAATCACGTTACAAATCCTTGAGCGTTGGCCAGCTCATGGCCAGCGACTGACAGAGCAAGGAATACCGCCGACAACACAGGCGGAATGCCCTCACTCCATGAAAATGATTGCTGATGCTATCAGAGACGCAGGCGCCCGCCACGACTGCGTGCAGCTCCCAGACCATGGGGTAACAGACTGGAGCGGGTATGAGCGTGGCAGATGGCAATGGCCAGGGCATCCGAAGCATCGATCTGCGGCTTGCTGGTGAGTTTGAGCATGTGCATGACCATCATCTGCACCTGTTCCTTGTTGGCCGCACCGGTACCGACGACCGCCTGCTTGACCTGGGTTGCAGTGTATTCGGCAATTTCCAGGCTTTCCTCGGCTCCCGCCACGATCGCGGCACCACGGGCCTGCCCCAGTTTCAGGGCGGAATCGGCGTTACGGGCCATGAACACCTTCTCGATCCCCATGGTCACCGGGTGGTAAGTCTGAATGATCTCCCGCACCCCGCGGTAGACAATCTGCAGTCGCTCATGCAGCTCGCCGGCACCGGTGCGTATACAACCGGAGGCGACGTACTCACAGCCACGGCCGGTATCGCGAACCACACCGTAACCGGTGATGCGCGAACCGGGGTCGATACCAAGAATTAAAGTCATAACGCCTGCGGATAAATTGAAATAACGCGTCGGCCATGACACCGCACGCTGTAGGAGCGAGCTCGCTCGCGATGGACCTTAACGATAACGCAACGTTTGAAATCAGCGTCGCTCTCAGGTTTATCGCGAGCAAGCTCGCTCCTACAAAGACGCCACTCTCAACCGAGCTGCGCGGCCACCGACTCCGGAATTTCCGCGTTGGAATAGACGTTTTGCACGTCATCCAGGTCTTCGAGCATGTCGATCAGCTTGAGAACCTTCTCCGCACCTTCCAGGTCGAGCTCGGCGCTGGTGGTCGGCAACATGACGATTTCCGCGTCGTCACCTTTGAAGCCCGCCGCTTCCAGTGCGTTACGCACGGAATAGAACCCGGCAAACGAGGTGAAAACATCGATCGAACCGTCTTCGTTGGTCACCACGTCATCGGCGTCGGCTTCCATGGCGGCTTCCATCAGTGCATCTTCGTCAACGCCGGCAGCGAAGGAGATCTGCCCCTTGCGCTCGAACAGATAGGCCACCGAACCGTCTGTCCCCAGGTTACCGCCGCACTTGCTGAACGCGTGACGAACAGCGGCCGCGGTGCGATTACGGTTGTCGGTCATGCATTCGACCATCACCGCCACGCCGCCCGGACCGTAACCTTCGTAGGTCAGTTCGACCACGTCGTCCGTGTCGGCAGCGCCGGTTCCGCGGGCGACGGCACGATCGATGATGTCGCGGCTCATGTTCGCACCCAGGGCCTTGTCCAGGGCCAGGCGCAGACGCGGATTGGAGCCTGGATCACCGCCACCCTGACGGGCAGCGACGGTCAGCTCACGAATCCACTTGGTGAAGATCTTGCCCCTCTTGGCATCCTGACGTTCTTTGCGGTGCTTGATGTTCGCCCACTTGGAATGACCTGCCATAACTCGCTCCGAATTCTCTTTGAAACATTGCCCGCCGCACTGCATTGCGCCGGCCGGCAAACAAAAATCTTGAACTGCTCTGCCTATAAAGGAAAGGGCGCATCCAAAGATGCGCCCTTCAGTTCAGCCTTACTCGGCCTTAGGCGTTTCACGCAGACGAATGTGCAGTTCGCGCAATGCCTTGGCATCCACCTGGCCCGGCGCCTGAGTCATGACATCCGCCGCGCTCTGGGTTTTCGGGAAGGCGATCACTTCACGGATCGACTGGGCGCCGGTCATCAGCATGACCAGACGGTCCAGACCGAAGGCCAGGCCACCGTGCGGTGGTGCGCCGTATTTCAGGGCATCGAGCAGGAAGCCGAATTTCTCTTCCTGTTCCGCTTCGTTGATGCCCAACAGACGGAACACCGACTGCTGCATCTCTTTACGGTGGATACGGATCGAACCACCACCCAGCTCGGTACCGTTCAACACCATGTCGTAGGCACGGGACAGAGCGCCAGCCGGGTTGGCTTCCAGCTCTTGCGGGGTGCACTTCGGTGCGGTGAACGGGTGGTGCAAGGCGGTGAAGCTGCCGTCGTCGTTCTCTTCGAACATCGGGAAGTCGACGACCCACATTGGTGCCCACTTGCAGGTCAGCAGGTCCAGGTCGTGGCCAAGCTTGATCCGCAGCGCGCCCAGGGCTTCGCTGACGATCTTCGCCTTGTCGGCGCCGAAGAACACGATGTCGCCGTCAACCGCACCGACGCGATCGAGGATCACATTGAGGTTGGCTTCAGGAATGTTCTTCACGATTGGCGACTGCAGGCCTTCGACGCCCTTGGCACGCTCGTTGACCTTGATGTACGCCAGACCCTTGGCACCGTAGATACCGACAAACTTGGTGTAGTCGTCGATCTGCTTGCGCGGCATGCTTGCCCCGCCTGGAACACGCAAGGCGGCGATACGGCATTTCGGGTCGTTGGCCGGGCCGCTGAACACCTTGAAGTCAACTTCCTTGAGCTGATCGGCCACGTCCACCAGTTCCAGCGGGTTACGCAGGTCTGGCTTGTCGGAACCGTAGCGGCGCATGGCTTCTTCGAAGGTCATGTGCGGGAACTCGCCGAATTCCAGGCCCAGCACTTCCTTGAACAGGTTGCGGATCATTTGCTCGGTCAGGCCCATGATCTCTTTTTCATCGAGGAAGCTGGTCTCGATGTCGATCTGGGTGAATTCCGGCTGACGGTCGGCACGCAGGTCTTCGTCACGGAAGCACTTGGCGATCTGGTAGTAACGGTCGAAGCCGGCCACCATCAGCAGTTGCTTGAACAGCTGCGGCGATTGCGGCAAGGCGAAGAACGAACCGGCATGAGTACGGCTCGGCACCAGGTAGTCGCGTGCGCCTTCCGGGGTGGCACGAGTCAGGATCGGCGTCTCGACGTCGAGGAAGCCGTTCTCGTCCAGGAAGCGGCGGATGCTTGTGGTCATGCGCGAGCGCAGACGCAGCTTCTCGGCCATTTCCGGGCGACGCAGGTCGAGGAAGCGATAGCGCAGGCGGGTTTCTTCGCCGACGTCAGAGAACTCGTTCAGCGGGAACGGCGGGGTTTCCGACTCGTTCAGCACTTCCAGTTCGTAGCCCAGGACTTCGATCATGCCCGACGCCATGTTGGC
Organism: Pseudomonas sp. EU05-FHT14B02; assembly: GCF_058791055.1. Classification (NCBI taxonomy): domain Bacteria; kingdom Pseudomonadati; phylum Pseudomonadota; class Gammaproteobacteria; order Pseudomonadales; family Pseudomonadaceae; genus Pseudomonas; species Pseudomonas sp. EU05-FHT14B02. Next base: position 108,396 of record NZ_JBYTDD010000003.1, on the reverse strand, counting down.
GTTGGTCGCGCCGGCCGGACGCAGGCGGACCTTGCCGGTGATCTTCACGACGTATTCGCTGCGCACCCGATCGGCAGCGGCGAAGGTTTCAGCACGGTCCGGATCGAACACGACCTGGGCCAGACCATCACGATCACGGATATCGAGGAAAATCACCCCACCGTGGTCACGGCGACGGTGGACCCATCCGCAAAGGGTAATTTCCTGGCCGTCCAGGCTTTCGTTCAGTTGGCCGCAATAATGGCTGCGCATCATGGTCGTGGTTTCACTTCTCGTAATTCGAAATTCGGTGGAGATCCTACAGCAGCCCCGCCTTTAAAAAAGTCGTCGGGTGATGCAGGAGCACGCGTGTCGTTCAGCTCAGGTTCCAGACCTTAGTCAGCTTTGTCGCCGCCGGCCAGGTTCTTCTTGGAACCGGTCTTGAAATCGGTTTCGTACCAACCCGTGCCGCTGAGGCGGAAGCCCGGCATGGACAGCAATTTTTTAAGCTCTGGCGCCTGACAGGCAGGGCAGTCGACCAGCGGTGCATCGCTGATCTTTTGAATGGCTTCCAACTGATGACCACAGGAAGCACATTGATAATCGTACATCGGCATGGAGGTTGTCTCGGCGATCAGATTGCTACCGCACACACAGGGTTTTGCGGCAAAGAGCGGGATTATATCCATTAAATGCGGCCTGTGCAGCCGTAAGACTGCACAGACCGACACTCTGCTGTTTTCGCCGCCCAGACTAGGCCGTGGCGAAGCAACCCCCTTCCTTGAGACTGTGCACGACACAGACAACCCGCACCAATCCACTGAAGTTCCTTACCCCGCCGTGACGCAAGTGAACTTCGCGATCCACATGAGACAACAGGTTGTTGACCGAGCAACCATTGACCCGGGCCATCTCCCCCAAAATATCCCAATACACCTGCTCGAGCCGCAAACAGGTGGCAAAGCCATTCAATCGTACGGAGCGGGACAAGGGCTGGGCGAGCCCCATATCGAACTCGCGAACAAACGGATCAACCTTTACATCCTTGTGCGAACCGTATCGCCCCTCTTCCTGCCTTTCATAAACCATAACGCTGACACTCCTTTGCCATCCTGGTTTCTTTAAGCGCAACTGTCTGTCGACTTATAAAAGCGCAGGTGCAAAGGTATTTTCCAGCCGACTTTATGATCTTCGACGTAGGATAAGCCAACAACTTTTGGCAGACCCTGGAGAGCGTCCTACTCCGGACATTTTCCCACGCAGCGAAGCGATACTCCCTTCAGAAGCATCTTATGAAATGGCGTAGGAAAGAAGAGCGCGAAAAACACTTCAAGGCGACTGGCAAAACCCGCCGCTGTGCCTCAGCTCCGGAACTTAGGGCAACCCGTGGCAAATCCCCCAAAAAGTGCCGCCGGACGCGCTGATTTGAGTAGCCTGCGGCTTTGCTGTTAAATAGACAGCGTGTCGCCAGCGCCCATTTTTACCGGGCTCGGCGCATAGGCTGATACCGGGTACGTGTCCAACGCCTCTTTATTATCTTGAAGCGAACCGTGCGCCATCAGCTCTTCCTTGTGAGCTGTCTTAACGTGAGTTAATCAAAATGTTGAAAATCGTCCATCTGTTGATAGGCGCAGCGGCCTTGCTGCTGTCCTTCATCCCTAGCCTGCAATCCGAAGCCTTACCTTACCTGCAACAACCCGACGCGCTGTACCTGGCCTTTTTCGGCCTGCTCAACCTCACACTTGCGCCTGTCATCCCTTACTGGAACAAAGGCCCGCGTCACCAACTGCAAAACCTGGTCAGCGCCCTGCTGGTTCTGAGCGTGGTCCTGCAGACCCTGACGCTGATCGCACCGATGCCTGTCATCGCCGGTCAACCCGCCGTACTGTTCAGCCTGGTCGCTACCCTGATCGCCGTCACCCTGCACCTGGGCATCAGCTTCTACAAGTCGTCACCAGCGACCGCCTCGCCAAGCTACGACATGAGCAACCGCGATACCGGCACCGTCAAGTGGTTCAACACATCCAAAGGCTTCGGCTTTATCTCCCGCGACTCCGGTGACGATATCTTCGTCCACTTCCGGGCCATTCGCGGCGAAGGCCACCGTGTCCTGGTCGAAGGCCAGCGCGTGGAGTTCTCCGTCATGAATCGTGACAAGGGCCTGCAAGCCGAAGATGTGATCGCCGCACTGCCGCGCCGCTGATTCAAGGCTAAAAAAAACCGCGAACAGCCTAGCTGTCCGCGGTTTTTTTCATGCCTGCGACGCTCTTAATAGTGCGGTGGCGGCGCTTCTTCTTCGAACGACTCGAACTGCCCGACCATTTCCTCCTGCCGCTTGAGCAGCGCGGCCATTTGCAACTGCAGGCGTTCCACCACCCGCTGCTGCGCCACCAGCACATCATTCAACGCCTGGATGGTGTCATCCTGAAACGCCAGACGGCTTTCAAGCTCGGTAACGCGCTCTTCCAGGCTCATGCTTCAGCCCTCCAGAAACGTAAATTCATCGGTCAAAATCAAGCGCAAACGTTCGCGAATCGCGGCGATCTTCTCCGAACTGTAGGGTTTCGCCGGATGTTTACCCCAAACCGGCGCTGGCCAGGCGGCATCTTCGCGCTTGCGCACTATCACATGCATGTGCAACTGACTCACGACATTGCCCAGCGCCGCCACATTCAACTTGTCCGCATCGAACGCATCCTTGAGCACTTGCGACAGCACTGTTGTTTCCTGCCAAAGCTGTTGCTGCTCTACGACATCCAACTGAAATATCTCGCTGATAGCCTCGCGACGAGGTACCAGGATGAACCAGGGATAGTTCGAATCGTTGGACAGCAGCAACCGGCAGAGCGGAAAGTCCCCGATCGGTAACGTGTCTTGTTGAAGTCGTGGATCTAAAGTGAACACTGCGCGTACTCCCGCCGGGCCATCATTTTTCAGCTTAGCGCCCATCCAGAGGGACAGCGCACCAAGCGACCGGACGGCAGCATACCTGCGAACGGCGCTGGCTTCACGGCGAACCTTGCATCGAAGCCACGAGCGTTAGTGAAAAGCTGACAGCCGCCCCCGAATGGGACAATTTTCGCTGCCACGCACCTTTACAGAACCGAACAACTGGCAACAAACGCCGAAATGACTGATCGACAAGGAAAAGTTCGCTTCAGGCAAGCGACCGACAGAGATGAATTCAGTACAGGGCTAAAATTTTTTGCACCAAAACCGCACAGTGGGTCTACGCTGAACGCTTCGACATCCGCCATTTACTCAGTGATGGGGTGAACCGGTAACATTTTTGATTGCCAGACTGTCGACCAGAAGGTCGAAACATGATGTCAGGCAAGGCGTCAAGCCCAAACTAAAAGCGCTTGAACCCCCGGTTTTATGAGGTTTTTACAGCATCTGACAGCTAACTAGAAAAAAATCGAAAAAAAGACGATTTTGTGCACACTTGTTGCATTCATACCCAACATCGCCCGAGTCGCACCCGCCGGAAGCGGAGGCACTCAGGCAAAAAAAAACAGCGGCAAGGTAGCCCGATGGAGATTCAAACGTTTCACCAGGACTCTTTTTACCGACGACAAGGCGCAAAAAACAGCATTAAAGTTGTCCGCCCGGTTGCGTCGGAGCTGGAAATTTGCGACATCTACCACGCTGTTTGCGACAGGGTCGTAAAGAAGGCGAAAGGTTAGATGCGCAAGTATCGCCAACATTGTCGGCGTGATATAAGTTTGCGCCGACACAAAAAGAAAGAGCCGCCCAGATAATAAAACAGGTGGGACGGCAGTACTCTTCTAAAACCAAAGGAGCAAATCACGATGCGCGTGATGAAGTGGAGCATGATCGCACTGGCAGTTGCAGCAGCAGCCAGTACCCAATTGGCTACGGCCGCCCCTTTCGTAAGTGACCAGGCTGAAGCCAAAGGTTTTGTTGAAGACAGCTCGCTGAACTTGCTGGTTCGCAACTACTACTTCAACCGTGATAACAAAGACGGTGGCCGTGACCAGAAAGACTGGACCCAGGGCATCTGGGCTAACTACAGCTCCGGTTACACCCAAGGCCTGATCGGTGTCGGCGTTGATGCGTACGGCTACCTGGCAATCAAGCTGGACGGTGGTGACGGCACTAGCGGTAGCGGCAACATGAGCCGTAGCGACACCGTTAACGCCAACGGTTCTCGCGATGTCAACGACAGCCAGGGTAAAGCCGGTGGCGCCGTTAAATTCCGCGTTTCCAAAACCGAGCTGAAAGTCGGCGACATGCAGCCAAGCACTTCCCCAGTGTTCGCTGTGGGCGGCTCCCGTATCCTGCCGCAAACTGCTAGCGGTATCCAACTGCAGAGCAGCGAGATCAAAGACCTTGACCTCGAGGCCGGTCACTTCTACTCGGGTAGCAGCCAGGACAAAAACGCCCGTGACGGCGACCTGTTTGCAAACTACGCCGGCGTTTCCGCCAACAAGATCGACTACTTCGGCGGCAAGTACGGTTTCACCGACAACCTGAGCGCATCGCTGTACGGCGCCAAGCTGGAAGACATCTGGAACCAGTACTACGCCAACCTGAACTACACCATCCCGTTCACCGACACCGAGTCGCTGAACCTGGACGGTAACATCTACAACACCAAAGACACTGGCGATGCCAAAGTCGGCGATATCAGCAACACCACGTTCTCCCTGGCGGCTGCTTTCTCGTTCCTGAAAGCACACACCATTACCCTGGGCTTCCAGAAGGTCAACGGTGACACTCCGTTCGACTACATCGGTATTGGCAAGAACAACCGCGGCGGCGACTCGATCTTCCTCGCCAACTCCATCCAGTACTCTGACTTCAACGCTCCGAACGAGAAGTCTGCCCAGGTTCGTTACGACCTGAAAATGGCCGAGTACGGCGTTCCAGGTCTGAGCTTCATGACCCGTTACGTTAAAGGTTGGGACATCGACGGTACCAACACTCCAGCCAACAGCGCTTACGCTGGTCTGTACGGTGCAGATGGCAAGCACAACGAAACCAACTTCGAAGCCAAGTACGTTGTTCAGACTGGCCCGGCAAAAGACCTGTCCTTCCGTATTCGTCAGGCATGGCACTTCGCTAACGCCGACCAAGGCGAAGGCGACGTGAAAGAGTTCCGTTTCATCGTCGACTACCCGCTGTCGGTTTTGTAATCGCATCCAGTTAGTTTGCGGTAACAAAACAAAAGGCCCATCTTCGGATGGGCCTTTTTGTTGGCCGTCGCTTGACTGCTTTAACGACCTGCCCCTTACAGAACATGCCTGACCAAAGAGTCAGACATTGTTCTAATGACCTGTCACTGCACCGCAGATTCCTGAACCACACGAATAACCCGCTGTGGAAATGGAATATCGATGCCGGCCTCTCTCAGGCGATCACGGGATAGTTCGTTGAACATGAACAACACATCCCAGTAATCGGCAGTCTTTACCCAGACACGAAGCGAAAGCGTGATAGAACTGTCACCCAGGGTCGAAACAACTGCCTGTGGTTCCGGATCTGTCAATACTCGCGGGTCCCTGGCCAATTCCAGTAAAACTTCACGAGCTTTCTGAAGGTCCGCTTCGTAATCAACGCCTACATCAAACACGACTTTACGAGTCGGCTGACGGTTTGTGTTAGTGATGATGCCATTCGACAGATTGCCATTCGGCACGATGATGGTCTTGTTGTCACCAGTACGCAGTACGGTATGGAAAATCTGGATGCTGTCGACAGTACCGGCGATACCCTGAGCCTCGATCCAGTCACCGATGCGAAACGGACGGAACAGCAAAATCAGCACGCCACCGGCGAAGTTCGCCAGACTGCCCTGCAAGGCCAGGCCAATGGCCAGGCCTGCCGCACCAATCGCCGCCACAAACGAAGTGGTTTCCACACCGATCATCGAGGCCACGCTGACGATCAGCAGGATCTTGAGAATGATGTTCGCCAGGCTGCTAATGAAACCTTGCAGTGCCAGGTCGGCATTACGCAATGCAATCAGGCCGCCGAGCTTTTTTGTGACTTTGTTGATCAGCCACCAGCCGATGGCCAGAGTGATGACCGCCAGCAGTACACGACTGCCGTATTCCATGATCATCGGGATCCAGGTTTGGGATACCTTGACCAGATTGTCTACCTCAGCATTTAAGTCCATCTGCTTACTCCATTTTCCGGCTATCCGGCATGCGTAAAAAAAAGCGGCAGAAAGATTGAATCGTGACGAGCTCAATCGTTTCTGCCGTTGCCTGGGCCTCCGACGTCGAAAATGCCAAGAGGTTCCCGCTTTTCAGGTCAGTCGCGGAAGTTGTTGAACTGCAGCGGCATACCGAATTCCTTGGCCCGCAGCACTGCAATGGCTTCCTGCAGGTCATCACGTTTTTTGCCGGTAATACGTACCTGCTCACCCTGAATGGCAGCCTGAACCTTGAGCTTGGCGTCTTTGACGTGAGCGACGATTTTCTTCGCCAGCTCCTTGTCGATACCTTCCTTGAGGACGGCTTCCTGCTTCATCAGCTTGCCCGAAGCGAACGCGTCCTTGACTTCAAGGCACTGCACGTCGATTTTGCGCTTGACCAGCGCCAGCTTGAGGATCTCAATCATTGCTTCGAGCTGGAAATCCGCCTCGGCGGTCAGGTTGACGGTCAGGTCTTTTTCCTTGAACTCGAAGCTGCCTTTGCCTTTCAGGTCATAACGACGATCGAGTTCCTTGACGGCGTTCTCGACCGCGTTGGTGACTTCGTGTTTGTCCAGTTCGGATACCACGTCGAACGACGGCATGTAATCTCTCCAAATTTAAAGGCGTACTGATGGAGCACGCCTGGCTTGCGGTTAAAATCCGCGCTGATTATAACGGGTCTTTCCCATCATTCACTGTGAGCTGCCGATGCACGCCTTAAACAGAGCAAAAAGCTGATGCCCACCACCTGGCATATTCTGGGTGTCGGCAGCCTCGGCACTTTATGGGCGACACGTCTGGCACGGGCTGGAGTGCCGGTCAGGCTGATCCTGCGGGACACTGCGAGACTGCAGGCCTATGAGACGGCCGGTGGATTGACATTGGTAGAGCACGGCGAGGCGCAACACTATGCCGTGCCCGCCGAAACGGCCGACAGCAACCAACCGATCCACCGCCTGCTGGTGGCGTGCAAAGCCTACGATACCGAAAGTGCGGTAGCTCGATTGGCGCCACGCCTGGCCCCAGGCGCCGAACTGATCCTGCTGCAAAATGGTCTGGGCAGTCAGGACGCGGTAGCCGCACAGGTTCCTCAGGCACGATGCATTTATGCCTCGAGCACAGAAGGTGCCTTCCGCGATGGCGATTGGCGCGTGGTGTTTGCCGGGCATGGTTTCACCTGGCTGGGGGATGCGAACCATCCAGTGGCGCCGATCTGGCTTGATGACCTGAGCGCTGCCGGCATTCCCCACGAGTGGAGCACGGAGATTCTGACCAGGCTGTGGCGCAAACTCGCCCTCAACTGTGCGATCAATCCGCTGACGGTACTGCACGATTGCCGCAACGGCGGTTTGCAGCAACATCAATGTGAGGTCGCTACCCTGTGCGGCGAACTGGCGGAATTGCTTGAGCGCTGTGGTCAGCCGGCAGCCGCCGAAAACCTGCAGCAGGAAGTCGAACGAGTGATTCACGCCACCGCAGCCAACTACTCCTCGATGCATCAGGACGTCACGAGCCAGCGCCGCACGGAAATCAGCTACCTGCTGGGTTACGCCTGCAAAGTGGCCGGGCGTCATCAACTGAACCTGCCTCACCTCAATCAACTTGAGGCAAGGTTGATCGCTCGCCTGCAAAGCCTTGGATTGCCCAGCGACTGAGCAGCGGCTACGCTGGCCACTTGTTCCTTGTCTGCGATGAATCCGATGCCATTGCGCCAGCGCCTTGAAAACCTGCCCGTCGGCCAGAAACTGCTGGCCGCCCTGCTGGTACTGATGGTCACCGTCCTGCTGGTTGCCAACCTGACCTTCATCAGTGCCGCCTACTACATCTCCCAGGAAAGCATGGCGCCCCAGGCTCTGCAGACCATCGGCCGCCTGATATCCAACCCGAGCCTGGCCTCCGAAGCCCTGGCGTCACCGCAAAGCGCCGAGCGTCTGCTCAATGAACTCAACAGCTATTCGCCGTTGCGCGCGGCGGCCCTGTATGACGGAAAGGGTGAGCGATTGGCTCAATTGCAGCATGGCGACAACCTGGAGCTGCCGAAGCGTTTCCGGCATATAGAAGACTGGCAGGCCACCGAGTTTCGTACCAACCAGGTCATCCCCCTGCCCCGCACCGGTGCGGCACCAGGGCACCTACTGTTGGTGGCCACGAGCGAACTGCCAGTGGCGTTCTACACCGGGACCCTGACGGCCAGCCTGGGAATTCTGATCTTCAGCGTGCTGCTGTGGCTGATCATTGCCCGCCAGATCAAGCGCTTGATTACCCGGCCGATCCACCAACTCGAGGAATTGTCCCGGCAGGTAACCCGTGAAGAAAACTATGCGCTGCGTGCTTCGCGCGGAAACCACGATGAAATAGGCAGCCTCGCCGAAGCGTTCAATACGATGCTTTCGCGGATCGAGGCCAGGGAGCAGCAACTCAAGCGGGCCAGGGACGACTCCCAGGCGGCCTACGACCAGGCCCAGGGTCTGGCAGAGGAAACCCGCCATACCAACCGCAAACTGGAGCTCGAAGTCCAGGTGCGCAGCAAGATCGAGAAAAAGCTCACCGGTTTCCAGAACTACCTCAATAGCATCATCGACTCCATGCCGTCGGCGCTGATCGCACTCGACGAACAGCTCTACGTGACGCAATGGAACCAGGAGGCCAGTGCCTTGTCCGGCACGCGTCTCGATGAAGCCCTGAACCAGCCTATCTTCCTCGCCTTCGAACCGCTCAAGCCTTTCTTGCCGCAACTCAAGGAAACGGTCGAGCAGCATACGGTGGCCAAGATCGAACGTGTCACCTGGCTCAAGGACGATGAGCCCCGCCACTACGCCCTGACTTTCTACCCGCTGATGGGCGGTGCGGGGCGTGGCGTGGTAATCCGGATCGACGACATCACCCAGCGCCTGTCCCTGGAAGAGATGATGGTGCAGTCGGAGAAAATGCTTTCGGTGGGGGGGCTGGCCGCCGGCATGGCCCACGAGATCAACAACCCGCTGGGCGCGATCCTGCACAACGTGCAAAACATTCGTCGGCGCCTGTCACCCGATTTGCCGAAGAACCTCGAAGTGGCTGAACAGGCCGGCATCGAACTGGCGACGGTCAACCAGTACCTGCAAATTCGCGAGGTGCCACAGTTGCTCGACGGCATCCAGCAGGCAGGTGCCCGAGCGGCGAAAATCGTCACCCACATGCTCAGCTTCAGTCGTCGCAGCACCCGCCAGATGGCCCCCTGCGACCTGCCCGCCCTGATCGACCAGGCGGTGGAGATCGCCGGTAACGATTTCGACCTGGCGATCGGCTTCGACTTCAAGGGCCAGGCCATCATTCGTCAGTTCGATCCCGCGCTGGGACCGGTCCCCGGTACCGCCAACGAACTGGAGCAAGTGCTGCTCAACCTGTTGAAAAACGCCGCGCAAGCCATCCACCAGCGCGAAGACGACAGCGAACCTGGACGGATCATTCTGCGCACCAGGCTCAATCCGCCATGGGCGGAAATTCAGGTCGAGGACAACGGCATCGGCATGAGCGAAAGCGTGCGTAAACGGACCTTCGAACCATTCTTCACCACCAAGGAAATCGGCCAGGGCACCGGGCTTGGCCTGTCGGTGTCGTACTTCATCATTACCAATAACCACAAAGGGCAGATGGAAGTGCAATCGACGCTTGGCCAAGGCACCTGCTTCACTTTGCGCCTGCCCCTTGCGAGCACGCCACCTGTCTCGCAACAACTCAATCTGCTATCGAGGTAACCATGGGCTTTCGTTTGTCGAAGATTTACACCCGCACTGGCGACAAAGGCGAGACCGGGCTGGGCGATGGTCGTCGCGTACCCAAGGATCACCCGCGGATCGAGGCCATTGGCGAAGTCGATACGCTGAACAGCCAGGTGGGCGTGTTGCTGGCCGGGCTGGCAGCGCAAACAGGTCAGTTTCCAGACTTGAACGAAGTGATCGAGGTATTGGCCCCCTGCCAGCATCGGTTATTTGATCTGGGTGGCGAACTGGCGATGCCGGTGTATCAGGCGTTGAATGCATCAGAAATCGAACGACTGGAAGCGGCGATCGATCTGTGGAATGAAGAGCTGGGGCCGCTGAAAAACTTCATCTTGCCCGGCGGCTCGACGCTGATTGCCCAGGCCCATGTCTGTCGCAGCCTGGCGCGCAGCGCAGAACGGCGGTGTCAGCAGCTCAACGCGATTGAACCGCTGACCGGGGTTGGCCTGGCGTACATCAATCGGTTATCGGATTTGTTGTTTGTGGTGGCGCGGCTGATTGCCAAGCGTCAGGGAGTAGCGGAGATACTTTGGCAGCCTGCGGCGAAACCCGAGGTTTAATCGGCGCCTGTCAGGACTTCATCGCGAGCTTGCTCGCGATGAAGTCATTTGCATCACTGGGAATCAGGCCAAAACGCCCGAATCCCCGCCACCCCCTGCGCCCCCGCAGCCCAGGCTTTCCCGACCTCCGATGGACCTACACCACCGAGCAGGAACACCGGTTTGCTGAAGCCCTCGATCAGGCTCGATGCCTGCTCCCAACCCAACGGCTCGGCGCCAGGGTGAGTCAGGGTCGGTTGAACCGGCGACAGGGTCACGAAATCCACCCCCATCTGTTCGGCCAGCGCTAGCTCTTCAGCGTTATGGCAAGACGCCGCCAGCCAGCGCGATGCCGGTAGCGGTCGGCCAGCCGCTGCGTATTTGCGCAGTTGCGCCGCGGTAATGTGCCAACCGGCGGACGGGAAGTCGCCCAGCCATTCGAATGGCCCCTTGATCATCAATTGCGCCTTGCCGGCACACAGCCCCACAGCATCCACTGCCAGGTCGCGGTATTTCGGGTCGTAGCCGTTCGGTGCACGCAACTGGATCAGCTTGACGCCGCCGGCAATGGCCTTCTGAATACCACGCAGCAACGCGGGGGTTTCCAAGTCTTCCGGGGTGATCAAGTACTGCTCGGGTAACCGTGCGGCCGCGACGATCGGCCGGTTGGCTTCAGGGAACTCATAGTCCGACAGGTCGCGGGGTGTCACCCAGGCCAGCGGCTGTCCCTCGGCACCGTGGGGCTCGCCGCTAAACGCCGAGACTTCCCAGACATCCAGCAACACCTGCTTGTCTGGATAATCGTGCCGGACCTTGATCAGCGGGCGTGCCGCGCCGACCACGATGCCCAGTTCCTCATGGAGTTCGCGGGCCAGTGCGGTTTCGACCGACTCGTCGGCCTCGACCTTGCCCCCGGGAAACTCCCACAGGCCACCCTGGTGCTGGGTATCGGCACGGCGGGCGATAAGGATCTTGCCGTAGTTATCACGGATAACGGCGGCGGCTACATGAACTCGTTTCACCGCTCTATTTCCTCCAGTCCGGCCTTCTGCCAGGCCTTGAACGCTGGCCATTGGTAGAGGGTTTGAACATAGGCTTCATCAGCCGCGGAGAGTTTCACCCGATAGGTGCGCAGGCGCACGGCGATGGGTGCAAAGAACACATCCGCCAGACTGATACGACCAAACAGGTACGGTCCGGTTTCTGTCGCGACAGCACGGCACTCCGCCCACAGCGCCGACATGCGTTCGATATCGGCCTGAACGTCAGCCGGAACCGGTGACAAAGGGACGTCATGGCTCAGGTCGAACGGCATGTTGCCACGCATGGCGAAAAAGCCACTGTGCATCTGCGCGCACGCCGAACGCGCCTGGGCACGTGCGGCGGTGTCTTTGGGCCACAGGTTCGCATCGGGAAACTGTTCTGCCAGGTATTCCGCAATCGCCAGGGAGTCGGCGATGGTACCGTGTTCGGTTTTCAACAGCGGGACCTTGCCGGTCGGCGAATGCTTGAGCAGACGCTCACGGGTGTCCGGCTGATTCAGCTTGATCAGTTCTTCAGTGTAGGAGGCGCCGGTCAGATCCAGAGCCAGGGCCCCGCGCAGGGACCAGGAAGAAAGCAGTTTGTCGCCGATGATCAGGTGCAGGCTCATGTTCGGGACCTTTTGATGAGGTGGACAGGCCAAAATCTTTAGCGTCCTGTCGTCCGTCATCGCGGGCAAGCCCGCTCCCACAGTGACCGCGCTGAACACAACACCTGTGTACGCCACTGAGCCTGTGGGAGCGGGCTTGCCCGCGATCGGATCGACTCGGTCTTACGTACGGTACTCGGCGTTGATCTTCACGTACTCGTGGGACAGATCGGTAGTCCAGATGGTTTCACTGCAATCGCCACGACCCAACTCGATACGGATGGTGATTTCTTCCTGCTGCATCACCGCCGCGCCCTGAGCTTCGGTGTAGGTCGCCGCGCGCGCACCACGGCTGGCGATGCACACGTCGCCGAGGAATACGTCGATCTTGCTCACGTCCAGATTCGGTACACCGGCACGGCCGACGGCGGCCAGGATGCGGCCCCAGTTCGGGTCGGAAGCGAAGAGCGCGGTCTTGATCAGCGGCGAGTGAGCCACGGTGTAACCGACGTCCAGGCATTCCTGGTGGTTGCCGCCACCATTGACTTCAACAGTGACGAATTTGGTCGCGCCTTCACCGTCGCGAACGATGGCCTGGGCTACGTCCATGCACACTTCGAACACCGCTTGCTTGAGCTTGGCAAACAGTTCGCCTTCGGCGCGGGTGATTTCCGGCAGCGCAGCCTGACCGGTGGCGATCAGCATGCAGCAGTCGTTGGTCGAGGTATCACCGTCGATGGTGATGCGGTTGAACGACTTGTTGGCGCCATCCAGCATCAGGTTTTGCAGCACATCGCGGGAGACTTTGGCGTCGGTGGCGATGTAGCCGAGCATGGTCGCCATGTTCGGGCGAATCATGCCGGCGCCTTTGCTGATGCCGGTAACGGTGATGGTCACACCGTCGTGCTGGAACTGACGACTGGCGCCCTTTGGCAGGGTGTCGGTGGTCATGATGCCGGTGGCGGCAGCTTCCCAGTTGTGGATCGACAGGTCATCGAGGGCCGCTTGCAGCGCGCCTTCGATTTTCTCGACCGGCAGCGGCTCGCCGATCACACCGGTGGAATACGGCAGCACCTGGCTGGCATCGACACCGGTCAACTCGGCCAGTTTCGCGCAAGTGCGCTCGGCGGCGGCCAGGCCAGGTTCGCCCGTGCCGGCGTTGGCATTGCCGGTGTTGGTCAACAGATAACGCACAGGGCCTTGTACGCGTTGCTTGGCCAGGATTACCGGTGCGGCGCAAAAGGCGTTCAGGGTGAACACGCCGGCAACCGTGGAGCCCTCAACACAGCGCATGACCACAACATCCTTGCGCCCCGGGCGCTTGATGCCAGCCGAGGCGATACCGAGTTCAAAACCGGCAACCGGGTGCAACGTTGGCAAAGGACCAAGACCAACAGCCATGAATGCGCTCCTTTATAAATGATGTCAGCACCGTTTCAGCAGAACGGTGGTTCGAATGGTAAAACGCCGCGACGGCAGAAGCCGGTCGCGGCGCGGGTATTTCAGCGATTGAAACGGGTTTTACTGAATCTGCCCGTGGCAATGCTTGAACTTCTTGCCCGAACCGCAGTAGCACAACTCGTTGCGACCCAGCTTCTGCTCGTTACGAACCGGCGCGGCAGCGAGGGCAACATCGACCTCTTCGCCCAACACTTCAGGCTGTTCAAGGCCTGGAGCCTCTTCATGCAGGAACTGCATGCGAGCGGCCAATGCCTCGGCTTCCTGACGCAGGCGCTGCTCCTCTTCGATCGGGTCTTCGCGACGAACCTGAACGTGGGACAGCACACGGATCGAATCGCGCTTGATCGAATCCAGCAATTCGGAAAACAGGGTGAAGGACTCGCGCTTGTATTCCTGCTTCGGGTTCTTCTGGGCATAGCCACGCAAGTGGATACCGTGGCGCAGGTGATCCATGGTCGACAGGTGGTCTTTCCACAGGTCGTCCAGTACGCGCAGAACGATTTGCTTCTCGAAGGTGCGCAACGCTTCGGCGCCCGCCTGGTCTTCTTTCTCGTTGTACGCCGCGATCAGTTCCTGCATCAGTTTCTCGCGCAGGGTTTCTTCGTACAGGTGGTCGTCTTCGTCGAGCCACTGCTGGATCGGCAGCGCCACACCGAAATCGCTCTGCAACGCGGCTTCCAGACCGGCCACGTCCCACTGCTCAGGCAGCGATTGTGGAGGAATGTGCGCGCTGACGGTGGCGTCGAGCACGTCCTGACGGAAGTCAGCGATGGTCTCACCGATGTTGTCGGCGGCCAGCAACGTGTTACGCATGTGATAGATCACTTTACGCTGTTCGTTGTTGACGTCGTCGAACTCGAGCAGTTGCTTGCGAATGTCGAAGTTGCGGCCTTCAACCTTGCGCTGGGCCTTTTCGATAGCGTTGGTCACCATGCGGTGCTCGATCGCTTCGCCAGGCTGCATGCCCAGGGCCTTCATGAAGTTCTTCACCCGGTCAGAGGCGAAGATGCGCATCAGGCTGTCTTCCAGCGACAGGTAGAAACGGCTGGAACCTGCGTCGCCCTGACGACCGGCACGACCACGCAGTTGGTTGTCGATACGGCGCGATTCATGGCGCTCGGAGGCAATCACCTGCAAACCGCCCGATTCGAGCACTTGCTGGTGACGTTTCTGCCAGTCCGCCTTGATCTGGGCAATCTGCTCAGGGGTCGGGTTTTCCAGGGAAGCCACTTCCACTTCCCAGTTACCACCCAACAGGATGTCGGTACCACGACCGGCCATGTTGGTGGCGATGGTCAGCGCGCCCGGGCGACCGGCCTGGGCAATGATCTCGGCTTCCTTTTCGTGGAACTTGGCGTTCAGGACCTTGTGTTCGATGCCTTCCTTCACGAGCAGGCTGGACATGTGCTCGGAGGTTTCGATAGTGGCGGTACCGACCAGGACCGGACGGCCCGCGGCCATGCTTTCCTTGATGTCGGCCACGATTGCCGCGTATTTCTCGTCGGCGGTCAGGAACACCAGGTCGTTGTAGTCCTTACGGGCCAGCGGCTTGTTCGGTGGAATCACCATGACCTGCAGGCCATAGATCTGGTGGAACTCGAACGCTTCGGTGTCGGCCGTACCGGTCATGCCGGACAGTTTGTTGTAAAGACGGAAGTAGTTCTGGAAAGTGGTCGACGCCAGCGTCTGGCTTTCGGCCTGGATGTTCAGGTTTTCCTTGGCTTCGATGGCCTGGTGCAGGCCTTCGGACAAGCGGCGGCCCGGCATGGTACGGCCGGTGTGCTCGTCCACCAGTACGACCTGACCGTCCTGCACGATGTATTCGACGTTGCGATGGAACAGTTTGTGCGCGCGCAGGCCGGCGTAAACGTGAGTCAGCAGGCTCAGGTTGTGGGCCGAGTACAGGCTCTCGCCTTCAGCCAGCAGGCCGATGCGGGTCAGCGTTTCTTCGACGTACTGGTGACCGGCTTCATTGAGTTCGACCTGACGGCTCTTCTCGTCGATGGTGAAGTGACCGGCCTGGGTCACTTCGCCTTCGACTTCTTCAACGTGCAGCTTGAGCTGCGGGATCAGCTTGTTGACCTCGATGTACAGCTTGGAGCTGTCTTCGGCCTGACCGGAGATGATCAGCGGCGTACGGGCTTCGTCGATGAGAATCGAGTCGACTTCGTCGATCACGGCAAAATTGAGTTCACGCTGGAATTTTTCTTCCATGCTGAACGCCATGTTGTCGCGCAGGTAATCGAAACCGAATTCGTTGTTGGTGCCGTAGGTGATGTCGGCGGCGTAGGCAGCGCGTTTCTCTTCCGGTGGCTGGAACGGCGTGACAACGCCGACCGTCAGGCCGAGGAATTCATACAGCGGACGCATCCAGTTGGCGTCACGGCGGGCCAGGTAGTCGTTCACCGTCACAACGTGCACGCCGTTGCCGGACAGCGCGTTGAGGTAAACGCCCAGTGTTGCCACCAGGGTCTTGCCTTCACCGGTACGCATTTCCGCGATCATGCCTTCATGCAAGGTCATGCCGCCGATCAGCTGGACATCGAAGTGGCGCATGCCCATGACACGCTTCCCGGCTTCGCGGGCGACCGCAAAGGCTTCTGGCAGCAGTTTGTCGAGGGATTCCCCTTTGGCGATGCGGGCCTTGAACTCGCTTGTCTTGGCACGCAATTGATCGTCCGAAAGGGCCACCATTTGCTCTTCGAAGGCATTGACGAGTTGCACCGTCTTGAGCATGCGTTTGACTTCACGCTCGTTCTTGCTTCCAAAAAGTTTCTTTAACAAAGGCGCAAACATATCGGCAGGATCTTCCACACTAAAGGGATGGAGGGCGGCCCCGTGAGTCGCCCGTGCAGCCCTCATGGCCGCATGCGAACGAGCATTCTACCCGGAAACGAAGGAGAGGAAAGTGGCGATATTCCACGATGCTGGCACAGCGCTTTGACGGGGCTCACTTAAAATAAGGGCGTTTTGCTCAACTTCAAGCCGTTCAAGGCAGAAGTTAGTTGTTGATTTAATGGGTAAAGCGCCCACAAAAGCAATGGGCGGGCGCACTCGGTGCTTTCTGCTACCATGGCGCCTCTGTTACTTCAGGTGTCCGATCATGGCATTTCGCCCACTTACGGCCAAAGTACCTGCCGTTCTACTACGCGAAGCCAAGCCGCTGAAGGCCATTCTCGGCCACGCTCAACGCCTGGGTCATCTGCAACGTTTGCTCGAAAGCCAATTGCAACCCGCCGCTCGCAAGCATTGCCACGTGGCTTCCTGGCGCGAAGGCAGTTTGTTGCTGATTGTCACCGACGGTCATTGGGCAACCCGCCTGCGCTACCAGCAAAAGCGCCTGCAACGGCAATTGCAGATGTTCGATGAGTTCGCCAATCTGACCCGGATCCTGTTCAAAGTTCAACCGCCGACCGTTCAGCAAGGTGCGGCCGGGCATACCATGGATTTGTCCAACGACGCGGCAGCGACCATCCAGGCCACGGCCGATGGGATCAGCGACCCGAATTTACGGGCAGCGCTGGAGCGACTGGCGGCGCACGCCAAAACCAGGACCTGACATCGGACTAATGTGGGAGCAAGCCCGCTCCCACATTTACTGTGCCCACTCAGGATGGATTCAACGGCGTTTACTGCCGCCCAATAATGACCCCATCAACCCGCGCACCAGCTGTCGCCCAAGCTGGTTGGCCGCCTGACGCATTGCTGATTTCAACGCCTGGCCGGCCGCCGTGCCGAGAAATTCCCCGGCCTGCTCGGTGAAACTCGGTTCTTCGGCTGTTGGTTTGCCCGGTACCGCTTCAGGAACCGGCGCCAACCCCTTGCGTCCCATCAGCACCTCATAGGCCGAGTCACGGTCAATCGGCTTGTCATAACGCCCCTGCAACGGCGAACCGGCAATCAACGCTGTGCGTTCCGCACCGGTCAAAGGCCCGATCCGCGATTGCGGCGGTGCCACCAGCACCCGCCGGACCATTTCCGGCGTGCCTTTTTCCTGCAGGGTGCCGACCAGCGCCTCCCCGATCCCGAGCTCGGTCAGCACCGACAACGCATCAAACGCCGGGTTCGGCCGGAAACCCTCGGCCACCGCGCGCAGGGACTTCTGTTCCTTGGCGGTGAACGCACGCAGACCGTGCTGGATGCGCAAGCCCAACTGCGCCAGCACATCATCCGGCAGGTCACCCGGCGACTGGGTGACGAAATACACGCCCACGCCTTTCGAACGAATCAGCCTCACGACTTGCTCCAGACGGTCACGCAAGGCCTGGGGCGTACCGTTGAACAACAAGTGAGCCTCGTCGAAGAACAGCGCCAGCAACGGCTTGTCGGCATCGCCACGCTCCGGCAACTGCTCGAACAGCTCTGCCAGCAGCCACAACAGGAACGTCGCGTAGACTTTCGGCGCGTCATGCACCAGGCGGCTGGCATCCAGCAAATGAATGCGACCGCGCCCGTCCGCCGTGGGCTGGAGGATGTCTTCGAGTTGCAGAGCCGGCTCACCGAACAAGGCTTCGGCGCCCTGTTGCTCCAGGGTCGCCAGACGTCGCAGCAATGCCTGGCTGGAGCCGGTGGTCATCAATGCCGCATCGTCGCCCAGCAACTGGGGGTTGTCCCGCAGGTGATTGAGCAATGCCTTCAGGTCCTTGAGATCGAGCAACAACAGGCCTTCGCGGTCCGCCACCTTGAACGCGGCGTACAGCGCCGACTGCTGACTGTCAGTCAGCTCCAGCAGACTGCCCAGCAGCAGCGGTCCCATTTCACTCAAGGTTGTGCGTAAAGGATGACCGGACTGACCGTGTATGTCCCACAACGTCACCGGATAAGCCTGAGGCTTGTGGTTGAGCCAGGGCATCCCGGCAATCCGCTCGGCGATCTTGCCTTGGGGATTGCCGGCGGCGCCGAGGCCGCACAGGTCACCCTTGATGTCCGCGGCGAATACCGCCACGCCGGCATCGCTGAAGGCTTCGGCCATTCGTTGCAAAGTGACGGTCTTGCCGGTGCCGGTCGCGCCCGCGATCAATCCGTGGCGGTTCGCCAGGCGCATGGCCTGGGCAATCGGCGGCCCTTCTGGATCGGCGCCGATAACGAGTTGCAATGAGTCAGGCATTTGGTCACCCATGATTAATCTTTGGTCCTACACGGCCGATAGAGATAACGACAAAGCAGTCAGACACGATCTGGTCGGAAATTTCCCTAAGGAGAGTCGGAAAATTCACTTGCTTTCAACCTTGCCCGTCGTGCGTCCCTTTATAAAAGCACGCGCTGGACATTAAGACCTTAGCGGAACCCCAAGCCATGAACAAAAATCTGCGTTTCAGCCATAAAATCCTGCTTGCTGCCGCCCTCATTGTGATTGCCGCCTTCGCCTCCTTTACGCTGTACAACGACTACTTGCAGCGCAATGCCATCCGCCAAGACCTGGAAAATTACCTGCAGGAAATGGGCGCAGTGACCGCCAACAATATCCAGACCTGGTTGAACGGGCGCAGCCTGCTGATTGAAAACCTGTCACAAACTGTTGCGCTCAACCCCGATGCCGACAACGTTTCCAGCCTGCTTGTACAAAAAGCCGTGACCTCGACCTTCATGGGCGCCTACCTCGGCAACAAGGATGGCTCTTTCATCATTCGCCCAGACAGCAAGATGCCCGATGGCTACGACCCGCGTGCACGTCCCTGGTACAAGAGCGCGCAAAGCAGCAGCGGTTCGGCATTGACCGAGCCTTATATTGATCTGGCCTCCGGCCAACTGGTGATTTCCATTGTCGACAGCGTTATCAAGGACGGCCAGAACATCGGCGTGGTCGGTGGCGACCTGAGTTTGCAGGTGATCGCCGACAGCCTTGGCACGCTGGATTTCGACGGCATGGGTTATGCGTTCCTGGTCAGCTCCGACGGCAAGATCCTGGTGCATCCCGACAAAGCGCTGGCGATGAAGACGCTCAAGGACGTCTACCCGCAAGACACGCCGGCCATCAGCAGCGCGATGAGCGAAATCCAGGTCGACGGCAAAACCCGCATCGTGACCTTCACCCCGATCAAAGGCTTGTCATCGGTCAACTGGTACATCGGTCTGTCGATCGATAAGGAAAAAGCCTACTCGATGCTCAGCGAATTCCGCACCTCGGCTGCGGTTGCGACCATCATTGCCGTGGCCATCATCATCGCCCTGCTCGGCATGCTGATTCGCATCCTGACCCAGCCGTTGCACGTCATGACCCGCGCCATGGCCGACATCGCCGACGGCGAAGGCGACCTGACCAAGCGCCTGACCATCCAGAACAATGACGAATTCGGTACTCTGGGCACCGCGTTCAACCGTTTCGTCGAGCGCATTCACGGCTCGATCCGCGAAGTGTCTTCGGCCACCGGCCAAGTCAACGAGGTGGCGCTGCGGGTAGTCGCCGCTTCCAACTCGTCGATGTTCAACTCCGACCAGCAAGCCTCGCGCACCAGCAGCGTCGCGGCCGCGATCAACCAGCTCGGCGCCGCCGCCCAGGAAATTGCCCGTAATGCCGCTCAGGCCTCGAGCCAGGCCAGCGATGCCCGCAGCCTGGCCGAAGACGGCCAGCAAGTGGTGGACCGCAGTATCGTGGCGATGAATCAACTGTCGAGCATGCTCAGTGCATCGAGCTCCAACATCGAATCGCTGAACAGTAAAACGGTGAACATCGGACAGATTCTCGAAGTGATCACCAGCATTTCCCAGCAAACCAACTTGCTGGCGCTCAACGCCGCCATTGAAGCCGCCCGCGCCGGTGAAGCCGGTCGTGGATTTGCCGTGGTGGCGGACGAAGTGCGCAACCTGGCACATCGCACGCAGGAATCGGCGCAACAGGTGCAAACCATGATCGAGGAGCTGCAGGTCGGCGCCCGGGAATCGGTCAGCACCATGAGCGACAGTCAGCGCCACAGCCAGGACAGCGTGGAAATCGCCAACCTTGCGGGTGAGCGCCTGAACAGCGTGACGCTGCGTATCGGTGAAATCGACGGCATGAACCAGTCGGTGGCCACCGCGACCGAAGAACAGACCGCCGTGGTGGAGTCGATCAACGTCGACATCACCGAAATCAATACGCTGAACCAGGAAGGTGTCGAAAACCTGCAATCGACATTGCGCGCGTGCTCGGACCTTGAGCAGCAGGCGGCGCGGTTGAAGCAGCTGGTAGGCAGCTTCAGGATCTAAGGCAACCTCACCGGCCTCATCGCGAGCAAGCTCGCTCCCACAGTAGATCTATAGTGCGACAAAGATTCCTGTGGGAGCGAGCTTGCTCGCGATAGCTGCCTGTCAAACGATACATCCCCCGCTGACATCCCTCCCGCACAACCCCAACCGAACATCTATTCTTCATAAAGGTCAACCAAGGGAGTACCGGGACCGGAGGACCGTTCATCGTGCATATCGCGGACATCACCATGTTCTACGCCCCTGCCAGCGGAGGCGTGCGCACTTATCTGGATGCAAAGCACCGCCGCCTGAGTATCAAGCCGGGCATTCGCCACAGCTTGCTGATCCCAGGATCGTCCTTTGGAAAGCAGGATGGCATCTTCACAGTTCCCGCCCCTGCCCTGCCCTTCGGCAGGGGCTATCGCTTTCCTCTGCGTCTGGCGCCCTGGCGCAATGTCCTGCAAGACTTGCAACCCGACCTGATCGAAGTCGGCGACCCTTACCTCACCGCCTGGGCGGCGCTGGATGCTCGGCGCCAACTCGATGTGCCGATCATCGGTTTTTATCACTCGGACCTGCCCATGCTGGTCAGCAACCGCATGGGCAACTGGGTGACCAATAACGTCGAGGCCTATGTCAGCAAGCTCTACGGCAACTTCGACCGGGTCCTGGCGCCCAGTCGGGTCATGGCCGACAAACTCACCGGGCTTGGGGTCAGGAATGTCTTCGTACAGCCGCTCGGCGTTGACCTGCAAACCTTCAATCCCGATGCCAGAGACCCCGGGCTGCGGGCCGAACTGGGTCTGGACGAAAACACCCACCTCTTGATCTTTGCCGGGCGCGGTTCAAAGGAAAAAAACCTGCCGGTGCTGCTCGACTGCATGAAACACCTGGGCCAACGTTATCATCTGCTGCTGGTTGGGTCGTCGATGCCCACGGCCGTGCCCTCCAACGTGACGGTGATCGACGAGTTCTGCCCAGCGGCGCAGGTGGCCCGCCTGATGGCCAGCGCCGATGCCTTGCTCCACGCCGGCGATCAGGAAACCTTCGGCCTGGTGATACTCGAAGCCATGGCCAGCGGTATTCCGGTGGTAGCCGTGGCGGCCGGGGCTTTCGAAGAAATCGTCACCGAGGACTGCGGCCTGCTCTGTGCGCCGAACAATCCCGCCGCGATGGCCACCGCTGTTCGCGAACTGTTCGGCTCGGGCAGCGTAGCGCTGGGCCAACAGGCGCGATTACATGTCGAACGACATTATGCCTGGGACACGGTAGTCACCAGTTTGCTTCGCCACTACCTCGCCGTGCTCGGCAGCCAATGGCCGCTGACAGCTAATGGTTGAGCCCATGAACAGTCCCGCTTTACTGCTGGTACTGCACGACGTGGCGCCGCCCACCTGGGCCGATTACCAGCCGTTCGTCAAAGCCGTCGACGCTCTGGGTGGCGTGCCGATCACCTGGCTGGTGGTGCCGGATTTGCATAAACAAAACAACCTGGACACCCATCCGCAATTTTGCCGCCGGCTCAGTGCCAGGGTCGCCCGGGGTGACGAACTGGCACTGCATGGCTATTTCCATTACGACGACAGACCGATAACCATCAATCCCCGCGACTGGTTCGTGCGCCGGATCTACACCCACGAAGGCGAGTTTTACCGTTTGTCGCAGGAAGAAGCCCTCGCCCGCCTGCGTTCGGGCATCGAGATGTTCCACCGCCATGACTGGCCACTGGAGGGGTTCGTCGCCCCGGCCTGGCTGATGAGCCAAGGCACTCGCCAGGCATTGCGCCAATTGCCGTTGAGTTACACCAGCGACTCGCAGCATTTATACCGGCTACCGGATTTCACCGCGCTCGAGGCGCCGGGGCTGGTCTGGAGTGCGCGCAGTGCTTGGCGCCGGGGTGTGTCGAAGCTCGTCAGCGACCGGCGTAAACAGCGCTGGCAGCACGCTCCGGTGATTCGCCTGGGCCTGCACCCAGTAGACATGCGCCATGAGTTCTCGCACCGATACTGGCTAAAAACCCTTGAGCGCCTGCTCGACAACGGACGGGTGCCAATGACCAAGGCCCATTGGCTGGCGATGCAAAACGACCGACTGGGCCGTGCCGCATGAGTCGCGCACTGCTGTTGCTCGGCGGTCTGCTCGCGGCAGTGCTGATTCCATTACTGTTGGGCGGTAGCGAAATCTGGTCTCGGCTGACCGCCTTTCCGCTGCCGTGGTTGCTGATCATGTTCGGCATGATCCTGTTGTGCTGGGGGGTAAACACCCTGCGTTTACGCCTATTGCTGGGGGATCAATGCCACAAGGTCGGCCGGCTCAGGAGCCTCGGCGTCGTGATGGCCGCCGAATTCGCCTACTGCGCCACGCCCGGCGGCAGTGGCGGGCCTCTGACCATCATGGCTTTGCTGGCGCGTCACGGCGTGCGTCCGGCCAGGGGCAGTGCGGTGTTTGCCATGGATCAACTGAGCGACTTGCTGTTTTTTCTCTGTGCCCTGAGCGGGATTCTGATTTACGCCCTGTTCCAGCACCTCAGCCAGCGCATGGAATGGATGCTGATGGTCAGCGCCGCTTCGCTGTTCGGCGGCCTGATCAGTTGCGTCATGGTGGCCCGCTATCACCGATTATTGATTCGCCTGAGTGGTCGTTGGCTCGCGCGACTCAATATCAAAGCAGCCACTCGAATGCGCTGGGCGCGCAAACTCCTGCAGTTTCTGGCGGCGTTTACCGACACGTTGAAGTTGCCCGTGCAGACCTTGATCAAGGTATTCGCACTGACCTGTGTGCATTGGGGGCTGCGCTACAGCGTGCTGTACCTGGCGTTGCGCGGGCTCGGCGCGGATTTGCAGTGGGCCTGGAGTTTTCTGATCCAGATGCTGGCACTGAGCGCCGGGCAATTCAGCCTGCTGCCGGGCGGAGCCGGGGCGGCTGAGCTGACGTCTGCCGCGTTGCTGGCGCCCATGGTCGGGAAGTCAACGGCAGCCGCGGCGATTCTGATTTGGCGGGCGGTAACCTATTACTTCTATTTACTGGTCGGTGGGCCTGTGTTTCTGCTGATGCTGGGTCGGCCGCTGCTGAAGAAGTTGATGAAACTCAGGCAGGCTTAGGTTTGTCCTCGGGCTCTTGCTGCAACTGTTCCCACAACTGCGCGGCGTCGGGAAACTCCGTACCGGTTTCAGGCCCCATGTCATCCGGGTCGTAGCGGCTCAGGCACCCCTCGCCCAGCGTGGCGGGAGCCTTGGAAGTGGCTTTGTCCAGTGGATCGGCCATGGTCATGTCCTCGGTGCAAAAACGGCGAAGGGCCTGAAGCGATTGAACGCCCAGGCCCTTCGAATTTCAACGGTGACGTACGTCTGTCAGAAGACGACGGTCTTGTTACCGTGCACTAGCACGCGGTCTTCCAGGTGATAACGCAAGCCACGGGCCAGCACCATTTTTTCGACATCGCGGCCGAAACGCACCATGTCTTCGATGCTGTCGCTGTGGCTGACGCGCACCACGTCCTGCTCGATGATCGGGCCGGCATCCAGCTCTTCGGTCACATAGTGACAAGTCGCGCCGATCAGCTTCACGCCACGCAGGGAGGCCTGGTGGTACGGCTTGGCACCGACGAATGACGGCAGGAAGCTGTGGTGGATGTTGATGACCTTGTGCGCGTATTCGCTGCACAACTCAGGCGGCAGGATCTGCATGTAGCGGGCAAGTACCACCACTTCGGCATCGTGTTGCTTGACCAGGCGCGAAACCTCGGTGAAGGCTGGCTGCTTGTCCTGTGGATTGACCGGGACGTGGTAGTACGGAATACCGTGCCACTCCACCATGCTGCGCAAGTCATCATGGTTGGAAATGACGCAGGAAATTTCGCAGTCCAGTTCATCGCTGTGCCAGCGGTGCAGCAAGTCGGCCAGGCAGTGCGACTCGCGGCTGGCCATCAGGACCACGCGCTTCTTTTGCTCGGTATCGGTGATGCGCCAGTCCATCGAGAACTCTTCGGCGATCGGGGCAAAGGCTTCACGAAACGCTTCGATACCAAATGGCAGGGAGTCGGCACGGATTTCGTGACGCATGAAGAACCAGCCACTGAGATTGTCCGAGTGATGGCTCGCTTCAGTGATCCAGCCGTTGTGTGATGCCAGAAAGTTACTGACTTTGGCAACGATGCCAACACGGTCCGGGCAAGAAATCACCAGACGAAAAGTGCGCATGAGGGGGAAACTCCAGAACTTCGCAAAGGCCGCCATTCTAGCGATTGCGCAACAAAACTGCAGTATTGTTGACGTTTCGCCCTGCCAGAAGGTCAGGGCGGCAGGGCGGACACCAGCAGTGCCTGCTTGCACAGATGCTCTTGCTGTGCCGGCCAATTGTTAATTTGTGTATATCTGACAGAGCGGGACCACACTAATAATCGCACTACCAATGCGCGCCAAAACCCCGGCAATTAAATTAAATAAACTTGCCTTAAATGTTTACTTGATGAAACACCGTGACTATTATTGCCGCACTGTCACCTGCCATCCAGCGCACAACATAAGGTAGTCCACATGTCCTTGATCAACGAATATCGCGCCACCGAAGAAGCTATCAAAGAGCTGCAAGCCCGTTTGAAGAACCTGTCCCAAGACGACAAACTGCAAACCGAGCTGGAATTCGAAGGCAAACTGCGCACCCTGATGGGTGAATACTCCAAGTCCCTTCGTGACATCATCGCGCTGCTGGATCCAGAATCCAAAACCAAGGCACCACGCGGCGGTGCAGTGAAAACTACCGGCACCAAGCGTGCTCGCAAAGTTAAACAATACAAAAACCCGCACAACGGTGAAGTCATCGAAACCAAAGGTGGCAACCACAAGACTCTGAAAGAGTGGAAAGCCAAGTGGGGCGGAGACGTGGTAGAAGGCTGGGCTACCCTGCTGGGCTAAGCCTCAGAGCTTGTCGCAGATGGATCCGTGACAAAAAATAACGCCAGCAAATGCTGGCGTTATTTTATGCTAGGCGTTTAAGCCCTGGCATGTTCGATTTCAAAGACTCAAACGCCGGCGCAGTCCCTGGACATAATCCTGCCAATCACTGAGTACCCCCTGCTGAAACGCAGTAGCACTAATGCTCAATTGGGCCGCGGCTTCTACAAAACTTTCAAGGGTATTTGGCGCCCCCCACTCAGGGTCTGACAAACGTTTCTGACAGAATATTCGCCAGCGCTCTTGCTCTTCGGAATTCAACGTGTCGGGAAAGTTGCGTGCGCGATATCGAAACAGCAATTCAGGCAAACGTTCGTCATCGAAAGGCCACTGCTCTTGTGCCAATTGCATCGGGTCAACGGTCCTGACTTGTTCACACAATCGCCGATCCCGATCACCGATAAATCCATCGTATAACTGTTGCTCCGGATCCTGGCTCTGGGCAAAGTCTTCGCGGGCATAAATCGCCAGGACTTTATCCAGCCAAACTTTACGGGCTTCATTGAGCTGCGACACCCTCTGCTGATACAGCGCCATATCCAGCCCCAGACGCTGCTGATCTTCCTGACGAAGTACCGACAACGGTGCCACCACCGGGCACTTGTTGATGTGAATCAGCTTCAACGGTACCGGTAACTCGTCTTCGGCCAGTTCGTCGCGGCGGGTATACAAGCGCTGGCGCAAACTTTCGGCATCCAGGTCGAGCAGGCCCTGGGGATCGAGGTGCAAGTCACAGACAATCAGGGCGTTCTTGTTGCGCGGGTGCCAGGCCAACGGCAACACCACACCCACATAGTTGCGTGCGGCCGAAAAACGTCCGGAAACATGCACCAGCGGTTGCAGCAGGCGTATCTGGTCCATGACTTTTTGCTTGCTGCGCAGCTGAAACAGCCAGTCGTACAGCTTTGGCTGTTTTTCCCGTATCAGGCGCGCCAGGGCGATCGTCGCGCGAACGTCCGATAGTGCTTCGTGGGCATTGCCATGATCGATGCCATTGGCAGCCGTCAGGCGTTCGAGCTTGAGCGTGACCCGCCCCTCGTCATCGGTCGGCCAGACCAGGCCATCGGGACGCAAGGCATAGGCGGCACGCACCACATCGATCAGGTCCCAACGGCTATTGCCGCCCTGCCACTCCCGCGCATAGGGGTCGAAAAAGTTTCGGTACAGGCTGTAGCGGGTCATCTCGTCATCGAAACGCAAGGTGTTATACCCCGCACCACAGGTACCGGGCGCCGCGAGTTGGGCATGCACCCGGGTCATGAAGTCGGCTTCGCTCAAGCCGTGCTCTTGCAGTTGCCCGGGGGTGATTCCCGTGATCGCGCAGGCGGCGGGATGCGGCAGGATGTCGTCACTGGGCTGGCAGTAAAGATTGACCGGCTCGTCGATTTCATTGAGATCAAAGTCGGTGCGCAGGCCGGCCATTTGCAATGGACGGTCACTACGGGGATTGATGCCAGTGGTTTCGTAGTCGTACCAGAAAATGGAGGTCACGGGCGATTCCTGAACTGAAGATCGGCAAAGTCTAGGCGTTCACCGCCCGCCCCGGCCAGTAGTCTTGTCATTCAAGCACCTTGCGCGACTCACCATGCAATACATAGTTATGTCGTTTCCCCCCGCATAGGCTGCTAGCATCGAATGGATACACAATCCCGAATAAGGCCACATCGTCAGGTTGCCCATGCTCGAGACCACAGCACAGCCACGGAATGCGCCGCTGTCACCGCCGCTGGATACGCAGTACCAGGTCGAAACGCCGGAGGGCGTCGACCTGCCACTGCGCCCGGCCGGGTTGATGGTCCGTGCGCTGGCATTCTCCATTGATCTTGGTTTACGCGGCCTGGTCCTGGGCGTGCTGTTCATTGTGCTGGCGATGCTCGGCAAACTGGGAGCCGGGCTCGGCTCGATCCTGCTGTTCTTGGTGAGCTGGTGGTACATGGTGCTGTTCGAGGTGCTGAACCACGGTCGCTCGCCGGGCAAGCAATGGATGGGCTTGCAGGTAGTGCACGACGATGGCACCCCGGTCGGCTGGTCCGCGTCGCTGTTGCGCAACCTGCTGCGAGTTGTCGACCTGCTGCCGTTCGGTTACTTCCTCGGGGCCATCAGTTGCCTTCAACACCCCCACTTCAAGCGCCTCGGCGATATCGCCGCCGGGAGCCTGGTGATCTACCGCGAACGACCGCACACACGCCCCCTGCTCCCCGAAACCCGACCCCGCCGCCTGGCCTTTGTCCTGACACTCACAGAACAACGGGCCATCCTCGGTTTTGCCGAGCGCCAGGGTGAACTCTCCGAAGCGCGGGTCAATGAACTGGCTTCGATTCTCGCCCCCCCCTTACAAGTCCAACCCCCACAGGCAGTGACCGAGCTCAACGGCATCGCCCGCGGCTTGTTGGGGCCGACATGAAGCAAAGCCTTTTTGAAAGCCGGTACAAGGCCGAATGGGACCATTTCACCCATCTGCTCGAGCAGTTGGAACGGGACGGCAAGGCTACCGACGCCGGCAGCTTCCCGAAGGATTACCGACGCCTCTGCCAACACCTGGCACTGGCACGGGAGCGTGGCTACAGCAGTTTTCTGATCGACTCCTTGCAGCAACAGGTGCTGCGCGGACACCAACAGCTTTACCGTCATCGCAGTCATTTGGGGGCCAATGTGCTGGCGTTCATCCTGGCCGACTTTCCACGACTGGTGCGCGAACAGTGGCGTTTTGTCCTCGCCTCCAGCCTGATGTTTTTTGGCAGCCTGGCCGGTTTCGCGCTGCTGGTGTACCTGTACCCGGCGCTGGTCTACAACCTGATCCCCGCCGAGCAAGTCAGCGAGATGCAAAGCATGTACGACCCCGTTGCCGGTCACCTAGGGCGCACGGTGGAACGAGCCGCCAGTGAGGACTGGGCGATGTTCGGCTACTACATCATGCACAACATCGGCATTGCATTTCAGACCTTCGCCAGTGGTTTGCTGTTCGGTCTGGGCAGCGCGTTTTTCCTGATTTTCAATGGCCTGATGATCGGTGCGGTGGCCGGACACCTGACCTACGTCGGCTACGGGCAAACCTTTTGGTCATTCGTGATCGGCCATGGCGCTTTCGAACTCAGCGCCATCGCCCTGGCCGGTGCCGCTGGTCTGAAGCTGGGCTGGGCCTTGGTCGCCCCGGGGCGCCTGCCACGGGCCGAGGCCTTGCAATTGGCTGCGCGCAAGAGCGTGCTGCTGATCTGCGGGGTCATGCTGTTTCTGTTGATCGCGGCGTTTATCGAAGCCTATTGGTCGTCAATGACCGGCCCTTCGCACCAGACCAAATATCTGGTCGGCTTGGCGCTCTGGCTGTTGGTGGTGGTTTATCTTGTGTTTGCCGGACGTCAGCGCCATGCGCCTGAGTGACGCCACGGTGGTGATTCGCCCGCGCTCGACCTGGGAAGCCATGGACCTGGGGGTGCTGCTGAGCCAACGCCACCGACGCCTGTTGATGACCAGTTGGGCCTTGGTCACCTTGCCGGTTTTCGCGCTGCTCAGTTGGGGGCTCTGGGATTCGCCCGATCTCGCCGTGTTCATTTTCTGGTGGCTGAAGCCCGCGTTCGAACGCCTTCCCCTATACATTCTGTCCAAAGCCATGTTCGGTGAAACGCCCACGCTCAAACAGGCCCTGCACCAATGGCCACGCCTGCTCAAGCCGCAATTGCTGGCCAGCCTGACCTGGCGACGCCTGAGTTTGCACCGCAGTTTCGTGATGCCGGTGGTGCAACTCGAAGGACTGGGCGAGCAGCAACGACAACAACGCCTACAGGTGCTTTTGCAGCGAGACGCCGGCGCCGCACGTTGGCTGACGATCATCGGCGCGCATCTGGAAGGCGCATTGTGGATCGGCTTGATGGTGTTGTTCTATCTGTTGCTGCCACAACAGGTCGCGCTCGACTGGAGCTGGCAATCGCTGATCTCGGCGGTCACCCAGGACTGGCGTTGGCTGGAACACCTGACTAATGCCTTTTACGCACTGGTGTTGGTGGTCTGGGAACCAATCTATGTCGCCTGCGGTTTCAGTCTGTACCTGAACCGGCGCACCGTGCTGGAGGCCTGGGATATCGAACTGGTGTTTCGCCGGATGCGCCAGCGTCTGGTCAGTGCAGGCGCAGTCCTGTTGATGGCCGTGATTATGCTGATGCCAACCACCCACAACGCATGGGCCACAGAACCGGCCGTCTCACCCGACAGCCCGCGCCTGCTGGACCAGCCCCTGACCAGCCAAGCCTCCAGGGACAGCATCAAGGCGATCCTCGAACAGACGCCCTTCAAGAACCGGGAGTCGGTCACGCGCTACCGCTTTGGCGAAGAGCACCCGAATGCTGAAGCTTTGGACGACGGCAAGACACCACAATGGTTGAAAGCGCTGTTGAAGCTGTTCGAGGGGCAACGCTTCGGGGCATTGGCGACACTGATCGAAATCGTACTGTGGGGCATCGTCATTGGCGCCGTCGGCCTGTTGATCTGGCGCTATCGCGATTGGCTGCAGGCGTTCGTCAGCCGACGACCGCCCCTCAATGTCAAAGCCACCCGACCGTTACCGCAGCAGGCGTTCGGCCTGGACCTCAAGCCCGAGTCCCTGCCCGCCGACATCGCCACCCACGCCGAAAGCCTCTGGCAAGCCCACCCACGCGAAGCGCTTGGCTTGCTCTATCGGGCCCTGCTCAGCCGCCTGCTGCACGACTTCAATATCGCGCTCAAGGCCGCCGACACTGAAGGCCAGGTGCTTCGGCGTGTAGAGCGACTGCAGCAGCCAGCTTTGCTGGCCTACAGCCAAAACCTGACCGGGCACTGGCAAAACATGGCCTACGGGCATCGCCTGCCGCCCGCTCAAGTGCAGCAGGAACTGTGTAACGGCTGGCGTGTTCTGTTCGGTCCGGAGGCTGTCCGTTGAGTCGGCGCCGGGGTTCGATAGCCGGTGCGTTGATGGCCGTGTTGCTGGCTGCGCTGAGTGTTTATCTGTACCTCAAGGCGACTCCCTACCAGACCGAAATCGATCACGGCCCCTCCCCCGAAGCCAATGCCAACCCTTATCTGGCGGCCGAGTTGTTCCTGCGCAAGCAAGGCCTGAAGGTCGGCCACGCCAACGGCCTCGATATCCTGCCCAGCCTCGACCCGCATCAACACAGTCTGCTGTTGCTCGGGGAACGCTACAACATGACCCCACGGCAGATCGACCAGGTGATGAACTGGACCCGGGCCGGCGGGCGGCTACTGTTCATCGCCGAGTCGCTGTGGGATGAAAAACTCGGCCATAGCAATGACCTGCTGCTCGACCGGGTGCAACTGCACCAGTCCTTGAGCAAAGACCTCAAGGATCCACCGCCGGATGTCGGTGACGATCCGTACCCGCAACTGACCAAGCTCTATCTGGAAGACGAAGACGCCCCGGCCTATGCCGGTTTCGATACCGCGTTCCATCTCGAAGACCCGAAAAACCTCGCCCTGGCCTGGGCCAACAGCGCCAGGGCCACGCACATGATGCAACTCAACCACGGGCTCGGTTCGATCATCGTGGTCACTGATGCCGACCTGTGGAAAACCCCGGCCATCGACCAGTACGACAACGCCTGGCTGCTCTGGTACCTGACCGCCGACACCCGCGTGACGCTGATCTTCAACACTGATCACGACAGCCTGCTGACGTTGCTGCTGCGTTATTTCCCCCAGGCGCTGGTCGCGTTGTTCGCCTTGATCGGCCTGGGTTTCTGGCACTTTGGCGTGCGCCAGGGACCGCTGCTGGAAGCGGCTCCGAAAGCACGCCGGCAATTGCAGGAGCACCTGCGCGCCAGTGCCGACTTCCTGTTACGCCGCAACGGTCAGGCCGGCCTGCTGCAAGCCTTGCAGCAAGACATCCTGCGGCGTGTACGACGTCGTCACCCCGGTTTTGAACAGCTCGGCGTTGCCGAACAATGGCTGGTGCTCGCGCGCCTGACCGGCCAACCCACACGCGCCATCAGCCAGGCCATGAGCCCGCGGCCGAAACAACGGCTTTCCAGCGTTGAATTCAGCCGTCAGGTCGCCCACCTGCAATCCTTGAGGAATGCCCTATGAGTCAACCGATCGAGCCCGACGTACCGAGCCATGCCGCTCAGCAACGACAGCGTGCCAGCCACCTGGCCCAGGCCGTACGCACTGAACTGCAAAAAGCCTTGATCGGTCAGGACAGCGTGATCGACGACGTCCTGACCGCGCTGATCGCGGGCGGTCATGTGCTGCTCGAAGGCGTACCGGGTTTGGGCAAGACTCTATTGGTGCGCGCCCTCGCCCGCTGCTTCGGCGGCGAGTTTGCCCGTATCCAGTTCACCCCGGACTTGATGCCCAGCGACGTCACCGGGCACGCGGTGTACGACCTGCAGACCGAGCAATTCAAACTGCGCAAAGGCCCGCTGTTCACCAACCTGTTGTTGGCCGACGAAATCAACCGCGCCCCGGCGAAAACCCAGGCGGCGCTGCTCGAAGCCATGCAGGAACGGCAAGTCACCCTCGAAGGCCGTCCATTGCCGATAGCGCAACCGTTCATGGTGCTTGCCACGCAGAACCCGATCGAACAAGAAGGCACCTACCCGTTGCCGGAGGCCGAACTTGACCGTTTCATGCTCAAGGTGCGCATGGATTACCCCGACGCCGAGCAGGAGCTGGACATGGTGCGTCAGGTCAGCCGCTCGACCCGGGCCGACATGCTCGACGTTCAACCGATGCGCACGTTGTTGCAAGCCAAGGATGTACTGGCCCTGCAACGTATCGCCAGCGACCTGCCGCTGGACGATCAGGTACTCGATTACGCCGTGCGCCTGGCCCGCTCCACCCGCAACTGGCCTGGCTTGAGCCTCGGCGCTGGCCCGCGCGCGTCCATCGCGCTGGCGCGATGCGCCCGGGCCCGTGCGCTGCTGCGCGGGGGTGAGTTCGTCATTCCGGATGACATCAAGGGTTGTGCCCTGGCCGTACTGCGTCATCGGGTGCGTATCACGCCGGAGCTGGACATCGAGGGTCTGGATGTCGATCAGGTGCTCCAGCAGTTGCTCGACCAAGTGCCGGCGCCGCGCCTGTGAAACCGTCGCGCCTGATGCTCGCCTGGCTGCTGATCCTGCTGGCCTTCGGCATCGTGTCGGGCACTTTGCGGGCGCTGGAGTTCACGGCTCCGGCGAATCTCACGGCGATCAACTGGGGGTTGTTCCTGGCGCTGTTTGCCCTGGCCTTGCTGGATGCTGTTCGCGTGAAGCGCCTGCCTTCGCCCCGGCTGAAACGACAAATGCCCGGCAGCCTGGCGCTGGGCCGATGGAGCGAAGTGCAACTGACTCTTGAACACGACTTTGCCCAACCGCTGAACGTGCAAGTCTTCGACCATGTGCCAGCGGGCCTGGGCTTCGAAAACCTGCCGCTGACGGTCGAGTTGCAACCCGGCCAGCACAGCCTGGCCAGTTATCGCCTGCGCCCGCTCAAGCGCGGCCACTTCATTTTCGAACACTGCGAAATCAACCTGCCAAGCCCCTTGGGGCTCTGGTCGGAAAGACGCTTGCTCGACCTGCCCGACGCCACCCGTGTCTACCCCGACTTCGCTCGTCTCTATGAAGGCCAATTACTGGCGGTGGACAACTGGCTCAGCCAGCTTGGCGTCCGCCAGAAACAACGGCGGGGCCTGGGCCTGGAATTCCATCAATTACGCGAATTTCGCGAGGGCGACAGCCTGCGCCAGATCGACTGGAAAGCCACCGCCCGCCAGCGCACACCAATTGCCCGCGAGTACCAGGACGAGCGCGACCAGCAGATCATCTTCATGCTCGACTGCGGCCGGCACATGCGTAGCCAGGATGATGAACTGTCGCACTTCGATCACGCCCTCAACGCCTGTTTGTTGCTCAGCTACGTCGCTCTACGTCAGGGCGACGCCGTGGGCCTGAGTACTTTTGCCGGCGAACAGCCGCGCTACCTCGCGCCGGTAAAAGGCACCAGCCATCTCAACACCCTGCTCAACACCGTCTATGATTTGAACAGCACCCAACGCAGCGCCGACTATCAAGCCGCGGCCACGCAACTGCTGGCGCGGCAGAAACGTCGGGCACTGGTGGTGCTGGTGACCAACCTGCGCGAAGAGGATGACGATGAATTGCTTCCGGCCGTCCACCGCCTGAGCCGGCAGCATCAGGTGCTGGTGGCGAGCCTGCGCGAAGACGTACTCGACACCCTGCGTCAGTCACCGGTGCAGACTTTGCCCGAAGCGCTGGCCTATTGCGGGACCGTGGACTATCTGAATGCGCGCGCCGAACTCCATGAGCGCTTGAACGCTCATGGCGTATTGGTGATGGATGCCCGGCCCGGTGAGTTGGGGACAGAGTTGGTGACTCGGTACCTGGGCTGGAAGAGAACCGGACTCTGAGCCTGGGTAATCACCCACAACCAGGTTCCCATTGATCTCACGCCGAAGCCGGTAGCGGCAGAAAACTGAAATACTGCTTCAACGCCTCTACCAGTTGCTCATACTCCGGCGGTGCCCGTTGCAGGCTGAACCCGGCGTCGTAATGTTGGGGGGTCGCGTCTTCGTGGCACCACAGGCAACAGGCCTGCAGGTCGATGATTCGCAGACCACCTTCGCTGGCGGGAATTTTCAGGCGCAGGCTGAAGTCCGCGCCGATCATCATCGGCAGCTGGCTGATCAACATCAGCCCGTCTTCGGAGACATTGCCCAGGTAACCGATGGGTTTGCCGGTGATGCCGTTGAACACTTTCAGGAAGTACGGCAGTTGATGCCGCTCGATTCGGCGGTCAGTGAACATGCGCAATTTCGCTATGCAAGGCTCTTAAGCAGAGCCGCACTACTGCTTCGGAACGGGTATGCATAAGTCTTTGCCCGCTCTCCCCGCTTCCGGTGCGCCAGTCCTTTTAGCGCAGAGTCTTGCTTGTGCCGGTCACAGGTGCTGCCCCGGTTCATCAGAGACAACGCTCTAAAACCGGTTCCCTGGACTATAGCTCACCACCGCCGGGGAGCCAGCGTTCAGAAGGTTACGGCCGTCAGAACTGCGTGGATTTTGCCGCGGCGGCACTGCGTAGCGGGTAGTGACCCAGGCTTTGCAGGGTTTCCAGGCGGGCTCGGGCGCGGTAGGCGTATTCGCTCTGTGGGTACGAGGCGATGATGAACTGATACGTCTGCGCCGCATCGACAAACATCTTCTGCCGTTCCAGGCAAAGGCCGCGCATCATCGATGCTTCCGGCCACACATAAGGCCGCGCCCGGCTTTCGCGCTCGACCTTGGACAGCTCAAGCATGACTTGCTCGCAATTGCCCCGGTCATAGGCTTTGTAGGCATTGTTCAAATGATGGTTCATCGACCAACGGGTACAACCCGTGACGCTGAGGACGCTGATGGCTAGGGCGGCAATGAGTACGCAACGCATGGGAAAAATCTCCTGTCATGAACGCTGTATCGACCCATGGTCGGAAATCTTCAGGCTGCCGGATGCAAAGTTGCGCGGTTCTATTAAAGAAGGCAATCACCAAGCTCTTCGAAAAAACCAAGCTCTTCACGAAAAGTAGTGCAAACGAACAATGACTACACCTTCGGAGCATAGTAGCCTCACTCAGCGCTTGAACTCAGGAGTCTTTGCATGTCCGTCCGTCGTACCAAAATCGTCGCCACCCTTGGCCCGGCCAGTAACTCACCGGAAGTTCTCGAACAGCTGATTCTGGCTGGTCTGGATGTCGCCCGCCTGAACTTCTCCCACGGCACCCCCGACGAGCACAAGGCTCGCGCGAAGCTGGTGCGTGACCTCGCTGCCAAGCACGGCCGCTTCGTTGCCCTGCTGGGGGACCTGCAAGGCCCGAAAATCCGTATTGCCAAATTCGCCAACAAGAAGATCGAGCTGAAGATCGGTGATCAATTCACCTTCTCCACCAGCCATCCTCTGACCGAAGGCAACCAGCAAGTGGTCGGCATCGACTACCCGGACCTGGTCAAGGACTGCGGTGTGGGCGACGAACTGTTGCTCGACGACGGTCGCGTGGTGATGCGCGTCGATACCGCCACCGCCACCGAACTGAACTGCACCGTGACCATCGGCGGCCCGCTGTCCGATCACAAAGGCATCAACCGTCGCGGTGGCGGCCTGACCGCTCCGGCCCTGACTGAAAAAGACAAGGCCGACATCAAGCTTGCCGCGGAAATGGAAGTCGACTACCTCGCGGTATCCTTCCCGCGTGACGCCGCCGACATGGAGTACGCCCGTCAACTGCGCGACGAAGCCGGCGGCACTGCCTGGCTGGTGGCGAAGATCGAACGCGCCGAAGCCGTGGCCGACGACGAAACCCTCGACGGCCTGATCAAGGCGTCCGACGCGGTGATGGTTGCCCGTGGTGACCTGGGTGTGGAAATCGGCGACGCCGAGCTGGTGGGCATCCAGAAGAAAATCATTCTGCACGCACGCCGCCACAACAAGGCGGTGATCGTGGCGACCCAGATGATGGAGTCGATGATCCAGAACCCGATGCCGACCCGCGCCGAAGTGTCCGACGTAGCCAACGCCGTGCTCGACTACACCGATGCCGTGATGCTCTCGGCCGAAAGCGCCGCTGGCCTGTACCCGCTGGAAGCTGTTCAGGCCATGGCGCGTATCTGCGTCGGTGCCGAAAAGCACCCGACCAGCAAGACCTCCAGCCACCGCATCGGCAAGGAATTCCAGCGCTGCGACGAAAGCATCGCGCTGGCGACCATGTACACCGCCAACCACTTCCCGGGCGTGAAGGCGATCATCGCCTTGACCGAAAGTGGCTACACCCCGCTGATCATGTCGCGCATCCGCTCCTCGGTGCCGATCTACGCGTTCACTCCACACCGCGAAGCCCAGGCTCGCGCGGCAATGTTCCGTGGCGTGTACACCATCCCGTTCGACCCGGCTTCGCTGGCGCCGAACGAAGTCAGCCAGAAGGCTATCGACGAGCTGGTCAAGCGCGGCGTAGTACAGAAAGGCGACTGGGTCATCCTGACCAAAGGCGACAGCTACCACACTACCGGTGGCACCAACGGCATGAAGATCCTGCACGTTGGCGATCCGATGGTCTGAGTGACCGGCTGCTGAAAAACAAAAGCCCCGCCATGTGAATGGCGGGGCTTTTTGCATGCTGATCCAATAGTTGTGTTGCCCAGTCAGCGAAAGATTCAATGCCGCTTGATGAACCCCGTCAACGCCGCCAACGCTTCCGGCGACCGCAGCCGCTGGGTAAACAACGCCCCCTCCTCTTCAATCACCTTGCGCAACAGCTCTCGGTCCGGCGCCTTCATCAATTGCTTGCTGATGCGCACCGCTTCCGGCGGCAGCGACTCGAATCGCAGCGCCATCTCCCGCGCCTTGGCCAAGGCTTCTTCGCCACTGCCCAGCGCTTCGGACGCAATGCCCCACGCCGCAGCCTGCTCCCCATTGAAACCTTCACCGAGCAGCAACAACTCCGCCGCCTTGGCCTGCCCGAGCAGACGCGGCAGGATCAGGCTGGAGCCGAACTCTGGGCAAAGACCAAGGTTGACGAACGGCATGCGCAGGCGGGCGTCGCGGCTGACGTAGACCAGGTCGCAATGCAGCAACATCGTCGTTCCAATGCCCACCGCCGCTCCGGCCACGGCGGCGATCACAGGTTTGCGGCATTCGAGCAAGTTGAGCATGAAATGGAACACCGGGCTGTCGAGGCTGTTCGGCGGTTGCTGGATGAAATCGGCGATGTCGTTGCCGGCGGTGAAGCATTCGGCAGAGCCGGTGATCAACACGGCGTTGATATTGGGGTCGCTGTCGGCCTGTTTCAGCGCCTCGGCCAAGTGGCTGTACATGGCGCGGGTCAGGGCGTTTTTCTTGTCCGGGCGATTCAGGCGCAGGGTCAACAGGCCGCGTTCGCGTTCAACTTGGATGGCATCGGTCATGGCAGGTCTCGCGTCTGAAAAGTCAGCGCTCAACCACGGGGCAGGAACACATCGGCCAGCAGTTGATTGCGCGGCAGTCCCGCCAGGTACAGGCGCCGGGCAAAGGCGTCGACACTGTCGGGGCCTCCGCAGAGTAAGGCCAGGGTTTGCCGGGAAACAAGCCGCAGTTGCGCCAAAGCCGCTGGCAACTCGGCCGGGGTCCACAGTTCGACACTCAGGTTCGGACGGCTGCTTGCCATGGCTTGCAGGGGTTTGGCCAGGTAGTGTTCATCGGCATCATGAGCCAGGTGGATGACACGGATGGTGCCTTGGTGATCCTGGCGCAATGCTTCGCGCAAGACACCAAACAATGGCCCCAATCCGGTGCCGGCCGCCATCAACCACAACGGCCGGGTGTGCCAGTCAGGGTCATAATGCAAGGCACCGCCGCGCAGTTCACCGAGACGGATCGGATCGCCGATGCGCATTTGCCTGGCGGCATCGCTGAATTCCCCGGGCTTGCGGCAATCGAGATGAAACTCCAGA
Organism: Pseudomonas sp. EU05-FHT14B02; assembly: GCF_058791055.1. NCBI lineage: Bacteria > Pseudomonadati > Pseudomonadota > Gammaproteobacteria > Pseudomonadales > Pseudomonadaceae > Pseudomonas > Pseudomonas sp. EU05-FHT14B02. Next base: position 70,301 of record NZ_JBYTDD010000003.1, on the reverse strand, counting down.
AAACGGTCTTCCTGCGGCAGGCTGGTGAGGGAATACGGCCGCGCCACGCTGCCCGCCCACAACACCAGGTGCTGCCCGGCGCTGTAACGCAACGGTCGCTGGGGGGTTACCCGCAAGCGCAGCACCGTGCTACTCAGCCAATCGACCGCCTCGACCTCGGCCGGATGACCATCGGTTTGCGGGTCGAAGGCGTGCACCTGCAAGTCCTCGACCACCTGGCACTGGCACGCCAGCCGCCATCCCTGTTCACGCTGCTGTGCACTCAAGGCATCGGGGCGGCTGTCGTTCGGCAGGCCCCGCACACACTGCACCAGGCACGCATGACAACTGCCGGCGCGGCAACTGTAAGGAACTGGCACGCCGTTCTGATTCAGCGCATCAAGCAGATTGCTGCCCGCCGCCACCGACCAATGGCGCTCGCCGACCCGCAGCTCAGGCATCGACATTCTCCCACGCTGCCGCGCACCGGTTGCGGCCGTCACGCTTGGCGCGATAGAGCGCCTGATCGGCCTGCTGCAATGCATCATCAAGATCGTCACCCAACTCCAGCAGGGTCATGCCGGCGGACAGACTGAGGTTGCGTACATTCAGACCAATCAGCTCGACGTCGGTGAACGCGATGCGCAGCCGTTCGCAGCACGCAGTCAGACTGTCGGCATCGCAATCGGGCAGCAGCACCACGAACTCTTCGCCACCGTAGCGAGCCAGTACGTCACCGTCACGCAGGCACGCGCTGGCAACGCCGGCAAAGGCTTGCAGCACCTGATCGCCGGCAGCATGACCGTGCAGGTCGTTGATGCGTTTGAAATGGTCGAGGTCGATCAGCGCCAGGCCATGCACGACACCGGCGTCCATGGCGTTCAGCTCGCGTGACGCCAGGCGCAGGAAATGCCGACGATTGAACAGGCCCGTGAGCTCGTCGGTGGCCACCAGGTCTTCGAGCTGTCGCATCATCCCGCGCAACGTGTCCTGGTGCGCCTGCAAGGCAAAACGCCGCTGGCGCATGCGTTGTCGCGAGGCCTGGACATAGCGGGCATACAGCACCAGCCACACCAGCACGATGAACAGCACACAGACCTGCAACACCGCCATGGCCGGGTCAGGCAGCTGGAAGTGGTAGCCCTCCCACAGCGTGATCGCACTGAAACTCAAAAACACCAGCAGCGCGCATCGCACTAAAGACCGGCGAGACAGATGGAACAAGCCGAACAGCAGGATCAGCACGTAAAACACCAGAAACGCGCCCCGGGCTTCGTCCAGATGGGCAATCAGCCAGGTTTGCCAACCCAGCCCCAGCAACACTTGTGCCTCGGTCAGGCTGGGGTCGGCGAAGCGCAGGTTGCAGCCGCTGTAGAACACCGCGAACAGGATGGCCTGACTGATCACTACCAGTGCGCTGCCGATGGCGACACTGGACAGCGGTGCGTCGTAGTGACCGGTAAAAAACGCCAGCCACAGCAACAGCAATGCCAGGGCATAGGTGCCGGCCGCGAGGGCGAAACGTTTGAGCAACAGGCGCTGGATGGCGTTTTGGGTCAATCGTTGATTCACCAAATGAAAGGAGACTGACAGAGCGTCCTACTCTACAGACCGTATGTCACTTTAGTGGCGTGGCCGATAAATGACCATTCAATTTTCGGGATGGGCAAGGTCGTCCCGGTTGCAGGAGCTTATGCGACCAACGATTGACTGCCGGCGCGTGTGCCTGTCCGCGAGGCGCGGTATACTGCCGCGCCTTTTTAGCGTCGCGCCAGCTTGCCCGGCGTGCCTTGAAAGGTGCTTGCAACCGACCGATGCACCCAAGCTGCAAGCACCTTATTGAATGTTCCCGTCTTTTAGAGGAGCGCGACTCATGACCGTGATCAAGCAAGACGACCTGATTCAGAGCGTTGCCGACGCCCTGCAGTTCATTTCCTACTACCACCCCGTGGATTTCATCCAGGCGATGCACGAGGCCTACCTGCGCGAAGAATCGCCAGCGGCCCGCGACTCGATGGCACAGATCCTGATCAACTCGCGCATGTGCGCCACCGGCCACCGCCCGATCTGCCAGGACACCGGTATCGTCACCGTGTTCGTGCGTGTCGGTATGGACGTGCGCTGGGATGGCGCCACCATGGGCCTGGACGACATGATCAACGAAGGCGTGCGTCGCGCCTACAACCTGCCGGAAAACGTCCTGCGCGCTTCGATCCTCGCCGACCCGGCGGGCGCTCGCAAGAACACCAAGGACAACACCCCGGCGGTCATCCACTACTCCATCGTTCCGGGTAACACCGTGGAAGTGGACGTGGCAGCCAAGGGCGGCGGTTCCGAGAACAAGTCGAAGATGGCCATGCTCAACCCGTCCGACTCGATCGTCGACTGGGTGCTCAAGACCGTTCCGGAAATGGGCGCCGGCTGGTGCCCACCGGGCATGCTCGGCATCGGCATCGGCGGCACCGCCGAGAAAGCCGCTGTCATGGCCAAGGAAGTGTTGATGGAATCCATCGACATCCACGAACTGAAGGCCCGTGGCCCACAGAACCGCATTGAAGAAATGCGCCTGGAGCTGTTCGAGAAGGTCAACCAACTGGGCATCGGCGCCCAGGGCCTGGGTGGCCTGACCACCGTGCTCGACGTGAAGATCATGGACTACCCGACTCACGCCGCTTCGCTGCCGGTGTGCATGATCCCGAACTGCGCCGCCACCCGTCACGCACACTTCGTGCTCGACGGTTCCGGCCCGGCTTCGCTGGAAGCGCCACCGCTGGACGCCTACCCGGAAATCGTCTGGGAAGCCGGCCCCTCGGCTCGTCGCGTCAACCTCGACACCCTGACCCCGGAAGAAGTGCAGAGCTGGAAGCCGGGCGAAACCGTCCTGCTCAACGGCAAGATGCTCACCGGCCGCGACGCTGCGCACAAGCGCATGGTCGAGATGCTGAACAAGGGAGAAACCCTGCCGGTGGACCTCAAGGGTCGCTTCATCTACTACGTCGGCCCGGTCGATCCGGTCGGTGACGAAGTGGTTGGCCCGGCCGGTCCTACCACCGCCACGCGGATGGACAAGTTCACCCGTCAGATCCTCGAGCAAACCGGCCTGCTGGGCATGATCGGCAAATCCGAGCGCGGCCCGACCGCAATCGACGCGATCAAGGACCACAAGGCCGTCTACCTGATGGCAGTCGGCGGCGCGGCTTACCTTGTAGCGCAAGCGATCAAGAAATCCCGCGTGGTGGCTTTCGCCGAACTGGGCATGGAAGCGATCTACGAGTTCGACGTGAAAGACATGCCGGTAACTGTTGCCGTCGACAGCAAAGGTGAGTCGGTACACATCACCGGTCCTGCCATCTGGCAGAAAAAGATCAGTGAAAGCCTGGCGGTAGAAGTGCAGTAAGCGCTTGGACTGCTCCAGAAAAGGCGACAGGGTTATCCCTGTCGCCTTTTTTATTGCCAAGCCATACCCCTGCAGGAGCGAGCCCGCTCGCGAAGGACGCATGGACAACACAGGCTGTCTGGTGCCCCGCGTTGTCGTTGACTTCCATCGCGAGCAGGCTCGCTCCTACAAGGGCCAAGTCGCTCATGTTATCGTGCGCCCCCTCCGTATTCCTTGTGTAAGCCCTGCATGTTTGAGTCATCTCGATCCCTGCGCCTGGCGCTCTATACCGTATTGATCATTGCCGGTGCTGCCATCGCGGCCACTCTGGCCATGCGCCACACCGTGCGCCAGTCAATGGTCGAAGACGCGGCTCGCGCCAATCAGCAACTGGCACTGTATGCCACGTCCCTGCATACCCTGATCGAACGTTACCGCGCCCTGCCCGCGGTGCTGGCGCTGGACCCGGAGCTGCGCTCGGCGCTCAAGGGCAAGGTCAGTTCCGAACAGCAGGACGCATTGAACCGCAAACTGGAAAAAATCAACGGCGCCGCCCAATCATCGACCCTGGAACTGCTCGATCACACCGGCCTCGCCGTGGCGGCGAGCAACTGGCGCTTGCCCAGCAGTTATGTCGGCCATAACTACGGTTTCCGTCCCTATTTCAACCAGACCCGCACCCAGGGCACCGGGCGCTTTTACGCCGTGGGGGTGACCAGCGGAATTCCCGGCTACTTCCTCTCCAGCGCGGTCAGCGATGACGATGGCCAGTTCCTCGGCGCCATGGTGGTGAAACTGGAATTCCCCGAACTGGAACGCGAGTGGCGCCAGGGCAGCGACACACTGCTAGTCAGCGACGCACGTGGAATAATCTTCATCGCCAACCAGCCGGGCTGGCGCTATCGCTTGCTCAAGCCGCTGAGCGACAGCGATCATGCCGAACTCAAGACCACCCGCCAGTACGACAAGCAGCCGCTGACGCCGCTTGAGTTTCAATCGTTGCGGCGCTTCGACGATAACAGTGACCTGGCTCGGGTCGACGGCCCCGACGGCAAGGCGGATTACCTGTGGGAATCCCTGCCGCTGAATACCGAGGGCTGGACCCTGCACCTGCTGCGGCGCCCACAAGTCGCCTTCGAAGACAGCCGCAATGCTGCCCTCGCCGCGGCCGGGCTATGGCTGACCCTGGTGTTCCTGCTGCTGTTTCTCAACCAGCGCTGGCGCCTGGCCAAACTGCGTCAGCGCAGTCGCGAAGAACTCGAACAGCTTGTAGAAGAGCGTACCCGCGACCTGCGCACCGCCCAGGAAGGTCTGGTGCAATCGGCCAAACTCGCGGCGCTGGGGCAGATGTCCGCCGCCCTGGCCCATGAGATCAACCAGCCACTTACCGCCCAGCGCATGCAGCTGGCGACCTTGCGGCTGCTGCTCGACCACGGCCGGGTCGACGACGCCTACAAGGCGCTCAAGCCGGTGGATGAAATGCTCACGCGCATGGCCGCCCTCACCGGCCATCTGAAAACCTTCGCCCGCAAGAGCCCCAGCGGTTTGCGCGAACGCCTGGACCTGGCGGCGGTGGTGGATCAATCGCTGCAACTGCTCGACACCCGGCTGCGCGACGAACAGGTCAGCACCGTGCTGCATCTGACCCGCCCGGCCTGGGTGCGTGGCGATGCAATTCGCCTGGAACAGGTGCTGATCAATCTGCTGCGCAATGCCCTCGATGCGATGCAGGACAAGCCCTGCAAACGTCTGGAAATCCGCCTCGAAGCCGACGAACAACTATGGCGCCTGAGTGTGATCGACAACGGCGGCGGTATCGCCGAAGAGAACCTGTCCAAGGTCTTCGATCCGTTCTTCACCACCAAACCGGTGGGCGATGGCCTGGGGATCGGATTGGCCGTATCGTTTGCCATCGTTCACGAATCCGGCGGGCGCTTGAGTGCCGACAATCATGACAAAGGTGCCGTGTTCACCGTGACCTTGCCCATCGACCTGGAGGTGCATGAACCATGCTGAACTCAGTGATCGTGGTCGACGACGAAAGCAGCATCCGCAGTGCCGTCGAGCAATGGTTGAGCCTGTCGGGTTTCGAGGTGCAGTTGTTCAGTCGCGCCGATGAATGCCTGGCGCAATTGCCCAGGCATTTTGCCGGGGTGATTCTCAGCGATGTGCGCATGCCCGGCATGACCGGCCTCGAACTGCTGGCCGAGGTGCAACGCCGGGATGCCGATTTGCCGGTGATCCTGCTGACCGGTCACGGCGATGTACCGATGGCCGTCGAGGCCATGCGCGACGGTGCCTACGATTTCCTAGAAAAACCCTTCAGCCCGGAAACCCTGCTCGGCAGCCTGCGCCGCGCCCTCGACAAACGCCGGCTGGTGCTGGAAAACCGCGCGCTGCACGAACAGGCGGACAACCGCGCCAAACTGGATGCCACGCTGCTCGGCGTGTCTCGGGGTCTACAGACCCTGCGTCGGCAAGTTTTGGACCTGGCAGCACTGCCGGTCAACGTGCTGATTCGCGGCGAAACCGGTAGCGGCAAGGAACTGGTCGCGCGTTGCCTGCACGACTTCGGGCCGCGGGCCGACAAGCCCTTTGTCGCACTCAACTGCGCGGCCATCCCCGAGCAATTGTTCGAAGCCGAGCTGTTCGGTCACGAGAGCGGTGCGTTCACCGGAGCGTCCGGCAAGCGCATCGGCAAGCTCGAGTACGCCGACGGCGGCACACTGTTTCTCGATGAAATCGAAAGTATGCCGTTGGCCCAGCAAGTGAAACTGCTGCGGGTGTTGCAGGAGCAAAAGCTTGAACGGCTGGGCTCGAACCAGAGCATCCGCGTGGATTTGCGCATCATTGCCGCGACCAAGCCGGACCTGCTCGACGAAGCGCGGGCCGGACGTTTTCGCGAAGACCTGGCCTATCGCTTGAACGTCGCTGAGCTACGCCTGCCGCCCTTGCGCGAACGCCGTGAAGACATACCCCTGTTGTTCGAATCCTTTGCCCAAAACGCCGCCGAACGCCTGGGACGTAAATTTCCGCCGTTGAGCGGCGCCCAGTTGAGTCACCTGCTGAGCCACGACTGGCCAGGCAACGTGCGCGAATTGGCGAATGTCGCCGAGCGTCAGGTATTGGGGCTCGGTGAGCCGGAGCCCTTGGGCATCGAGCCCGGCCAGTCACTGGCGGCTCAGCAGGAAGCGTTCGAAGCGCAATGCCTGCGTGCGGCATTGACCCGGCACAAGGGCGATGTGAAAGCGGTGCTCGAAGAACTGCAACTGCCACGCCGGACCTTCAATGAAAAGATGCAGCGGCATGGGTTGAGCCGGGAGATGTTTTTGCCCGAGGCCTGATTTTTGTGGTGTCTGCCCTGGCCCCATCGCGAGCAAGCTCGCTCCCACAGTGGATCTGTGTACGCCAAACATTGTGGGAGCGAGCTTGCTCGCGATGAGGCCTGTACAGGCAAAGCAACCAACAAAACCGTAAGCAATTTTCCGCCCATCACCCGCCACGAATAAGCGGATTTCCGCTCACCGAAACACTCCACCCCCTCTAAACCGGCCTTCTCCCCGTTGGCACAGCTCCTGCTATAGCCCTAGCAGGCTGCGTTTAATCGCGCTCCACAAAAACAATTAAATGAAGGATCCTTCAATGGATAACTCCAACGCCCTGCCCCTTGGGTCGGCTGCCACGCCGGCTAAAGAAAGAACCACCGCCAGCCGCATCAAATCGATCTTCAGCGGCTCCGTTGGCAACATGGTCGAGTGGTACGACTGGTACGTCTACGCCGCCTTCTCCCTATACTTCGCCAAGACCTTCTTCCCCAAAGGCGACACCACCGCCCAACTGCTCAACACCGCCGCGATCTTCGCCGTGGGCTTCCTGATGCGTCCGATCGGTGGCTGGCTGATGGGTCTGTATGCCGACAAGGTCGGGCGCAAAAAGGCCCTGATGGCCTCGGTGTACCTGATGTGCTTCGGCTCGCTGCTGATCGCCCTGAGCCCGGGTTATGAAGTCATCGGCATCGGCGCGCCGATCCTGCTGGTGTTCGCGCGCTTGCTGCAAGGCCTGTCGGTGGGTGGCGAATACGGCACCTCCGCCACTTACCTCAGCGAGATGGCGACCAAGGAGCGTCGCGGCTTCTACTCCAGCTTCCAGTATGTGACCCTGATCTCCGGCCAGCTCATCGCTTTGGCGGTGCTGATTGTCCTGCAGAACTTCCTGACCACCGAGGAGCTCTACGCCTGGGGCTGGCGCATTCCGTTTGCCATCGGCGCGCTGTGTGCCGTGGTTGCGCTGTACCTGCGTCGTGGCATGGAAGAAACCGAGTCCTTCACCAAGAAAGAAAAAGCCAAGGAAAGCGCGATGCGCACCTTGATGCGGCACCCCAAGGAACTGATGACCGTGGTCGGCCTGACCATGGGCGGTACGCTGGCGTTCTACACCTACACCACCTACATGCAGAAATACCTGGTGAATACCGTCGGCATGAGCATTTCCGACTCCACCACCATTTCCGCTGCCACGTTGTTCCTGTTCATGTGCCTGCAACCGATCATCGGCGGGCTGTCGGATAAAATCGGTCGTCGGCCGATCCTGATTGCCTTCGGCATCCTGGGCACGCTGTTCACCGTACCGATCCTGACCACCCTGCACACCATTACGACCTGGTGGGGCGCGTTCTTCCTGATCATGGCGGCGCTGATCATCGTCAGCGGCTACACCTCGATCAACGCCGTGGTGAAAGCCGAACTGTTCCCGACCGAAATCCGCGCCCTGGGCGTGGGCCTGCCGTACGCACTGACCGTATCGATCTTCGGCGGCACCGCCGAATACATCGCGCTGTGGTTCAAGAGCATCGGCATGGAGACTGGTTACTACTGGTACGTCACCGCGTGTATTGCCGTGTCGTTGCTGGTGTACATCACCATGAAAGACACCCGCAAGCATTCGCGGATCGTCACTGACTGACAGACGTCAGGCAGTTACCGCAAGGGTGACTGCCAAGGCCCTTCGCGAGCAGGCTCGCTCCCACAGGTTGACCGCGTACCCCGGGAGGAATGCGGTCCAATGTGGGAGCGAGCTTGCTCGCGATGGACTCATGCGCGCCGCGTTCAGCCAGGGAACACGCGTAATCGTTAACGACCATCGCGAGCAAGCTCGCTCCTACAGGGGGTGAGGTCGGGCTGGAAATCTGCGGCGCGTGCTTGCACCATGAGCGCCTCCAGCCCGCTCCGGAAATTCTCTCCAATGCCTGACGACATCCACTTCTACGAACCCGCCCACGGCCACGGCCTGCCCCACGATCCGTTCAACGCCATCGTCGGCCCGCGCCCCATTGGCTGGATCTCTTCACAGGATGCCGAAGGCCACCTGAACCTGGCGCCCTACAGTTTCTTCAACGCCTTCAACTACATTCCGCCGATCATTGGGTTTTCCAGCGTCGGGCGCAAAGACAGCCTGAACAACATCGAACAGACCGGCGAGTTCGCCTGGAACCTGGCCACGCGGCCGCTGGCCGAGCAGATGAACCAGAGCTGCGCCATGGTCGGGCCTGAGGTCAACGAATTCGAACTGGCCGGGCTGACGACCGCTGCCTCGAAGGTCATTCAGGTGCCACGGGTGGCAGAGAGCCCGGTGTCCTTCGAGTGCAAGGTCACGCAGATCATTCAGTTGCAACGGGCGGACGGCAACGTGGTGCCGAGCTGGCTGATCCTCGGCGAAGTGGTCGCCGTGCATATCGCCAAATGGCTGTTGAAGGACGGGGTATACGACACCGCCGCGGCAGAACCGATTCTGCGCGGCGGCGGGCCGGCGGATTACTTCCAGCTGGGGCCTGAGGCGTTGTTCAAGATGTACCGCCCGGGGGCGGTGAAGTGATCACCAGAGCAGGTCGGCGTCTTCTTTGACGTCCCTGAGGTGGGTCAGCTCTTTGGCCGCTGCCAGATCGGCGTCATGGGCGGTCTTGAAGATCTGCCCTTCCAGCACCTTGTGAAAACGCGGGGCGCCGGAACCACCCAGTGCTTTGACGGCGATAGCGGCGTGGTAACCACCCTCGCCCGGTACTACAGCGGAAACAGCTTCGAAGTGTTCAAAGGCTTTACGTGCCATGTCGCGAATCCTGGCTGGTTGAGAATGCCGTCATTAAACCCTCAACCGGCCAGTTTGTGTACCGCCACTGCGGACTGCCCCAGAGCCTGCGCCGCCGAGACATCCTTGAAAGTGTGGAAATCCAGACTGTTGACCACCAGCTCCTGCACCAGCTCGGCAAAGATCTCCATCGCCGGCGTGCTGAAGTACGCGGTCATGGCCTGTTGATTGCTCCAGAAACCGGACACCAGCCACAGCTCCGGATCGCATTGCGAATGCTGCAAGGCAAAGCTCAGGCAGCCTGGCGCTGCGCGGGACGGTTCGATCAGGGCGCTGAGGCGCACACCGAGTTCCTCCGAACGCCCGGCGCGCGCTCGAATGAAGGCCATATGACTGACGGGGATCTGCGTGGACATGTTCAACCCTCCCAGGGAGTCGCGTGGCAGCCGGGGGACGGGCTGCGACAGGATCAAAGGTTAAGGGCCGCGACGCCTGTCTCGTTAGTCGATTCCTGCCGGCGCGTTGCACAATCCTGCGAAACTGCATCGCCGGCCTGTAACAAGCTATAAAACCCTGTCACGGTTCTGCCATACGAGTTTCAAGCAAGTTCTTGCCTCACAAGGCTCTATTGGCTACACCGCCGGTCGACCCCTGGCAGAATCAGGCAAGCATCCGGCAGGATGTGTCTACCGCTGTCGCTTGCACAAACTTATGCTCTGCACCACTCCCTTCATGCCTTGCCGAGGATGCCTCGCATGTCGTCGCTCGATCACTTTCAAGCCCCGCTGGACACCGACATGGAAAAGCAACGCGCGGAACTGGCGGCCATCATCCGCCGCAACACCGCCGAAGATGGCAGTTATGCCACGGCCATCGGCTCGCTGTTCATGTCCCGCCACAGCCAGTCCCACGAGTTCGCCCCGGTGCTCGCGCAACCGGCACTGTGCATCATGGCCCAGGGGCGCAAGGAAGTTCAGCTGGCCAACGAATACTTCAACTACGACCCGCTGAACTACCTGGTGGTCTCGGTCTCGATGCCGCTCAGTGGACGAGTGGTGGATGTCTCGCCTGAGGAACCGATCCTGGCCTTGCGCCTGGACATCGACCCGACGGAAATCACCGCACTGATCGCTGACGCCGGCCCCCTCGGCGTGCCCACCCGGCCGACCGGGCGCGGGCTCTATGTCGAAAAACTCGACACCGCGATGCTCGACGCCGTGCTGCGCCTGGCACGGTTACTGGACACGCCAAAAGATATCGCCATGCTCGCGCCGCTGATTCGCCGGGAGATCCTCTATCGCCTGTTGCGCAGCAAACAGGGGCATCGGCTGTACGAAATCGCCATCGCCAACAGTCAGAGCCATCGCATCAGCCAGGCGATCAAATGGCTCAACGGCAATTTTGAACAGCCGTTGCGCATTGATGAATTGGCCAAGGAAGTGAACCTGAGCGTGTCGACGCTGCATCACCGCTTCAAGGCTATGACGGCGATGAGTCCGTTGCAGTATCAGAAGCAGTTGCGCCTGCAGGAAGCACGGCGGCTGATGCTCGCCGAAGGGCTGGAGGCTTCGGCGGCGGGGTATCGGGTCGGGTATGAAAGTCCGTCGCAGTTCAGCCGGGAGTACAGCCGGTTGTTCGGGGCGCCGCCGTTGCGGGATCTGGCGCGGTTGCGGTTATCGGTTTGAGCTTGTTTCTTTGCAAGCAGTGCCGGCCCTATCGCGAGCAAGCTCGCGATAGGGCCAATTCAGGCAATACAAATCCCGAATCAGGCCCCAAGTACCCGGCAAGCTTCCACCGGCAAGGTCACCGACACCGGATGACCAACGCTCAGGCCAAAGCTCTGACACGGCGTGCTCAGCGCGGTAAACGACACACCGGAACACTCCACCGTGGTCTCGATGGTCGCGCCGATATCGCGCACGAACGTCACCTTGCCCAGCAAACGGTTGCCCGCGGTCGCCTGGGGTGCTGACAGTTGCAGGTCTTCCGGGCGAATCAGCATCTTCACCTTTTCACCGACCACGATGCTGCTGCAGATCGGTACTTGCAGCGCATCGCCGCCCGGCAAGCTGACTTTGCCGTTACCCAGCACCGTGGCCGGGAAGATGTTGCCCGAGCCGATGAAGTCCGCGACGAACTCGTTGGCCGGGTGACGATAGATCTCGATCGGCGTGCCCACCTGCTGCACCTTGTGCTCACCCAACACGACCACGATATCGGCCATGGTCATGGCCTCGCGCTGGTCGTGGGTCACCATGATGGTGGTGATGTTCAGGCGTTGTTGCAGTTGGCGGATTTCCACCTGCATCGACTCGCGCAGCTTGGCATCCAGCGCTGACAGAGGTTCGTCGAGCAGGAGGATTTTCGGGTGCGAGGCAATCGCCCGGGCAATCGCCACGCGCTGGCGTTGGCCACCGGACAGCTTGGCCACCGGACGATTGATCATCGCTTGCAGCTGGATCAGTTCCAGCAATTCCACCACCCGCGCCTGCTGGTCAGCCTTGCTGACCCCGCGCAGTTTCAGCGGATAGGCAATGTTCTCCCCGACCGTCATGTGTGGAAACAGTGCCAGGGACTGAAACACCATGCCGAAATTACGCAGATGCGCCGGGGTGTGGCCGATGTCCTCACCGTCCAGGCGAATCTCGCCACCGCTCAGGGTTTCCAGCCCGGCAATCATGCGCAGCAAGGTGGTTTTGCCACAGCCCGAAGGACCGAGGAAACACACCAGTTTGCCCTCGGGCAAATGCAGGTTTACATCCTTTACCGCGCAGGCCGAGCCGTAATGTTTCTCGACGTTTTCCAGAATCAGACCAGACATAAGAATCACCTCAAGAAATCAGAACGAAACGCCACCTTCACCGACTAACTTCTCCAGCGCCCAAATGAGGACGAAGTCGATCAGCACGATCAGCACGGCAAACGAAAATACGGTTGGGTCGAGCGAAGACACGGTGCGGCTGTACATCCAGATCGGCACGGTCATGACGTCGATGGTGTAGAGGAAATAGGTCACGGTGAATTCGTTGAACGAGACGATGAACGCCAGCAGCATGCCCGCCAGGATCCCCGACTTCATCAACGGCACCACCACATCGACAATCGCCCGCAGCGGTGAAGCACCTAGCATTTGGGCGGCCTCTTCGACTTCGCTGCCGATGGAGAGCATCGCCGCCGTGCAGTTCTTCACCACGAATGGCAACGCGAGGATCACGTGGGCAATCACCAGGCGCGAGGTGGTCATGTGGAACGGCAGGCTGTCGAACACCAGCAGTAACGCCAGGCCCAACACCACCATCGGAAACACCAGCGGCAACGACATCAGTTGCAGCGCCACGGCCTTGCCGCGGAACTCGCAACGGGTCAACGCGTAGGCCGCCGGCACCGCGATGATCGTGGCGAAAATCATGGTCAGGCACGACACCAGCAAGCTGGTGCTCATGGCCTGGCCGAGGCTCAGTACGTCACTGGCGTCCGGCGACACGAAGGTGTGCCAGGCGGCCTTGTACCATTGCAGGCTGTAGCTGCTCGGCGGGAAGTCGAGGTTCGACGCGCCGCTGAACGACATGACGATCATGGTCAGTATCGGCAGTACCGCCAGCAGCAGGATGAAGCCGGAAAGGATGCCGGCAAACTTGCCGGTCTCGCCGGGCAACAGCCCATAACGCTTTTTGGTCAGGGTGCTCATTGGGAAGCCTCCAGCATGCGCCGACGACGGCCAGTGATGTATTCGGACAAGGTCATGATCGCGAGGGTGGTGACGATCAGCACCACGCCGGCAGCGGATGCGGCGGGCCAGTTCATCAGCGGGGCGATCTGGTCATGCACCATCACCGCCAGCATCGGCACGCGCCGACCTCCGAGCAGCAAGGGCACCACGAAACTGCTGGCGTTGTAGGCGAATACCAGGGTCGCACCGGTAATGATCCCCGGCAGACTCATCGGCAATACCACCTGGCGGAACACCTGGAAGCGACTGGCGCCCAGGGTGGCGGCAGCTTCTTCGTAGCTGCGGGCGACACCGCGCATGGCGCTGGCAATCGGCAACACGGCCAGCGGGAAGGCGGTTTGCACCAGGCCCATCAATACGCCGTTCTGGTTGTACAACAGCATGATCGGGCGCTTGATCAGGCCCAGGCCCATCAGTGCCTGGTTGAGCATGCCGCCAGGGCCGAGGATCACCAGCCAGCCGTAGCTTTGCAGCAGCAGGTTGACCAGCAATGGCAGCAACACCGCCGCCAGGAAGATCCGTCGCACGAACGGCGAGGTCAGGCGCGACATGGTGTAGGCCACCGGGATCGCCAGAATCACTGCGATCACCGCGCTGATCAGCGCCAGGCGCAGGGTCAGCATCAGCGACTTGAGGTAATAGGGTTCCAGCAACTGGGCGTAACTGGCCAGGCTGAACCCGGACCATTCCGCGCCTTTGGTGCCCACGCTCATGCGCAGTACCAAGAGGCTCGCGGCAATCAATACGCCAAGAAACAGCATCGAAGGCGTAAGGAAAAGCCAGGCACGCGCGGTCGGCGAAACACCCCGAGCGGCGCGCACGGGGGCGGCACTCAGCGGATGAGTCAGAGGTTGGTGTTCCATAGCAAAGGGTCTCGTCAATGGAAGATCAGTGGCACACGGAAGCGGGGGTGTAAGCCCCGATCCCATGTAGGAGCGAGCTCGCTCGCGAAGGAAGTGAGGGCGCCACATTCATTCAGGCAGCCCTCGTCATCGTTAACATCCATCGCGAGCAAGCTCGCTCCTACAGATCAGGAAGAAAAGATTTCCGTGTAACGACGAATCCATTGGTCATGCACGCTGGCCAGGAAGGCGTTGTCGTGCATGATCGCCTTCTCGGCAATCTGCTCCGGCGTGAGGATGTACGGGCTCTTGCGTGCTTCGGCGGAAATGATCGCCTTGGCGTTGACCGGGCCGTTGTAGATGTCTTCAGCCATCTTGCCCTGCACCAGCGGGTCCAGAGAGTGGTTGATGAAGGCGTAGGCCATGTCGGTATCGCCCGGACGGTTCTTCGGCATCACCGACAGCATCAGGTCGGTGTAGAAACCTTCCTTCATGCCGAATGTGGCGCCCAGGCCGTAGTTCGGATCGCGGATCTGTTTCGGGAAGAAGGCTGGTGCGTACAGGCCGCCCATGTCCAGGGAACCGGTACGGAACAGCTCGGCGATCTGGTTCGGGTTTTCACCCAGGGTCACCACACGATCCTTCAGCTCGGCGAGCTTCTTGAAGCCAGGCTCGATGTTGTGTTCGTCACCACCGGCCAGTTTGGCGGCGATGATGATCAGGTCCATGGCCTCGGTCCAGTTCGGCGGCGGCAGGAAGATGTTCGGTGCCAGGTCGGCGTCCCAAAGGGAAGCGTAACTGGTCGGAGCTTCTTTCTGGGTGCGGGTGCTGTAGACCAGGCTGTTGCACCACAGCAGGTAACCGATACCGTGGCCATTGGCGCCGGTGCGGTACTTCTCCGGAACGTCGACGAGGTTGGGAATGCGGTTGAGGTCGGGTTTTTCCAGCAGGTTGGCGGCGGCCAGACCTTCGGCGCCGACGCCTGCCAGGGTGATGATGTCGTATTGCGGACGATCACCGCCGGCCTTGAGCTTGGCGACCATTTCCGAGGTACTGCCGGTGCGGTCAGCGATGACCTTGCAGCCGTACTTGTCTTCGAACGTCGCGGCGATGTTGCGCAGTGCGGCCAGGCCGGTGTCATCGGACCAGGTCAGCAAACGCAGGGTCTTGCCGGCAAAACGTGTATCGCTGGCATTGGCCTTGATGAACGGCATGCTCATGGCCGCTGCTGCAACCGAGGCTACGCCCACGGTCTTGATGAATTGACGTCTGTTCAGATCATGCTCGCCCATTACGGACTCCCTTTGTTTTTGTAGGTATAAGGCAGGTCGAAACTGTTGCATCCGCGCGACCGGACCAGCGTTATCCCTCGTATTTTCGGGGGCTTGGCAGAGCCGGCGAGTGCATCCTGAGGTCGTGTAAAACACCTGACTATCGATAAAAACTCATTGAAGCCATGACGCCAGTGCATGCCTCATGTAGGAGCGAGCTTGCTCGCGAATGATGCATGAACGACGCGGGCTGTCTGACTCCCCGCGTAATCGTTGACGTCCATCGCGAGCAGGCTCGCTCCTACACAGAGCCAGGCGTCAGACAGCCCGGATCACGTGTTTGATTTCCTGGAAAGCCTGCAAGCCCCACGGCCCCAATTCGCGGCCGATGCTGCTCTGCTTGTAGCCGCCCCAGGCGGTCTGCGGGAAGATCACCTGCGGCGCGTTGATCCACACAAGCCCCGCCTGCAAAGCATTGGCAACGCGATCAGCGGTCTGTGCATTGCGCGTCACCACACTGGCGACCAACCCAAACTGGCTGTCGTTGGCCAAGGCAATCGCTTCGGCCTCGGAGGCGAAACGGCGCACGCAGATCACCGGGCCGAAAATCTCTTCATTCCACAACGCACTGTCGAGGGGCACTTCGGTGAACACTGTCGGCTGCAAAAAATATCCGCGCGGCAGGTCGGCCGGGCGATTGCCACCGCAAACGAGCCTGGCACCGGCACTCAAACCGCGATCGATATGACCGAGCACGCGCTGGTATTGCGCCTGATTGACCAGAGCGCCCATTTCCACGTTCGGGTCGAACGGGTCGGCCACACGAATGGCTTCGGCACGGGCCTTCACTCGGTTCAGGAATTCATCGGCCAGTTCATCGGCGACCAGCACGCGGCTGGTGGCGGAGCACATCTGCCCGGCGTTGAAGAAGCCACCGCCACAGGCCACTTCCACCGCCAGTTCGAGATCGGCATCGGCCAGCACCAACAGCGAAGATTTGCCGCCCAGTTCCAGACTGACGCCTTTGACGGTTTCCGCCGCCCGTTGCATGACCTGCACGCCAACGGCATTGCTGCCGGTAAACGACACCTTGGCGATGCGCGGGTCTGCCGACAGCGGAGCGCCAACGGCCAGGCCGGTACCGCACACCAGGTTAAAGACACCCGCCGGCACACCGGCTTGAGCGATGATCGCGGCCAGTTCCAGTTCCGGCAGCGGCGTCACTTCCGAAGGCTTGAGCACCACACAGCAACCGGCGGCCAGGGCCGGGGCGAGTTTCCATGCGGTGGTGACCATCGGAAAATTCCACGGCACGATCAGGCCGACCACACCGCACGGCTCGCGGCGCAGACGAGCGCTGAAGTCGGCGGTCGGCAGCTCGACCGCGCTGTCTTGTTTGGCATCCAGGCCTTCGGCCAGACCGGCGTAATACTCGAACGTGGCGATCACGTCATCGACGTCGATCGCGGCTTCGAATTGCGGCTTGCCGTTGTTGCTCGACTGCAAGTGCATCAGCTTTTCACGATTGGCCTGCACGCCCGTGGCGATTTTGCGCAGGATCGCACCGCGTTCGTTACCCGAGGTTTTCGACCAGTCGGCGAACGCCTGGGTCGCTGCGCTCACGGCTTGATCAACCGCGCGTTCGTCACCGCCATTGACGGTGGTCAACAGGGCTTCGGTCGCCGGGTTGATCACGCGCAGATGTTCGTTGCCGGCCGACCATTGGCCGTTGATGTACAGGCCATCCAGAGTCGTCGGGAAGCTCATTTCGCCACCGCCTGCATCCACTGGGCCTGGTCGATTTCAATCAGGGTCGGGCCCTGGCGATCGGTAGCCACCCGCAATGCGCCGCGCAATTGCTCGACACTGCTGACCGCTTCGGCGGCGCAACCCAATGCCTTGGCCACACCGATGAAGTTCGGGGTGTAGATGTCCACGCCCACCGGCTCGATGGCGCGGTTGACCATGTATTTCTTGATCTCTTCGTAGCCCTGGTTATTCCACAGCAACACGATGACCGGGGTGCGCGCTTCAACGGCACTGGCCAGTTCCGGCAAGGTGAACTGCAGGCCACCGTCGCCGATCAGGCACACCACCGGAGGACGCGCGCCACCTTCGATGCAGCCACCCAGCCAGGCACCAATCGCCGCCGGCAAGGCGTAGCCGAGGGTGCCGTAACCGGTGGACGAGTTGAACCAGCGACGCGGACGCTCCGGGTTGAACGTCAGGTTGCCGGTGTACACCGGCTGGGTCGAATCGCCGACGAACACCGCGTCCGGCAGTTCCTGCAAAACGGTTTCGAGGAAGCGGGTCTGGGCCAGGGTCGGTGCATCCCAGGTCGCGGCCAGGTCTTCACGCAGTCGGGCGGCACGTGCCTGACCCCAATCGTTGCCGCGCTCGGCCAGGGGTTTGTGCGACAGGGCACTGAGCAAAGCCTGGGCGGCGTTGCGCGAATCGGCCACCAGTGCCACGTGCGGCGGGTAGTTGCGCACGGTCTGGTCCGGGTCGATATCGACGCGCAGCAACTTGCCAGGAATTTCGAAGCCACCGGCGAAGGTCACGTCGTAGTCGGTTTCGGCCAGTTCGGTGCCGATGGCCAGTACCACGTCGGCCTCGGCAACCAGTGCACGGGTGGCGACCAGGCTCTGGGTCGATCCGATCAGCAGCGGGTGGCCGGAGGCAAGCATGCCCTTGGCATTGATGGTGAGGGCGACCGGCGCGTCCAGCAGTTCAGCCAGCTCTGTCAGCTCGACGGCCGCGTCGATGGCGCCGCCACCGGCTAGGATTAGCGGACGCTTGGCACCGGCCAGCAATTCAGTCATGCGCGACACGGCGCTCGGCGAAGCACCGGCGCGGTCGATATTGACCGGCAGGCTGCTGAGCAAGTCGTCGGCTTCTTCAACCAGGACATCCAGGGGAATTTCAATGTGCACCGGACGCGGACGGCCCGCCTGGAACAGCGCGAAGGCGCGGGACAACACGCCCGGCAGCTCGGAAGCCGACATCAGGGTGTGGGAGAACGCCGCCACACCGGCGCACAGTGCGCCCTGGTTCGGCAGTTCATGCAGCTTGCCGCGACCGCCGCCCAGCTGGCTGCGCGATTGCACGCTGGAGATCACCAACATAGGGATCGAATCGGCGTAGGCCTGGCCCATGGCGGTGGTGATGTTGGTCATGCCAGGGCCGGTGATGATGAAGCACACACCCGGTTTGCCGCTGGTGCGAGCGTAGCCGTCGGCCATGAAGCCGGCGCCCTGTTCATGGCGCGGCGTGACGTGGTTGATGCTCGAACGGGCCAGCCCGCGATACAGCTCCACGGTATGCACCCCTGGAATGCCGAACACCTGCTCGACCCCGTAGTTTTCGAGTAACTTGACCAATACTTCGCCGCACGTCGCCATGTCTTTGCCCTTTTTGTTCGTTTGAGACGCCGGACGTGCGCTGTGTTTATGATGGATTCGCAGGCCCGGGAATGGCCTCATTGGAACGGGCGACAGGTAGCCGCAACAATGGATAAAAAGTCATACTAGCCATGTCCTCACGTCATACCTTGGATCCCAATGAAACGACTGCCTCCCCTGCCGGCGCTGCACACTTTTCTAATTACCGCGCAGTGCTGCAATTTCACCCGGGCCGCCGAACAGCTGCACATCACCCAGGGCGCGGTGAGTCGGCAGATCGCCGGGCTGGAAGATCATCTGGGTTATGAACTGTTCATCCGCCTGGCCCGAGGCCTGGACCTGACAGCCGAGGGACGGGAATGGCTGCCACGGGTCCAACAGATTTTCGGCCTGATCGACGAGGCCGTTGAACAGATCGGCGAGAAGCGTGAAACCCTGCAACTCAAGGCACCGACCTGCGTCATGCGCTGGTTGCTGCCGCGTCTGTTGCAATGGCAAAGGGAACGCCCGGACGTGCCGGTGGAACTGACCACCACGGTCAAGCACGGGGTGGATTTTCATCGCGAGCAATTCGATGCGGCGGTGATGTACGGCGCACCGCCGGATGATTCATTGATGTCGCAAAAACTCTTCGACGAACAACTCACGCCTGTATGTTCCAGGCCGATGCTCGAAGGCCCTATGCCCCTGCAAAATCCGGCCGATCTGCAACAACACCTGTTGCTGCATCCGACCCGAGATGAACGGGACTGGAAGGCCTGGTTGAAAGCCGCGAATGTGCATTTGACCAATGTCGGCAAGGGCCAGCATTTCGAAACCCTGGACCTGGCGATGTCGATGGCGTCCCAGGGAACGGGTGTGGCGATTGGCGACTGGTCGCTGATCGGCGATGACCTGAACGCCGGGCGGCTGGTCATGCCATTCGATTTGAAGGTGACAACGGGACTGGCCTATTACCTGGTGTTCCCCGAAAAACCCGGGCCTTCGCCGAAGTTGCGAGAATTGATGGGGTGGTTGGTGGAACAAGCGCAATCGCGGTAAAACCGCAAAATCCTGGTGCACCACCCTGTGGGAGCGAGCTTGCCCGCGATGAACCTGAGAACGCTGCGGGGTATCAGGTTCCCAGCGTTATCGTTGGCGATCATCGCGAGCGAGCTCGCTCCTACAGGAGATCAGTGACCTCAATAACCGACGGTAAACCGCTGTCGCGAATGCTTCGGCGTTTCCACTTCGTCGAGCATCGCAATCGCATAATCGGCAAACGTGATCCAGCTGCGCCCTTCGTTGCTCACCAGCAAATCATCCTGACCAAGACGGAATTTCCCGCTGCGCTCGCCCTCGACAAATTCGGCCGATGGCGACAGGAAAGTCCAGTCCAGATCCCGCTCTTCACGCAGGTTTGCGAGGAATTCGGCACCGGCGCTGGCCTCTGCCTTGTAAGCCTCAGGGAAACCTGCGCTATCAATCACTCGAGTACCATCGGGCAACAGCAGCGAACCCGCCCCGCCCACTACCAGCAAACGTTTAACCCCGGCTTTTTTCACCGGACCAACGACTGCGCTGGCAGGCAGGGTCGCGAAATGTGCGGCGCTGATGACTACGTCATGGCCCGCAATTGCAGCTTGTAACGCAGCGGCATCAAGGGCATCGACGGTCTTGCCGACCACACCTTCACGCGGGTCGATTTTCGATGTGTCGCGGGCAATGGCGGTAACGCTGTGACCGCGACGCAGGGCCTCTTCCAGCAGTTGGCTACCGGCACGACCGGTGGCACCGATGATTGCGATTTTACTCATGACGTTCTCCAATGGGTGGGTAGCTCAATGGGTTACCACTTCATCTCGCCCTTGGCGACCTTGGCACTCAGCTCCAGGGAGCTTTCATCGCCCAGGGTCGGGAAGCGTTTTTTCATGGCGGCGATCAGTGCGGCAGAATCCTTGGCCTTGACGGTTTCTTCATCGAAGGCTTTGATGTAGTCGGCGGTGAACTGCACTGAGGCCAATGAACCCGTGCTGTCGCCCAGGTAATGACCCGGCACCACGGTCTGCGGTTTCAGGGTTTCAATGGCATGCAGCGTAGTCAGCCAATCGGCATGGGACTGCGGTGTTTGCGTGTCAGCCATCCAGACATGGATGTTTTGCGCCACCACGACACCACCAACCACGGCCTTGATCGATGGAATCCACACAAAGCTGCGATCCGGCTGCGGGCCATCAAGACCCACCACCTGCAACTTCTGCCCTTCGAGGATCAGGCCGTCACCCTTGAGCACGTCCGGCACGATGGTTTTCACAGGCACGTCGGCCCCCATTTTCGGGCCCCAGAATGCCAGTTTGCCGTCGACGGTGTGCTTGATGTGGTCGACGGTCGGCTGCGAGGCGAGGACCTTGGCCTTGGGGAATGCGGCCGTCAGGGTATCGAGGCCGAAGTAGTAGTCCGGGTCACCGTGGCTGATGTAGATGGTGGTCAACTGCTTGCCGCTGGTGCGGATTTTTTCCACTACCTGTTCGGCCTGGGATTTGCCGAATTGCGCATCCACCAGGATCGCTTCTTTCTCGCCACTGACCAGCACCGAGGTCACCGGAAAGATGGCTTTTTCGCCGGGGTTGTAGACATCCAGCGTCAGGGTCGAGGCGCTGGCGTGGGCGGCAAAACCGAAGGTGGTGGCCAGCAAAACTCGCTTAAGTGAGGTGAAACCGATCATCTGTTGCTCCGTGATCCCGATGCCATGTTTGGCGATGCCTTTTGTAGGAGCGAGCTTGCTCGCGATGGACTTGAAGGCGCCGCGTATAACCGGTATCCCGCGTTATCGTTAACGACCATCGTCGGAACGCCGCCCGGAGCAAGCTCGCTCCTACACAGAGGAACAGAGCTTAGTTGCCTGACTCGGTACAAAAAATGCGATGCTTGAACATAGTTTGTTTCTGAAAGCGGGCAAATCATGGATCGTCTTCAAGCAATGCGTGTGTTCGTCACGGTGGTCGACCTCGGCAGCCAGTCGGCCGCCGCCGATCATCTGGAGCTGTCACGGCCGGTGGTGTCGCGGTATCTGGCGGAGCTGGAAGACTGGATCGGCGCGCGCCTGATGCATCGCACCACACGCAAGTTGAGCCTCACCGCCGCCGGCACCGAGATCCTGCCCCGCTGTCGGCAGATGCTCGATTTATCCACCGACATGCAAGCCGCCGTCAGCGAACCGGATGACGCACCCCGCGGCCTGCTGCGGATCAGCGTCAGCACCTCCTTCGGCCAGGCGCAATTGGCCGACGCCATGGCCGCCTATGTCCGACGCTACCCCGGCGTCAGCATCGACATGCAGATGCTCGACCGCACCGTGAACCTGGTGGATGAGCGCATCGACCTGGCGATCCGCACCAGCAACGACCTGGACCCGAACCTGATCGCCCGCCGCCTGACGGTTTGCCGCTCGGTGATCTGCGCGTCCCCCGCTTACTTGCGCGAGCACCCGGCGCCGCAACGGGTCGAAGACTTGAGCCTGCACAATTGCCTGACCCACTCCTACTTCGGCAAAAGCCTGTGGCATTTCGAACAGGACGGCGAGCAGGTTTCAGTACCGGTGCAAGGCAACATCAGCGCCAACGAGGCCAGCACACTGTTGCGTGCGACGATCGCCGGTGCCGGGGTGGCGATGCTGCCCACCTACCAGGCCGGCGTGCACATCCACAGCGGTGAGTTGATTCGCCTGCTGCCGACGGCCGAACCCCGGCAAATGAACGTGTATGCGGTGTATGCCTCGCGCAAGCACATGCCGGCGGCGTTGCGCAGCTTGCTGGATTTTCTGGTGGTGAGGTTTCCGCAAGAACCGGAGTGGGACATCGGGTTGTAAATGGAAGACCTGTGGGAGCGAGCTTGCTCGCTCCCACAGGGGTGATCAGTGTTCTGAATACCGCGCTATTGCTGGTAACTCACCGGCGCTGACCTATGCTCAAAGTAATACCGAAAGGTATTCGTTCAGAGGTCAACGCCATGAACATCAGAACAAGAAGATACCTCGCTATTTTCATCACCTGTGCGGTCACGCTCGGGCTTTATGGCGCTGCGGCCTGGCGCGTCGAGCAACTGCGCAACCTGCCCCGTGAAGCCGCGAGCTGCAACTTCGAGCGCTGCATCCCCCACAACGCCACCCTCAACGCCCTCCGGTAACGAAGGGAGTCAGGCTTCGTTGTCCTGATCGGCCTTCAAGCGGTCGCGAAACGCTTTGGGCGAAATCCCCACACGACGCCGGAACAGGCGCGTGAAGTTGGTCGGATCGGAAAACCCCAACACGTCGGACATTTCATAAATGGTCATGCTGGTGTAGGTCAGCAAACGCTTGGCCTCCAGCAATTGCCGTTCGTGCACGATCTGCAACGCTGGTTGCCCCGCCAGCTCACGGCAAGTGCCGTTGAGGTGGGACACGGAAATTCCCAGCCGGTGTGCCAGATCCTCGACCTTGACGTGCTGGCGATACGTCTCTTCCACCAGTTGAATAAAGCCGTTGAGATATTCCCGGGCCCGCTGCGGTCGCGCCATGGCGGTGCGACGCTGGATCACCTGGCGGCTGATCCACACCACGATCACGCTGACCAGCGAATGCATTAGCATTTCCCGCGCCGGTTGATGGCTGGTGTATTCGTTCTGCAAGGCGCTGAACAGGCTGTTGAGGTACTCGGCGTCCTTGCCTGCCGGGTAGCTTTCGGACTGGGCCAGGGCATTGACCGATTGCCCCAACTGCATCTGCAGGTGGGCGATCAGCGGCGCGGCCAGGGTTACGACAAACCCTTCCACGTCCTCGGAAAAACGAAAGCCGTGCACCGACAGCGGTGGCAGGATCTGGACTGCCGGCTCCACCAGTTGTGTTCGTTTGCCTTCGATTTCAAGCTCGGCCTGACCTTTGAATACGAAGAGCAACTGGCACAAGTCAGCATGGCGGTGAGGTTTGATTTCCCAATGATGTTCGCGACTGCGTTTGGAAATGGTTTCACAGTGCAGCAAGTCCGGGGTCGGCCAATCCAGGCTTTCACCGTAGAGCTTGAACACCGGAATCGAAGGCAGGTCAGGCTTGTTCATCACTTCAATCCAGGCCTCGGGGTTGATCTCGGGCGATAATCGCACCGATTGGCAGAATGTACAGCTATCGGCTCAGTTTTCACCTTCAATTGACAGACTCGCAAGGGAAAAATGCAAGCACTCGATCCATAAAAATCATTCACCGGCCCAGGTCGTGTGGAGCTTGCGAGTCATAAGAACAATGAAAACGCTGAAAACCCAAGTTGCCATTATCGGTGCTGGCCCCTCAGGCTTGCTGCTCGGCCAATTGCTGCACAACGCCAGCATCGACAACATCGTTCTCGAACGTCAAACCCCCGATTATGTACTCGGTCGAATCCGCGCCGGCGTGCTTGAGCAAGGCATGGTAGAGCTGTTGCGTCAGGCCGGCGTGAGTCAGCGCATGGACGCCGAAGGACTGGTCCATGGTGGCTTCGAACTGGCCCTCGACGGGCGCCAGGTACACATCGATCTGCAAGCGTTGACCGGCGGCAAGACGGTGATGATCTACGGCCAGACCGAGGTCACCCGTGACCTGATGGCCGCTCGTCGGGAGGTGGGCGCGCAGACGATTTACCAGGCCAGCAATGTGGTTCCCCACGGCATGAAAACCGATGAAGCGTTTGTCACTTTTGAGAAGGACGGTGAGCCGTATCGACTCGATTGCGACTACATCGCCGGTTGCGACGGCTTCCACGGTGTGGCGCGACAATCGATTCCCGCCGACAGCCTGAAAGTCTTCGAACGGATCTATCCGTTCGGCTGGCTCGGGATCCTGGCCGACACCCCGCCGGTCGACGAAGAGCTGGTCTACGCCCGCCATGAGCGCGGTTTCGCCTTGTGCAGCATGCGCTCGCCGACGCGCACCCGTTACTACCTGCAAGTGCCCGCAGAGGAAAATGTCGAGGATTGGTCCGATCAACGGTTCTGGGAAGAACTCAAAAAGCGCCTGCCGGTCGATCTTGCGCAAAAACTGGTAACTGGCCCGTCCATCGAGAAAAGCATCGCGCCGCTACGCAGCTTCGTCGTCGAACCCATGCAGTACGGGCGGATGTTCCTCGTCGGTGATGCCGCGCACATTGTCCCGCCCACCGGGGCCAAGGGCCTGAACCTGGCGGCCAGTGACGTCAGCACGCTGTTCAACATCCTGATCAAGGTTTACCGCGACGATCGCCTTGATCTGCTGGAGAAATACTCGGAAATCTGCCTGCGCCGGGTATGGAAAGCCGAGCGTTTTTCCTGGTGGATGACCTCGATGCTGCACCGCTTTGATGATCACGATGCCTTTAGCCAGCGCATTGCCGAGTCGGAACTGGACTATTTTGTCGATTCGCAGGCGGGTCGCAAAACCATTGCAGAAAACTACGTCGGGCTTCCTTATGAGGCTATCGAATAGCTTCCTATCGACTTACACTGGCGAGCATCCCCGCTCGCCTTGCCTCTTGCGGGTCAATCACTGCCCGCAGGTTTTCCCGTGACCAATCTCCACCAGCCTGAAACGCCCAAACTGGCCATTCGCAGCGTGCTGATCGCCCTGATGCTGGCGATCTTTCTCGGCGCGTTGGACCAGACCATCGTCGCCGTTTCAATGCCGGCCATTTCCGCACAATTCAAGGATGTCAGCCTGCTGGCCTGGGTGATTTCCGGCTACATGGTGGCCATGACCGTGGCGGTGCCGATCTACGGCAAACTGGGTGACCTGTACGGGCGGCGCAAGCTGATGCTGTTCGGCATGGGCCTGTTCACCCTGGCGTCGGTGTTCTGCGGCATGGCCCAGAGCATGGAGCAACTGGTGCTGGCGCGAATTCTCCAGGGCATCGGGGCCGGCGGAATGATCTCGGTGAGCCAGGCGATCATCGGTGACATCGTGCCGCCACGGGAGCGCGGCCGTTACCAGGGCTATTTCAGCAGCATGTATGCCGTGGCCAGCGTGGCCGGCCCGGTGCTTGGCGGCTACATGACCGAATACCTGTCCTGGCGCTGGGTGTTCCTGATCAACCTGCCGCTGGGCCTGGGTGCCTGGCTGGTCGCCTATCGCACGCTGGTGGGCCTGCCGATTCCGCAACGCAAACCGATCATCGACTACCTGGGTACCGTGCTGATGATCATCGGGCTGACAGCATTGTTGCTGGGCATCACACAGTTCGGCCAGGGCCATTCGTGGCGCAGTGCCGAGGTGCTGGCGCTGCTCGCTTGTGCGGTGCTGGTGCTGGGGCTGTTCGTCGTCCACGAGCGGCGGGCGCGAGAACCGTTGTTGCCCATGCATCTATTCGCCAACCGCAACGCAATCCTGTGCTGGTGCACGATTTTCTTCACCAGTTTCCAGGCCATCTCGCTGATTGTGTTGATGCCGCTGCGCTTTCAGAGCGTCACCGGCGCCGGTGCCGACAGCGCCGCCCTGCACCTGCTGCCCCTGGCAATGGGTTTACCGATTGGCGCGTATTTCGCAGGCCGCCGCACCTCGGTCACAGGGCGCTACAAACCGATGATCCTTACCGGTGCGGCGCTGATGCCTGTCTCGATTATCGGCATGGCGTTCAGCCCGCCACAGGCGTTCGTCGTGAGCAGTCTGTTCATGCTGCTCTGCGGGATATCCTCGGGCATGCAGTTCCCGACGTCATTGGTCGGCACGCAGAACTCGGTGGACCAGCGGGACATCGGTGTAGCCACCAGCACCACCAACCTGTTCCGTTCGCTGGGTGGTGCCGTGGGTGTGGCGTTGATGTCGGCGCTGCTGTTGGCGTTGTTGCAGGATTCGAGTTTCGCGCACCTGGCCGGTTCGTCGCTGATTGCCGAAGGCAGCTCGGGGAATGTATTGCTGGACGGTTTGAATGCCGCGCCGGGTGACGCGCAGAACACCCTGCGTGCCGAATTGTTACTGACGTTCCGGCATTTGCTGACGGTCAGCGCGGCCGTTTCATTGCTTGGGCTGGCGGCGGCGATTGCCATGCCGAACATGTTGTTGCGCGGGCGCGAGGACAAGGTTCGATAGATAGACCAGGTCGCCTGTATTCGCGAGCAAGCCCGCTCCCACGGTTGACCGCGTGCTCATGGAGGACTCGGTCTAATGTGGGAGCGGGCTTGCTCGCGAAAACGATCTGACAGTCACTACAATTCAAGGGCTGTAATACCCGACCGCCACCAGAAAATGCCCGACCTTCTTCAGGTAGGCATGCTTGTTCTCGACCTTGCCCGTCACCGGGTTTTTCCAGCGGTATTCGTATTCGCCGTAATCCTGTTGGGCCATCAACGCCAGAATCGGCTCGCCCACCGGTTTACCTTCCGGGTCCGCGATCTTGCTGAAGTCGGTATTGATCAGCCGCAGGTTGGTGCCGTGGGCCACGTAACGCTGGGTATCCAGGTCGACGACAAACACATACAGGTCATCCTGCAGGTAACCGCCCTTGAGGGAATTGATCGCCGTCAGTGTGCCCTTTTCGTCCTTGGCCAGATCGGTGGCCGCTTTGTTCAGCAAGGCCATGGCCTGTTCGGCGGAGGCCCGTGGCAGGTAATAACCGACCGCCAGAATCCGCTCTCCAATGCGCTGGTAGTAGACGTGCTTGCGCTCGACCTTGCCGTCACTCCAGTTCTGCCAGCGATATTCCGCCTGCTGAATGCCATTGCCTTCCGGCACTTTCAGGGCGTCTTTGAAGGTTTTCTGCAAGTCCGGCCCGAGCACTTGCGATACGTCCCGGCCAATCAGCGCCGACGACGGCCCGCCACTGGCGAGCATCACGCCCTTGGTGTCGAGTACAAAGACATAACGGTCCTTGTCGACAAACTCCCCCTGGCGGCTGAATGCCGCCAGCGCCTTGTCACCGTTCTGGTGGTAGTAGGCCAGGGCTTTTTCCAGCAGGGCAATGGCCGCCTTGCTGTCCTCCTTTTCCGTCCCGGCGGCTTGCGCCTGGCCCAGGCACAACAAAAACATGCCGCACAGCAAGGCGAACCTATGCAGAAACCCCATTGCGCATCCCTCGTTCCTGGTGGTGTTTCAAGAGCGTAGACGGCAATGGGATATGTACGAATATTCACCAGAACATGGTCATAGGCTTTTGTGGGGGGGGGGGGTGTCCCCCCCCCCCCCCCCACAACTGTTCGGATTACTGCCGGGCGCGCAGTTGCTGCTGAAGGTTCTGGATCTGCGCCTGAAGGGTATTGATGTTGCGGGTGACCTGGCTGCGGAACGCATCGAACTCAGCGGTATTGGTCGAGCCCTGCGTGACCGCTGGACGGTTGTCCTGCTCGCTCTTGAGCACGATCATGTCTTGCTCGAGACGCTCGATAGCAGCGCTTGTGTTGCCTTGTTTCTTCAGCGCGGTGATATCGGCGCCCAGGCTCTTCAGTTGTGCATCGAGTTTTTCAGCGTCCGACGGGACACTTTTCAGAGTGGCCAATTCAGCACTCAAAGCTTTGACCTGGGCCTGCAACTGCGTATTGGCTGTCTGATGTTCGGTGTTCTGGGCATTCAATTGCGCCAGGCGCTTGTCCAGTTCGGTGGTTTGCGCGGTCATTTGTGCCAGTCGTTTGTCCAGGTCCGAGGCCTGGCCGGCAACACCTTGCTGCTGGGCGTTCTGGTCCTGGAGCTTGCTTTCCAGCTGGCGGATTTGCAGCTTCAAGGCCTCGCTGTCGGTGTTGACACTGGTCTGGCTGGCAACAACCCTTCCGGAAATATCCTGCAGGCGCCCTGCCGCTTCCTCACTGATTCGCGCGAAGCTTTCCTGGGTCGCCACCAGTTGCTGCTCCATCAGGGAGATCTGCTGAAAGCTCCACCAGGCCAGACCCGCGAACGCAAAGAACAACGCCCCGACCAACGCCCACAAGGCACCGGTACTCGCGGCCTTGACCTTCACCACCGGCGTCGTGCGCGAATGCACGACCGTGCGGGCGGTGGGCGCAAAGTCGTCATCGAGAACGTCTGCACGCAGGCTCGGTACATCATCGAAGTCGTCGTTGGCATCGTTTCGCATGGACATTGAATCAACCTTAGTGAATCACATAATGGCTTTATGCCGCGCAGTATAAACCCCACAGCCGCAACCATTGACCCCCAAGCCCGAATCCGGTTCAGTCGGGGGTCGTTGTTCGAGCGTCAGCGAACAGCCTGGGCCTTCCACCAGCCACAGAATTCATCGAGCGCCGTCCAGAGGCTGACCTTGGGGTCGTAATCCAGATAATGCCGCGCGCGGCTGATGTCCAAGGTGAAATTTTTATTCATGACCTGCATGCCCAAACGCGACAGCGTCGGTTCGGGACGCCCCGGCCACAACTTGCACACATCCTCGTTGAGCGCTGCCACACTGTAGGCCAGGCCGTAGGAACGGTAGCGGGTGACCTGTGGGACTTCCATGTTACGCATGACGTAATTGACCACGTCCCACAGGGGAATCGGCGTGCCGTTGCTGATGTTGTAAGCCTTGCCCAACGCAGAACCGCTGGCCAGCAAACTGCTGAGTAACGCCTCGTTGAGGTTTTGCACGCTGGTGAAATCAACTTTGTTCAAACCGTTGCCGATGATCGCCAGGCGCCCCTTGCGCTGCATGTTCAACAGGCGCGGGAAGATGCTCATGTCGCCGGCCCCGGTAACGAAACGCGGTCGCAAGGCCAGGGTTTCGAGACCGAACTCCTGGGCACCAAAGACCTTTTGCTCGGCCAGGTACTTGGTGGCGGCGTAAGGGTGTTTGAAGCGCTTGGGCACCTGTTCTTCGGTCAGGCCCAGATGATCGCGACCATCGAAGTAGATCGACGGCGACGACAAATGCACCAGCCGCCGAACCCGTTGCTTCAAGCAGGCTTCGACCACATTCTCGGTGACCTGGACGTTGCCCTGATGAAAGTCCTGATAACGTCCCCATAATCCAACAGCACCGGCGCAATGCACCACGGCCTCGACGTCCGAGCACAGCTCGCGCGCCAGTTCCGGGTCGCTCAAGTCACCCTGGATGAACTCGGCTCCCCGGCGTACCAGATGCTCCACGCTCTCGGCCCGGCGACCGTTGACCCGCACGTCCAGGCCCTGCTCCAGGGCAAAACGCGCAAAGCGCCCGCCGATGAAGCCGCTTGCGCCGGTAACCAGAATCTTCATGAATTGCTCCGAATATTTCGTTTTGCGTATTACGTGAGGTCTTGACGCTGCGCGTCAGTCCAAGGGCACCAGCCATTGCTTCGAGGCGCGTACCAATTGATCAGTGAGCAGTCCCAGCAACTGGCCACCATTACGCCAATGATGCCAGTACAGCGGCACATCGATTGGCTTATCTGGCAGCAACTCCTGCAATACGCCCCTTTCAAGTTGCTCGCGTACCTGCAGTTCCGGAACCAGCCCCCAGCCCAGACCTGCTTCCGCCAAGCGGATAAAACCTTCGGAGGACGGGCACAAATGGTGTTCGAATCCACCCTCGACGCCGAGGGACGCAAGGTAGCGATGCTGCAGGAAATCGTCCGGGCCAAATACCAGCGCCGGGGTTCGGGCCAACTGATCGGCGCGTACGCCCTGCGGAAAATGCCGGGCAATAAAGGCGGGGCTGGCCAGCGCACGGTAACGCATGGCCCCCAGCAACACACTGCGCGCCCCCGCCACCGGCCGCTCGCTGGCGCAGACACAAGCAGCCACTTCACCGGCGCGCATGCGCTTGAGGCCGACGGTCTGGTCTTCGACCACCAGATCCATCAGCAGATGCTGTTCGGCGCAAAACGCCCCCACGGCCTGCGCCCACCAAGTGGCCAGGCTGTCGGCGTTCAGGGCGATCCGCAGGCGTTCCGGCAGGCCCTCTTCATCCAGCGCCGGCACCAGGCTTTGCAAGTCCCGTTCAAGCAATCGCACCTGCTGTACGTGGTTGAGCAGCCGTCGACCGATTTCCGTCGGCGTTGGCGGCGTGGCCCGCACCAGCACCGGTTGGCCAACCCGTGCTTCCAGTAGCTTGATGCGCTGGGAGATCGCCGATTGCGACAAGCCCAGTACCTGAGCCGCCCGTTCAAAACCGGCCTGTTCGACCACGGCGGCCAAGGCAGAAAGCAATTTATAGTCGAACATCAGTTTTCCTAATGAGCGATCAGCAAGATTTGTTTTTCTTATACAACCTTCACAAGGACAATGACCAGCAAGAACTCTTGTACAAGGATCACCCACATGGCTGGCGAAACTTCATTGGCAACGCTGCTGCGCAGCATGAGCCCGCAACTCAACGCTGGCGAATACGTCTTCTGCACTCTGCGCGACGGTAAATTGCCTACGGATCTGGAGATTGTCGGCAGCTTCCGCGAGCAGGAAGGCCTGACCGTGATTCTCGAACGTTCCCACGCCGAAAAAGCCGGATTCAGCTTCGACTACATCGCCGCCTGGATCACCTTGAACGTACATTCGGCCCTCGAAGCGGTCGGCCTGACCGCCGCGTTCGCCACGGCACTGGGCAACGCCGGAATCAGCTGCAACGTGATTGCCGGCTACTACCACGACCATTTGTTTGTCGGCCAGGCCGACGCTGACCGTGCCCTGCAAGTACTGCGGGACCTGGCAGCCAACGCGGAGTAAGAAATCATGTGGCAAAGTTATGTGAACGGGCTGCTCGTGGCCTTCGGCCTGATCATGGCGATCGGCACCCAGAATGCGTTTGTCCTGGCGCAAAGCCTGCGGCGTGAACATCACCTGCCGGTGGCGGCACTCTGCGTGACCTGCGACGCCCTATTGGTGGCCGCCGGAGTGTTCGGCCTGGCGACGGTGCTGGCGCAAAACCCGACGCTGTTGGCCATCGCCCGCTGGGGCGGCGCAGCGTTCCTGTTGTGGTACGGCAGCCAGGCACTGCGCCGGGCCTTTTCAAAGCAGAGCCTTGAGCAGGGCGAAGGCCAGACCGTACGCTCGCTGCGGGCGGTGATGCTCAGCGCGCTGGCGGTGACCTTGCTCAACCCGCACGTCTATCTGGACACCGTTTTGCTGATCGGCTCCCTGGGCGCCCAACAAACCGAGCCCGGCGCTTATGTCGTCGGCGCGGCCAGTGCCTCGCTGCTGTGGTTCTTCACCCTGGCCCTCGGTGCGGCATGGCTGGCGCCGTGGCTCGCCCGGCCCGGCACCTGGCGAATTCTCGATCTGTTGGTGGCGGTGATGATGTTTGCCGTAGCGTTCCAGTTGATCGCGGCCATCTGATTGGCGGAACCTCTATTCCACACAGTTGTTGCGTGGTTATGCCGCCCCCCCGGTGCTATGATCCGACTCCCTGCGCCGCAAAGAGTACAAACTCCCCGGCGCTTGTCTGGCCGCCCGTGATCGGCCTTGCGCTCACCGCAACTGACCTGACTAGGAGAATCATCATGGCTTTCGAATTGCCGCCGCTGCCTTACGCACACGATGCCCTGCAGCCGCACATCTCCAAGGAAACCCTGGAGTTTCACCACGACAAGCACCACAACACCTACGTCGTGAACCTGAACAACCTGGTGCCAGGCACCGAGTTCGAAGGCAAGACCCTGGAAGAAATCGTCAAGACTTCCTCGGGCGGCATCTTCAACAACGCCGCTCAGGTCTGGAACCACACTTTCTACTGGAACTGCCTGGCGCCAAACGCTGGCGGCCAACCAACCGGCGCACTGGCTGAAGCCATCAACGCGGCCTTCGGTTCGTTCGACAAGTTCAAGGAAGAGTTCAGCAAGACTTCCATCGGCACCTTCGGTTCCGGTTGGGGCTGGCTGGTGAAGAAGGCTGACGGTTCCCTGGCCCTGGCCAGCACCATCGGCGCTGGCAACCCGCTGACCAACGGCGACACCCCGCTGCTGACCTGCGACGTCTGGGAACACGCTTACTACATCGACTACCGCAACCTGCGTCCGAAGTACGTCGAAGCGTTCTGGAACCTGGTCAACTGGAAATTCGTGGCTGAGCAGTTCGAAGGCAAAACCTTCACCGCTTAAGCTCGATGCCAGACAAAAACCCGGCTTTGTGCCGGGTTTTTTTATGGAAGGAATATGAGCAAAGGGACGGTGGTGATTGTCCCGCCGCCTTCGCGAGCAAGTCGGATCGCCGCACCGCCGCTCCCACAGGTCACTACCGAGCCAGTGGGAGCGGGCTTGCTCGCGAAGAACGATAACGCGGTTAGCCTGCCAACTACTGCGGATCAAGGTTATCCAGCGCGCGATTCACCGCCAGCTCCGCCAACATGACAATCTGCGAAATGGCCAGCGCCGTGTTGCGCTGGGGGCCAGCCAGGCAGGTAGCGAAATCACTCGCCATGACATTGGCTGAAGCCAGTGATTCACAGGCGTGGGCAAGCAGGCTTTCAGTGTCCATGTCGGGGACGATCATGAACATGGTGCGAGGGCTGTAGGGTTTGGTGGTGTTGTAGGGGGGATCAGGGATTAACTTATCCAAAATATGCTCCTTATCTATTGGAGCCATCTCTCGCCGTTTCTCACGCGAGCGAAGAGGTGGCAGCTATGTGCGGAGTGAGAAACCGGCAAGAGAGCAATCCGGCCAGACCGAGGTCTGCCCGCACACAGCCGCCATAAAGCATTGCTGGCAGCGGATAAGCTGGCGGCAATTATGGTGGTACTGGCGCTGGATTAACACTCTCTTGCGGGTTCTCACGCCCGATCGCTGAAGCATTTCAGCGATCGCCAAAGGTTATTCAGCCCGCTTCCGACGGACAACCTGAAAACTGCGTGGGAAACTTCTGGCGCTTTCCTACACCGCGCTAACGCCCAAAACGTAACGCGGACCGTCCCTGGCAGCACTCCCACGCGGGCGTGTAGAAACGATATGTTGGGGTGTGGCTGAAAATGCAATGTCGACTGTCCCGCCGTCTTCGCGAGCAAGCTCGCTCCCACAGAGTAGCCGAGCAAAGGCAGATCGGCGTACACCCAGGCTCTTCACCACTCAACAGGCCGAGCGTTAGCTCGCCTGCAGCTCTTGATCTTGATCCACCCGCCCCCTCGGCAGGCTGAGTGGAGGTGTTCATCCGGGGATGGGCGCGCAGCGCCGTTCGACGCAGTCGAACACATCGCATGTAGGTGCCAGCGAAGCCAACCGGAGGGCGATGCCCCCGGATGAATGCCGGAGCGAAGGAACCCCGAGCCTTGGCGAGGGGCCGTACGTTCGGGGCGAGACTTTTTGGTTCCTTTTGTGTCGTTTGACAAAAGGAACTCGCCGTAAGGGCGAAACCGCCAGCCGCCGTTACCGCAGCAATGGATATGCCCCCCCCAAAAAAACCCGCACGAAGCCAATATCCCAAGATGAAACCAGCCTCCAGTCCCTTGCTCCCCCGCCCACGCCGACTAACATCAAACAAAAGGAAAATATCTCCATCCCGCCCCTCAAGTTGAAGGACTCGACAACCGACACAGTACTAATAGGCTAACTCGCCAGGTCAACTGCAAATCGGCCAAGCAGCAGGCAAAATCCCTCAAGGATGATTGTCCCTTTGACTGCCATCACGGGATTGCCAATACTCATGGCAACTTGATGCTACCCGCACGGAACAAGGAATAACCCTTTGAAGCTGGAACTCAAGAACAGCTTGTCGGTGAAGTTGCTCCGGGTCGTACTCCTGTCGGCATTGATCGTCGGCGTGGTCTTGAGCTGCGCGCAAATTGTGTTCGATGCCTATAAAACACGCCAGGCCGTCGCCAGCGATGCCGAACGCATCCTCGACATGTTTCGCGACCCCTCGACCCAGGCCGTCTATAGCCTGGACCGGGAAATGGGCATGCAAGTGATCGAAGGTCTGTTTCAGGACGCCGCCGTGCGCAAGGCCTCCATCGGCCACCCCAACGAAGCCATGCTCGCGCAAAAAACCCGCGAGTTACAGCACTCCCACAGCCGCTGGCTGACCGACCTGATTCTTGGCAAGGAACGCACCTTCACCACCCAACTGGTCGGTCGCGGGCCCTACAGTGAGTATTACGGCGACCTGAGCATCACCCTCGATACCGCCACCTACGGCCAAGGGTTCATTGTCAGCTCGGTGATCATCTTCATTTCCGGCGTCCTGCGCGCACTTGCCATGGGACTGGTGTTGTACCTGGTCTACCACTGGCTGCTGACCAAGCCGCTGTCGCGGATCATCGAGCACCTCACGGAAATCAATCCGGATCGTCCCAGCGAACACAAGATTCCGCTGCTCAAGGGCCACGAGAACAACGAACTGGGCATCTGGATCAACACCGCCAACCAGTTGCTCGAATCCATCGAACGCAATACCCATCTGCGCCACGAAGCGGAAAACAGCCTGGTGCGCATGTCCCAGTACGATTTCCTGACGGGGCTGCCGAACCGCCAGCAATTGCAGCAGCAACTGGACAAGATCCTCATCGACGCCGGCAAATTGCAGCGCCGGGTCGCGGTGTTGTGTGTCGGCCTCGATGACTTCAAGGGCATCAACGAGCAGTTCAGCTACCAGACCGGCGACCAATTGTTGCTGGCCCTGGCCGATCGCCTGCGCGGTCATAGCGGTCGCCTGGGCGCCCTCGCCCGCCTCGGCGGCGACCAGTTCGCCCTGGTCCAGGCCGATATCGAGCAACCCTACGAAGCCGCCGAGCTGGCGCAAAGCATTCTCGATGACCTGGAAGCGGCGTTCGCCCTCGATCATCAGGAGATCCGCCTGCGCGCCACTATCGGCATCACCCTGTTCCCCGAGGACGGCAACAGCACCGAGAAGTTGCTGCAAAAGGCCGAGCAGACCATGACGCTGGCCAAGACCCGTTCGCGCAACCGCTATCAGTTCTATATCGCCAGCGTCGATACCGAAATGCGTCGCCGCCGTGAGCTGGAAAAAGACCTGCGCGATGCGTTGATCCGCAATCAGTTCTACCTCGTCTATCAACCGCAGATCAGCTACCGCGACAACCGCGTGGTGGGCGTCGAAGCCCTGATTCGCTGGCAACACCCCGAGCACGGTATGGTGCCGCCGGACCTGTTCATCCCGCTGGCCGAACAGAACGGTACCATCATCGCCATCGGCGAATGGGTGCTGGACCAGGCCTGCAAACAACTACGCGAGTGGCATGACCAGGGCTTCAGCGACCTGCGCATGGCGGTGAACCTGTCTACAGTTCAACTGCACCACGCCGAACTGCCACGGGTGGTCAACAACCTGCTGCAGATGTACCGCCTGCCACCGCGCAGCCTGGAGCTGGAAGTCACCGAAACCGGCCTGATGGAAGACATCAGCACCGCGGCCCAGCACTTGCTCAGCCTGCGCCGCTCCGGCGCGCTGATCGCCATCGACGATTTCGGAACCGGCTATTCGTCCTTGAGCTATCTCAAGAGCCTGCCTCTGGACAAGATCAAGATCGACAAGAGCTTCGTCCAGGACCTGCTCGATGACGACGACGATGCGACCATCGTTCGCGCCATCATCCAGCTGGGCAAAAGCCTGGGCATGCAGGTGATTGCCGAGGGCGTGGAAACCGCCGAGCAAGAGGCCTACATCATTTCCGAAGGCTGCCACGAAGGTCAGGGCTATCACTACAGCAAACCGTTGCCGGCACGGGAACTGGGCGTTTACCTCAAGCAGGCCCAACGCAGCAATGCGGCTATTTTCTAACCCCTGTAGGAGCGAGCCTGCTCGCGATGGTCGTGAACGATAACGCGTTCATTCTGGATGAGCGCGCTGTTCTCAGGTTCATCGCGAGCAAGCTCGCTCCTACAGGGTTGCAAACTGCGCTCTGTGAATAAGAAATATTTACAGGTACAACCCTTTACACATAATGCGAAAGATTTGCATTATGTCGCAGTTTTGCGTGTGCATAGCACGACTCCACCCCTATCGAAGCAGGATGTTCGCCATGATTCGTATGCCTCTGGCTACCGCCAGTCTGTTGGCCATCGCTATTTCCCTCGCTGGTTGCGGCGAAGGTAAAGACCAAGAAAAAGCTGCCGCGCCAACTGCCAGCACTGCAGCTGCCCCGGTTGCTCCAGCCACTGCGCCTGCCGCTGCCGGTAAAGTCGACGAAGCCGCCGCCAAAGCCGTTGTCGCCCATTACGCCGACATCGTTTTCGCTGTTTACAGCGATGCCGAATCCACCGCGAAGACCCTGCAAACCGCCGTAGACGCCTTCCTCGCCAAGCCGAACGCCGACACCCTCAAAGCCGCCAAGGCTGCCTGGGTTGCCGCTCGCGTGCCTTACCTGCAGAGCGAAGTGTTCCGCTTCGGCAACACCATCGTTGACGACTGGGAAGGTCAGTTGAACTCCTGGCCGCTGGACGAAGGCCTGATCGACTATGTCGACAAGTCCTACGAACACGCCCTGGGCAACCCGGGTGCCACCGCCAACATCATCGCCAACACCGAAGTGCAGATCGGCGAAGACAAGGTCGATGTCAAAGACATCACCCCGGAAAAGCTCGCCAGCCTGAACGAGCTGGGCGGTTCCGAGGCCAACGTCGCCACCGGCTACCACGCCATCGAATTCCTGCTCTGGGGCCAGGACCTGAACGGTACCGGCCCTGGCGCCGGCAATCGTCCGGCCTCGGACTACCTGGAAGGCAAAGGCGCTACCGGCGGTCACAATGATCGTCGTCGTGCCTACCTGAAGTCCGTGACTCAGTTGCTGGTCAGCGACCTGGAAGAAATGGTCGGTAACTGGAAGCCGAACGTAGCCGACAACTACCGCGCCACCCTCGAAGCAGAACCGGCTGAAACCGGCCTGCGCAAAATGCTGTTCGGCATGGGCAGCCTGTCCCTGGGCGAACTGGCGGGCGAGCGCATGAAGGTTTCCCTGGAAGCCAACTCCCCGGAAGACGAACAGGATTGCTTCAGCGACAACACCCACAACTCGCACTTCTACGACGCCAAGGGCATTCGTAACGTGTACCTGGGTGAATACACTCGCGTCGATGGCACCAAAATGACTGGCGCCAGCCTGTCGTCCCTGGTGGCCAAAGCCGACCCGGCTGCCGACACCGCGCTCAAAGACGACCTGGCCGCCACTGAAGCCAAGCTTCAGGTCATGGTCGACCACGCCAACAAGGGCGAGCACTACGACCAGTTGATCGCTGCCGGCAACACCGCAGGCAACCAGATCGTCCGTGACGCCATCGCGTCCCTGGTCAAGCAGACCGGTTCGATCGAAGCCGCCGCTGGCAAACTGGGTATCGCCGACCTGAACCCGGACAACGCTGATCACGAATTCTGATCAACGCTGGCTGAATGAGCCTCCCCCTGTAGGAGCGAGCTTGCTCGCGATGAACTTGAAGGCAACGCATTTTTCCAGACAGCACGCGTTATCGTTCACGTCCATCGCGAGCAAGCTCGCTCCTACATAGGGGCTCGTGGTTTGCAGATAGACTCTTGCCTCACATCAAGCAAACGATAATTCCTCTTATTCAAATTCCCATCCCCTGTTAGACTTTGCGCCCTTGTTTTGCTCGTCTTGCAGGATGTCTGATGCCCCCGCTGCCTCTTCGCTTGTCCGCACTGTTTCTGGCCCTGGGCCTGAGTGCCTGCGATGACGCCCCGAAATTCACCCAGGCCGAACCCGGTGAAGCCCGCTCCGGCGGCAGTGCGACGGTGCGCAAGACCGATCAGAACGCGTTTTCCATGCCCTCGGCAAACCTGCCGCCATCACGGCGTGTGGATTTCAGTGTCGGCAACAGCTTCTTCCGCAGCCCTTGGGTGATCGCCCCGTCGACGACGACCGCTCGCGATGGTCTCGGTCCACTGTTCAACACCAATGCCTGCCAGGGCTGCCACATCAAGGACGGCCGCGGCCATCCGCCGACGCCCGACGATGTGAACGCGGTGTCGATGTTGGTACGCCTGTCGATTCCCGATGCCCCGGCGTATGCCAAGGTCATCGAACAGCTCGGCGTGGTGCCGGAGCCCGCCTACGGCGGCCAGTTCCAGGACATGTCCGTACCTGGCGTGGCCCCCGAAGGCAAAGTGCGGGTCGATTACACCGCCGTGCCGGTTCGCTTCAAGGACGGCACCGAAGTCGAGTTACGCAAACCGAGCCTGAACATCACCCAACTGGGCTACGGCCCGATGCACCCCGACACCCGTTTCTCGGCCCGCGTGGCGCCACCGATGATTGGCCTGGGTCTGCTCGAAGCGATCCCCGAGGAGGCGATCCTGGCCAACGCCGAGGCACAGGCCAAGGCGAACAAAGGCATCAGCGGGCGACCGAACCGGGTCTGGGATGACGCGTTGCAAAAGACCGTTCTGGGACGATTTGGCTGGAAAGCCGGACAACCGAACCTCAATCAACAGAATGTCCACGCATTTTCGGGAGATATGGGGCTCACAACCAGCCTTAGACCCCTTGATGACTGCACGGACGCGCAAACGGCCTGCAAACAGGCACCTAGTGGCAACGGCCCCGATGGCGAGCCGGAAGTCAGCGACAACATCTTGCGCCTGGTGCTGTTCTACAGCCGCAACCTTGCTGTACCGGCCCGCCGTGACGTCAACGCCCCTGAAGTGCTGGCCGGCAAGACCCTGTTTTATCAGGCCGGTTGCCAGTCCTGTCACACACCGAAATACACCACCGTCGCCAACGCCGCCGAACCTGAACTGGCCAATCAAGTGATTCGCCCGTACAGCGATCTGCTGCTGCATGACATGGGCGACGGCCTGGCCGACAACCGTAGCGAATTCCAGGCCAGCGGCCGCGAATGGCGCACCCCGCCGTTATGGGGCATCGGCCTGACACAGGCGGTCAGCGGCCACACCCAGTTCCTGCACGACGGCCGCGCCCGCAACCTGCTCGAAGCAGTGCTCTGGCATGGCGGCGAGGCGACTGCGGCGCAACAACAGGTTTTGTCTTTCAATGCCGAGCAACGCGCTGCGTTGCTGGCGTTCCTGAATTCCCTTTAACACGCATTCCACTCGCGGGAGCCCGACATGTTCCGTCCCAAACTGTTGTTCACCAGCCTTGCCGCCCTCGCTCTGGGCGCCTGCTCGCCCCAGGACCCGCAAGCGGTCACGTCGGCGGCCATTGCCAAGTCGGTGATCCTGCCGACCTACACCCGCTGGGTTGAGGCCGACCGTCAATTGGCGGTCAGCGCCCTCGCCTACTGCGAAGGAAAGGAAACCCTGGAAACCGCCCGTGCCGACTTCCTGCATGCGCAAAAAGCCTGGGCCGAGCTGCAACCACTGCTGATCGGGCCTTTGGCCGAAGGCAACCGTTCGTGGCAAGTGCAGTTCTGGCCGGACAAGAAAAACCTGGTTGGCCGTCAGGTCGAGCAACTGGTCACCGCCCAACCGCAAATCGATGCCGCCGCCTTGGCCAAGTCCAGCGTCGTGGTACAGGGGCTCTCGGCCTACGAATACATCCTGTTCGACAGCAAGCCCGACGTGACCAACGCTGAGCAGAAGAGCAAGTACTGCCCGCTGCTGATCGCCATCGGCGAACGCCAGAAGCAATTGGCCGAAGAAATTCTGCAAACCTGGAACAACACCGACGGCATGCTCGCGCAAATGAGCAAGTTCCCGAACCAGCGCTACGCAGACTCCCATGAAGCGATCGCCGATCTGCTGCGCGTGCAAGTCACCGCCATCGACACCCTGAAGAAAAAACTCGGCACGCCAATGGGCCGCCAGAGCAAGGGCGTGCCGCAACCGTTCCAGGCCGATGCATGGCGCAGCCAGGCGTCCCTGACCAGCCTCGAAGCCAGCCTCGCGGCCGCCAGGACCGTCTGGGAGGGTGTGGATAACAAAGGCCTGCGCGGCCTGTTGCCGAGCGAGCAGAAGCCGTTGGCCGACAAGATCGATGCAGCCTATGCCGCCTCGCTGAAACTGTTCGCCGGCAACCAGCGCTCGCTGACCGACATGCTCAATGACGAGGCCGGCCGCCAGCAACTCAACGAGCTGTATGACAGCCTCAACGTCGTCCATCGCCTGCACGAGGCCGATCTGGCCAAGGCACTGGGCATCCAGTTGGGCTTCAACGCCAACGACGGTGACTGATGAGGGAAGGTTCCATGCTGCGACGCCAGGTTCTGACATTAGGTAGTTTGCTGCTGGGTGCAGTGACGCTGGGCGGCTGGAAGCTGTTCAAGCAAAAGGACAGGAGTCCGTTGTTGCTTTCGGCACGGGACGATACCGACGGCCGGCATTACGCTGTCGGTTACCGGCTCGATGGCACCCAAGTGTTCGCCACCCGGGTCGACCAGCGTTGCCACGACATCATCAACCACCCGACACAACCGATTGCGCTGTTCGTCGCTCGCCGTCCGGGCACCGAGAGCTACCTGATCGACCTGCGCGACGGCGCGCTCCTGCAAACCGTGGTGTCACAGCCGAACCGGCACTTCTACGGTCACGCGGTCATTCACCACAGCGGCGACTGGCTGTATGCCACCGAAAACGACACCTCCGATCCGGGTCGCGGCCTGCTCGGCGTGTATAAGTTCGAAGGCGAACGGCTGGTGCACAGTGGTGAGATTTCTACCCACGGCCTCGGTCCGCATCAGGTGTCGTGGATGCCCGATGGCGAAACCCTGGTGGTGGCCAACGGCGGGATTCGCACCGAGGCCGAAAGCCGGGTGGAGATGAACCTCAACGCCATGGAACCGAGCCTGGCCCTGATGCACCGCGACGGCACCCTACTGAGCAAGGAAACCCTCGCCCAACAGATGAATAGCGTGCGCCATCTGGCCATCGCCAGCGACGGCACCATCGTCGCCAGCCAGCAGTTCATGGGCTCGGCCCACGAGTCGTCGGAGTTGCTGGCAATCAAGCGGCCCGGTCAGCCCTTCGTCGCATTCCCGGTGCCCGAGCACCAGTTGCAGGCCATGGGGCACTACACCGCCAGCGTCGCGGTACACAGCGACTTGCGCCTGGTGGCCTTGACCGCACCGCGGGGCAACCGTTTTTTCATCTGGGACCTGGACAGCGGTGAAGTACGCCTGGACGCGCCACTGCCCGATTGCGCTGGCGTCGGCGCCGTGGCTGATGGTTTTGTCGTGACCTCGGGTCAGGGACGCTGCCGTTACTATGACTGTCGCCAGACAAACCTTGTTGCAAAACCGCTGGAGCTACCCGCAGGGCTCTGGGACAACCATCTGCATCTGATGGCCTGAATCATTGAAAAATCGCCGCCTTGGGCCGCGCCTGCATCGGGATGACCTACATCCCGCAGGCGGGACCCGAGGCGGCGAA
This sequence comes from Pseudomonas sp. EU05-FHT14B02, assembly GCF_058791055.1. Taxonomy (NCBI): domain Bacteria; kingdom Pseudomonadati; phylum Pseudomonadota; class Gammaproteobacteria; order Pseudomonadales; family Pseudomonadaceae; genus Pseudomonas; species Pseudomonas sp. EU05-FHT14B02. Next base: position 28,489 of record NZ_JBYTDD010000003.1, on the reverse strand, counting down.
TCTTTTCAGGCTTTCCCCCCTCTAATACCTCACAACCTGTAAAAACGGCAGTTGGATTACCCTCTACACTCCCGGTAATGTGCCCCGCTGTCTCGCCTGATTTTGTCCAAGGAACTGGAATATGCTGCGTCGCCGCATGCTGATCATGTTGGGTGTTGTTCTACTGATTGTGCTGGTCCTGGCTGCATATAAAGCCTTCTCGATCTACACGATGGTTCAAGGCTTCTCTGCGCCCAGACCGGCCGTCAGCGTTGCCGTGGCCACCGCCACCGAGCGCCCATGGCAAGCCCGCCTGCCTACCGTTGGCACGCTCAAGGCATTGCAGGGCGTAGACCTGAGCCTGGAGACCGATGGCACCGTCATCGATGTCCAGTTCGAATCAGGGCAGAAGGTCAAGGCCGGCCAGCCCATCGTCCGGCTCGACAGCGCCGTGGAAAGCGCCTTGCTCGAAACCGCCCTGGCCGACCTCGGGCTGGCTCAGTTGGACTACAACCGTGGCAGCCAACTGGTCGGCAGCCAGGCGATTTCCAAAGGCGAGTTCGACCGACTCTCGGCGGTCCTGAAAAAAAGCAGGGCCACGGTCAATCAGCTCAAGGCGGCGCTCGAGAAAAAACGCATCATCGCGCCGTTCAGCGGCACCATCGGAATTCGTCAGGTGGACGTCGGCGACTATGTGGCCAGCGGCACCATGATCGCCACCCTGCAAGACCTCAGTAGCCTGTATGTCGACTTCTTCGTGCCCGAGCAGTCGGTGCCGAAGATTGCGCTCGGTCAGCCTGTGCAGGTCATCGTCGCGGCGTATCCGACCCTGGAGTACCCCGGCACCATCAGTGCAATCAACCCTAAAGTCGAGAACAGCACCCGTAACGTGCAGGTCCGCGCCACCCTGGCGAACCCCGATGGCAAGTTGATTCCAGGCATGTTCGCCAGCCTCCAGGTGCTCCTGCCCGATCCGCAGCCACGCATCGTGGTGCCGGAAAGCGCGATTGCCTACACGCTCTACGGCAACTCGGTGTATGTGGCCGTACCCAAGAAGGCCGAGGATGGCAGCCAGGTAAAGGACGACAAGGGTCAACCTGTGCTGATCGCCGAACGGCGTTTTGTCGAGACCGGTGAACGCCGCGACGGGCAAGTGATGATCACCAAAGGCGTGCAGAGCGGCGAGAAAGTGGTAACTGCCGGCCAGCTCAAACTGGATAACGGTTCACGCATCGCCATCAGCGACGACAAGACCCTGGCTGGCCAGAAGAGCCCGCCACGCGCGAACTGATCAAGGAATCTCCATGGCTTTTACCGACCCGTTCATCCGCCGTCCGGTTCTCGCTACCGTGGTCAGCCTGTTGATCGTGCTGCTGGGCTTCCAGGCCTGGAGCAAGCTGCCGCTGCGCCAGTACCCGCAAATGGAAAACGCCCTGATCACGGTGACCACCGCCTACCCCGGGGCCAACGCCGAGACCATCCAGGGCTACATCACCCAACCTATGCAGCAAAGCCTGGCCAGCGCCGAGGGCATCGACTACATGACCTCGGTCAGTCGCCAGAACTTCTCGGTGATCTCGATCTACGCGCGCGTCGGCGCCAACAGCGACCGTCTGTTTACCGAACTGCTGGCCAAGGCCAACGAGGTCAAGAACCAGCTGCCCCAGGACGCTGAAGACCCGGTGCTGAGCAAAGAGTCTGCCGATGCGTCTGTGCTGATGTACATCAGCTACTTCAGCAAGGAGTTGAGCAACCCGCAGATTACCGATTACCTGTCACGGGTGATCCAGCCCAAGCTGGCGACCTTGCCCGGCATGGCCGAAGCCGAGATCCTCGGCAACCAGGTATTTGCCATGCGCCTGTGGCTGGACCCGATGAAGCTGGCGGGCTTCGGCCTCAGTGCCAGCGATGTTACCAACGCGGTGCGCCAGTACAACTTCCTCTCGGCCGCCGGCGAGGTGAAGGGCGAATACGTGGTCACCAGCATCAACGCCAATACCGAACTCAAGTCCGCCGAAGCCTTCGGGGCGATTCCACTCAAGGTCGATGGCGACAGCCGTGTGCTGCTGCGGGATGTGGCGCGCGTGGAAATGGGTGCGGAGAACTACGACTCCATCAGCTCGTTCGGTGGCACCCCGTCGGTGTACATCGGCATCAAGGCGACGCCCGGCGCCAACCCGCTGGAAGTGATCAAGGAAGTGCGCAAGATCATGCCGGACCTGGAGGCCCAGCTACCGCCGAACCTCAAGGGTGAAATCGCCTACGACGCCACACTGTTCATCCAGGCCTCGATCGACGAAGTGGTGAAGACCCTGTTCGAAGCGGTGCTGATCGTGATCGTGGTGGTGTTCCTGTTCCTCGGTGCGCTGCGCTCGGTTGTGATCCCGGTGGTGACCATCCCGCTGTCAATGATCGGCGTCATGTTCTTCATGCAGTTGATGGGGTACTCGATCAACCTGCTGACCCTGCTGGCGATGGTATTGGCCATCGGTTTGGTGGTAGATGACGCCATCGTGGTGGTGGAAAACATTCACCGTCACATCGAGGAAGGCAAGACACCGCTCGAGGCTGCCATTGAAGGCGCCAGGGAAATCGCCATGCCGGTGGTTTCGATGACCATCACCCTGGCGGCGGTGTACGCACCGATCGGTTTCCTAACCGGTCTGACCGGGGCGCTATTCAAGGAGTTCGCCCTGACCCTGGCCGGCGCGGTGGTGATTTCCGGTATCGTCGCCCTGACCCTGTCGCCGATGATGTGTGCGTTTCTGCTGCGTCACGACGAGAACCCCAGCGGCCTGGCCCATCGCCTGGACATGATTTTCGAACGCCTCAAGCGTCGCTACCAGAGCCTGCTTCACGGCACCCTCAACACCCGGCCGGTGGTGCTGGTGTTCGCCGTGATCGTGTTGTGCCTGATTCCGGTCCTTCTCAATTTCACCAAATCGGAACTGGCACCGGATGAGGACCAGGGCATCATTTTCATGATTGCCAACGCCCCGCAACCGACCAACCTCGACTACCTGAACATCTACACCGACGAGTTCGTCTCGATTTTCAAGGCGTTTCCCGAATACTACTCGTCATTCCAGATCAACGGTTTCAGCGGCGTGCAATCGGGCATCGGCGGTTTCCTGCTCAAGCCATGGGACGATCGCAGCCGCACGCAAATGGCGATCCTGCCCGAGGTGCAGGCCAAACTGGAAAAGATTCCGGGACTGCAGATCTTCGGTTTCAACCTGCCTTCACTGCCGGGCACCGGCGAAGGCTTGCCGTTCCAGTTCGTCATCAACTCCGCCAACGATTACGAATTGCTGCTGCAAGTGGTCGACCGGGTAAAAAAACGTGCGAAGGAGTCCGGCAAGTTTGCGTTTGTCCACGTTGACCTGGCCTTCGACAAGCCAGAAGTGGTGGTGGATATCGACCGCGCCAAGGCGGCGCAGATGGGGGTTTCCATGCAGGACCTGGGGGGAACCCTGGCGACCCTGCTAGGTGAAGGCGAGATCAACCGATTCACCATTGAAGGTCGCAGCTACAAGGTCATTGCCCAGGTCGAGCGGCCGTTCCGTGACAATCCGGACTGGCTGAACAATTACTACGTGAAAAACACCAAGGGCGAATTGCTGGCGTTGTCGACCCTGATCACCATCACCGACCGTGCTCGACCGAGACAGCTGAACCAGTTCCAGCAACTCAACTCAGCCATCCTGGCCGGCGTGCCGCTGGTGAGCATGGGGGAAGCCATCGACCTCGTGCGCCAGATCGCCCGGGAAGAGGCACCCGCCGGTTTTGCCTTCGACTACGCCGGCGCATCCAGGCAGTACGTACAGGAAGGCAGTGCCCTGTGGGTCACCTTTGCCTTGGCGCTGGCGATCATTTTCCTGGTGCTGGCGGCCCAGTTCGAAAGCTTCCGCGACCCGCTGGTGATCCTGGTCACCGTGCCCCTGTCTATCTGCGGCGCATTGATTCCGCTGTTCCTGGGCTGGTCGAGCATGAACATCTATACCCAGGTCGGGCTGGTGACCTTGATCGGGCTGATCAGCAAGCACGGCATTCTGATCGTCGAGTTCGCCAACCAGCTACGCAAGGACAAGGGCCTGACTGCACGGGAAGCAGTGGAGGAAGCGGCGGCCATCCGGCTGCGTCCGGTCCTGATGACCACCGCGGCGATGGTGTTCGGCATGGTGCCATTGATCATCGCCAGCGGGGCTGGCGCGGTCAGCCGGTTCGACATCGGCATGGTCATCGCGACGGGCATGTCGATCGGGACGTTGTTCACCCTGTTTGTGTTGCCTTGCGTCTACACCTTACTGGCCAAGCCCGATAAACCCTGATGCAGAAAAACCTGTGGGAGCGTTGAAGCCCGCAGTCAGGGCAATAAAAAAGGCCTCGCATCAGCGAGGCCTTTCATTTTGGCTTCAATCGGTTCAACTCTGCGGCCTCAATCCCTGAGTAAGTCCGAACATGAACAGCAACAAGTCATTATCGGGTCGAGTGGCCACGGATGCCTTGGCAACCCGCGGCAATGGACAATGTTCTTCTGCGTTTATCGAGCTGAGAACCTGGGGGCGTGGTTGCTCCCAGGTTGCCATCGCGATCGATGCAACTGCCAAGGCTCCTACCAAAAACAAACCTCGTGCAATTTCGAGTTTCATCGCTATAAACCCTTGATAGCGCTGCCAAACGCCGTCTCATAAAAGTAGATGAGCTTTTTCCAGTCTGCATCGCTGAACGACGAGTGGCGACGCAATTGCTTCATGTCATGGACAGCTGCGCGCTGGGCCGTCAAACGCTGTCGGCATTTCTCCAGATCGATCAGGGCCACTTCGACCTTGGCCGTCTCGCCCTCACCGGTCACACCAACGAATACGTGCTTGTCGTAGAGGCAACCGTGCTGCCAGCGGCCTTTGTGCATGCGGGCCAGGTTTTCAGCCAGGTCCTTGAGCACCCGGTCGTTTATGGCTTCACCATGACGCTCGCGACCGCCACCGGCGTACCAGCGATCGATTTCCTCGAAGCCGTCCAGCGACCTGGTGACCAGCAAAGCACGCCATTTATGCACAGGATCACGCTGTGCACCGCAGAAAACGATATGCGGAACCCGTACGCCAAGCGCGGCCACACCGGTGAGCGCAGCATGCTCGCGCATGACCGTCGGCCGCCCGAAAGGATGCTGCAAGCTACGATGGATATGCCCGGTCTGGCGCTTGACGTAGAGCAGTTGACCATCACTGCCCATCAGGCGTTGAACGCCGCTTTCCCCGCCGCGACGGACGTTGGGTTCTTCTACCCATTCACCGCGCTGATTCCAAAAGTAATCGAAGCGGTCCTGGGGAACGACTTCCGTTTCTGCTGCACACTGCACTGCCATCCTGTTACCTCTTGCGTAATACGTAAACTCGCCACATGGCATAGAGCGGCAAAAAATCCAGTTGTTCCTGGATTCGGAAACCCGCCTGCTCAAATTCCTTCTCTACGGTAGCGACCGGTAACACAAACCGGTTCTGGTAACCTTCCTGCCCGCGGGTTCTCTCCGAACGCTTGCGTTTCCAGGCCTTGAAGTTGCCATCGACCCACAGCGAAAGGATCACGCTGTCACGGGTAACTCGCTCGAATTCGCTCAAAATGGCCATGCGATGCTCGGCTTGACCGATGTGGTGGAGCAAGCGCATGCAAAAAATGCTGTCGACCGCGTTGTCCGGCAAGGCGATGTCGAATGCAGAAGTGTGCAAGGGTTGTACCCGTTTCACCACGTGGGCGGGTTGCGCCTGGATTGCGACCTTCAGCATGGACTCCGAGTTATCGGCGCCGATGACCACGCGGTTGGTTTTTTCCGCCAGCAAGGGCCAGAAACGCCCTGCACCGCACGGCAAGTCGAGGACCAGGCCGGGCTCGCCAACCAGGGCCAGCGCCTTGCGCGCCAGTTGTTCTTCACGCCAATGGGACAGTCGACGGCCGAGACCTTCCTGGTGTTTGCGCAAATAGCGTTGCGCGTGTTGATCGTCGTATTTTTCGGAAAAATCGAGTTTGATCGGACCGTCCATCACCAGGTCTCCTGAACTTCTGATAGCAACTACCTTAGCTTTCACGGTGTCGGTGACAGGTGATCCACTTGTGAAAATTTCATTAGGGAAACCCGGGAGTATTACAAGCTTTTACAGAATTGATAGGGCTTGCTGGACGCCTGACTCAACAGATCAGGTTCGGGACAACTCCACCTGAAAACGACAACCATTGGGCTCCATGGTTGTCAGGCTGACGCTCCAGCCCTGGTTTTCACAGATCCGCTGCACCAGTGAAAGTCCCAAGCCCAACCCTTCCCCGCGCTTTTCGTTGCCCCGAACGAACGGTTCGAACATTGCCTCGCGTTTTTCCTCAGGAATGCCCACGCCACTGTCTTCGACCAGAAAGCCCGTGCCCGTCAGGGTCAGGCGGATGAAGCCCTGTTCGGTGTAATGCAAGGCGTTGCGCAGCAAGTTCCCCATCACCGCCTGCAAGAGCGTCGCATTGTAGCCCTTGGCCTCAGGTTTGCCCGGCTCGAAGATCAGCTTCAACCCTTTGCTTTCAATGGGCTCGCGCCACAGACCGAGCAGGCTATCGGCCACCTGACCCAGGGTCTGCTGTGGCGACATGCTCGCATCTTCACGCTGGGCACGGGCCAGCATCAGGAAGGTTTGCACCAGCTCACGCATTTCTTCACATGCCCGGGCAATGCGCTCGACCTGGGCACGACCGCGCTGATCGAGACCAGGGTTTTCCAGCAACAACTCACAAGAACTGGCCAGGATCATCAGGGGCGTACGCAATTCGTGGCTGACGTCGCTGGTGAACAAACGCTCGCGGGTCAGGGCCTGACGCAAGCGCCCGAGGGTGGCGTCGAAGGCCACGGCCAGTTCGCCCACTTCGTCGGCGGCATAATCCGGAGCCAAGGGAGGAGCCAAACCCAGCAGTTGATCGCGATGGCGTACCTGGCGGGCCAGCCGTACCACCGGCGCCATGACCTTGCGTGCCAACACCCAGCCGAGAAATACAGCCAGTGCCAGGCTCAGTACGAAACCCACCAGCACCACGGCAAACAGCACCCGCTCGCGCTCTTCAAAATCGCTCTGGTCCTGCAACAGCACGTAACGTCGGCCGTCGACGATTTCGACCATGGCGTGGTACGACAGATTTTCACGGAACACTTCGTGGAAACCCGGCTCCAGATGCCGCAAATCCTTGGGCAAATTGAAATCGCCTGGCCCATTGCTGAAGTAGAACAATTGGTCCGGTTCGGGGCGGTGGCTCCAGTCCGTGACATTGTCCATCAGCAACAGGCGCTGCAAATCGCCGCCCAGACCGGCCGAAATCAGTTTTTCCTCCACCAGGTGTACGGTCGCCACGATGCCCATGGCAAAGGCACCCGCCACCAGTGCGCTCATCAGCGCAAAGGCAATGATGATGCGTTGAGCAAGGCTCTGCTTAAACTCCATCACGGCCCTCGGCCAGGCGATAACCCACACCGTGCACGGTTTGCAGCAATGGCTTGGCGAACGGCTTGTCGATCACCTGGCGCAGTTGGTGGACATGACTGCGCAGGCTGTCGCTGTCCGGGCAGTCGTCGCCCCAGAGTGCTTCTTCAAGAATTTCACGGCGCAACACATGAGGGCTTTTCTGCATCAACACGGCCAGCAACTTCAGGCCGACCGGGTTGAGTTTCAGCAAGCGGCCTTCGCGAGTGACTTCCAATGTGTCGAGGTCGTAACTCAGGTCACCGACCTGCAAGGTCCGCCGCCCACCGCCCTGGGTTCTGCGCATGACCGCTTCGATACGCGCTGCCAGCTCAGACAGGGCGAACGGTTTAATCAGATAGTCATCGGCGCCGGATTTGAAGCCTTGCAGACGGTCATCCAGTTGATCGCGGGCCGTGAGCATGATCACCGGCGTTTCGCGGCGAGCATCCTCGCGCAGGCGCTTGCACAGGGTGTAGCCATCGATGCCGGGCAACATGATATCGAGCACGATCAAATCGTAGTGCTCGGTGGCCGCCAGATGCAGACCCGAAAGACCATCCTGAGCGCAATCGACGGTATAGCCTTTGAGCCCCAGGTAATCGGCCAGGTTGGCCAGGATATCGCGGTTGTCTTCAACCAGTAGAATTCGCATGGGTATCTCTCCGTCCACAGTAACGGCCGTCGTGGCCCGCGCAGCTTAAGGCGAAGTTCCGCTCAGGGCTAGGACTGAGTGAAGCGCAAAAGCGCGGAAATTGACCGATTACAGCCTTAACGAGTTTTTCACTGGCGATTCACGTGCCGGCGACAGAGTCGGGTTCAAACTCTGCGCGGCTGCGCATTTGAGAACATTTCACTGATCAAGGAATTAGCATGGTTTCGACCCTTGCCCGCCCTGCCCCTCGTCCGCTCAATTTCTGGATGTGCCTTGGAGTCCCCGCCGTAACTGCAATCATTCTGGTATTGCTCGAATTGACCAGTCTGGACATGGACCTGGCCAAGCTGTTTTACGACCCGGTCGCCGGAGAATTCATCGGACGCCACAGTTACTTCCTCGAGGACATCCTGCACGATCGCGCCAAGCAAGTGGTCATCGCTTTCTCGGTGATTGCCATCCTCGGCTTCATCGCTTCGTTCTTCATGGCCAGGCTCAAACCGCTCAAGCGGGAACTGGGTTGCCTGGTACTGTCCCTGGGCCTGGCAACTTCATTTGTCACGCCCATGAAGGCGGTGACCGCGGTGCAATGCCCATGGAGCCTTGAACAATTCGGCGGTCACGAGACCTACAGCGAACTGTTGAGTCCTCGCCCACACACCGAAAAGCCAGGGCGTTGCTGGCCCGGCGGCCATGCGGCCACCGGCTTCACCCTGTTTGCCCTGTTTTTCGTACTGCGTGACCGTCGCCCGCGCATGGCGCGCGCAGCGTTTGTCTTCGCCTTTGCCCTCGGCTCGGTGTTCTCCATCGGGCGGATGATGCAGGGCGCGCACTTCTTCTCGCACAACGTGTGGACGGCGGTGTTCTGCTGGCTGATTTGTTTGGGGTCGTATTACTACGTTCTGTATCGACCGGTCTTGAGGGCGGATCGCGAGGCAAGTGCAGAACCTGTCAGCGCCTGAACCACAGTTCAAATGTGGGAACGATGTGGCCTTCGGATGCCGGGCAATAAAAAACCCCGCCTGCTTTCGCAGACGGGGTTTTTTCGTACAGGGGTAAGGCTGACTTACATCATGCCGCCCATGCCGCCCATACCGCCCATGTCTGGCATACCGCCGCCAGCTGCACCTTCTTTCTTCGGTGCATCAGCAACAGCGGCTTCGGTGGTCAGGATCAGACCGCCGATCGACGATGCAGCTTGCAGCGCGGAACGGGTGACCTTGGTTGGGTCCAGGATACCCATTTCGATCATGTCGCCGTATTCGCCAGTCGCAGCGTTGTAACCGAAGTTACCTTTGCCGCTCTTGACTTCGTTGACCACAACGCTTGGTTCGTCACCGCTGTTGGCAGCGATCTGACGCAGCGGTGCTTCAACGGCACGACGCAGAACGGCGATACCTACGTCCTGATCAGCGTTGTCGCCTTTCAGATCGTTCAGGGTTTGCAGAGCACGGATCAGCGCAACGCCACCGCCAGGTACCACGCCTTCTTCAACGGCTGCACGGGTAGCGTGCAGGGCGTCTTCAACGCGGGCTTTCTTCTCTTTCATTTCAACTTCGGAACCAGCGCCAACCTTGATCACTGCAACGCCGCCGGACAGCTTGGCCAGACGCTCTTGCAGTTTTTCACGGTCGTAGTCCGAGGAAGTTTCGGCAACCTGAGCACGGATCTGAGTGATGCGTGCTTCGATGTCGCCGTGTACGCCAGCACCGTCAACGATGATGGTGTTTTCCTTGGACAGGGTCACGCGCTTGGCGCTGCCCAGGTTTTCCAGGGTTGCGCTTTCCAGGCTCAGGCCGATCTCTTCGGAGATAACGGTACCGCCGGTCAGAACGGCGATGTCCTGCAGCATGGCCTTGCGGCGATCGCCGAAGCCTGGAGCCTTGACGGCTGCGACTTTAACGATGCCACGCATGTTGTTCACAACCAGAGTCGCCAGGGCTTCGCCTTCAACGTCTTCGGCCACGATCAGCAGTGGACGGCCGGCTTTGGCAACGGCTTCCAGCACTGGCAGCATTTCGCGGATGTTCGAGATCTTCTTGTCGACCAGCAGGATCAGCGGGCCGTCCAGCTCAGCGACCATGGTCTCTGGCTTGTTGACGAAGTACGGGGACAGGTAACCACGGTCGAACTGCATGCCTTCAACAACCGACAGTTCGTTTTCCAGGCCCGAGCCTTCTTCAACGGTGATCACGCCTTCTTTACCGACTTTTTCCATGGCTTCGGCAATGATGTCGCCGATGGAGTTGTCGGAGTTGGCCGAGATGGTGCCGACCTGAGCGATAGCCTTGGTATCAGCGCATGGCTTGGACAGGTTTTTCAGCTCTTTGACGATGGCGATGGTCGCCTTGTCGATGCCGCGCTTGAGGTCCATCGGGTTCATGCCGGCAGCGACGGCTTTCAGGCCTTCGTTGACGATCGACTGAGCCAGAACGGTAGCGGTGGTAGTACCGTCACCAGCGTCATCGTTGGCACGGGAGGCAACGTCTTTGACCAGCTGCGCGCCCATGTTTTCGAAGCGGTCTTCGAGTTCGATTTCTTTGGCTACGGAGACGCCGTCCTTGGTGATGGTCGGAGCGCCGAAGCTCTTCTCGATGATCACGTTACGGCCTTTCGGGCCCAGGGTCGCTTTTACCGCGTCAGCCAGGACGTTGACGCCCTTGAGCATTTTTTTACGGGCGGAATCGCCAAACAGAACTTCTTTAGCAGCCATGATCGATATTCCTTAAATACTTTGTAGTAGCGGGAAAATGAACGGGGGTATCAGCCTTCGATAACAGCGAGGATTTCGTTCTCGCTCATTACCAGCAGGTCTTCGCCGTCGACTTTCACAGTGTTGCTGCCGGAGTAAGGACCGAACACAACCTTGTCGCCCACTTTCACGGACAGTGCACGCACTTCACCGCTGTCCAGTACGCGGCCGGTGCCTACAGCGAGGACTTCGCCGCTGTTGGCTTTTTCAGCAGCCGAACCTGGCAGGACGATACCGCCAGCGGTTTTCTTTTCTTCTTCGCTGCGACGGATGACGACGCGGTCATGCAGAGGACGAAGCTTCATTGTCGATCTCTCCTAATTGTGGTTTTCATCGGCCGGTGTAGTCCCGGCGGGTTTAACAAAGGCCGGCGGTGCCGGTTGCGGTTCGTCAAGCGAACCGCGGAAGTCTGTCTGGCGTGTTCGCCAGAAACCTTGCGGTGACCGTTACATAAGGGCGCATAAGCTTATTACAAGGGCGGCGATGAAAATTTTTTCGGGTCGATGCCCCGCAAACGAACACGGCATCCGAAGGTGCCGTGTTCGTTTGCGTATTACTTGGTATCGCGGTGTTCGAACTCACCTTCGATCACGTTGGGCTCGCGGCCCAGCGGCTCGCGAGGCGCCGGGCCGCCACGGGCCTGGAGGTCGTCGGCGAACGCTCGCTGACGCATCGCCTGCTCTTCGGCCCGCTGGCGCATTTTACCCGCCAGCAGGCGACGACTGAACGGCAGCAGCATGAACAGGCCGATGACATCGCTGATGAAGCCCGGAAGAATCAGCAGGCCACCGGCCAATGCCAGCATCAGGCCTTCGAGCATGGTCTGGGCTGGCAGTTCGCCGCGGCTCAGGCTTTCACGGGCACGCAGGGCCGTGGCCAGGCCGGCGATGCGCAGCACAAACACGCCGAACATCGAGCCGAGAATGATCAGCAGCAGGGCCGGGAAAAACCCGATGGACCCTGCCACCTTGACGAATACGAACAGCTCCAACACCGGGAACAGCAGAAAGAGCAACAAAAAAGGGCGCATCAAATGGTTCCTCAACGCAAGAATGCCTTGCCAGTTCACCCTAGATGACGTCGCCGTTTCGTGAATTCAAGCGTCGGCCACTTCATTTTTCGGCCAATGATCGGCATGGGCCAGAGAAACCAAGGCTTCGCGAACTTGTGTCGGCGTATTACAAGGCGCCTGGAACGGTAACCAGTACAGACTTTGACCGATGCGCAGGTGCATGCCTTCGCAATCGATGCCGACCATTTGCGCCGGCACGTTTTTCGGCAGCCCGGCCAGATCGACGTAATGGGCGATGGCCTTGGCGTGATCGGCGTTCATGTGCTCGACCATGCCCACTTCGGCCTTGCCGGCGAACGGGTTGGCCAGGGTCAGGTCGTTGACCCAATGAATCGCGCCAAAACCGCCGATGTAACGGTGGCGTACAGGCTCAAGCACCCAGAAATCGAAATCGTGGGCCTTGTGATAACCCTTCGACTCCGGGAAGTAGCGGTAGTAACGCTCGGAGGCAGCGTCGATGGCGGCTTCGTCTTCGAGCTGTTGCGCCTCAGCCAGGTAAGTCAGTCGACCAACGGCCTGGACATCTTCGGCACCCCGTTCGCCGACAAAGAGCGAGCATTTCGGATCTTTTTGCAGATTATGAGTGTGTTGGGCGATGCGGCTGATCAGGATCAGCGGCCGGCCCTGCTCGTCCAGGCAGTACGGAACCACGGAACCGAACGGAAAACCGGGCATTGATTTGGAGTGCGTCGAGAGCACCCCACGGTATTCCTTGAGAAGCAATTCTCGTGCATGCTTAGCCGCTTCAACGCTCAATTTATGACTCCTTAAATAGAATCCGTCAGAAAAATGGACGGGCTGCTGGCGAAAGTCCCAGCACGCCATCGGGGCAGTTCTCATGTGCAGCCAAGCCAGGTCAGGCGCAGATCGAGAGGCCCTCTAAGGGAAACCACTCAGACCTGCTACCGGGGCATGCGAATGCAACTCACTGACAAAGTAATCATTATAACTGGCGGTTGCCAGGGTTTAGGCCGCTCCATGGCCGAGTATTTCGCAGGCCTGGGCGCGAAACTCGCGCTGGTGGACCTCAACCAGGAAAAACTCGACGACGCCGTCGCGGCCTGCAAGGCCCAAGGTGTCGAGGCCCGCGCCTACCTGTGCAACGTGGCCAACGAAGAGCAAGTGACCCACATGGTTGCCCAGGTCGCTGAAGACTTCGGCGCGATCCATGGCTTGATCAACAACGCAGGGATCCTGCGCGACGGCCTGTTACTCAAGGTCAAGGATGGCGAAATGACCAAGATGAGCCTGGCCCAGTGGCAGGCCGTCATCGACGTCAACCTGACCGGCGTGTTCCTGTGCACCCGTGAAGTCGCGGCGAAAATGGTCGAGCTGAACAACAGTGGCGCGATCATCAATATCTCGTCGATTTCCCGCGCCGGCAACGTCGGTCAGACCAACTACTCCGCCGCCAAGGCCGGTGTTGCTGCGGCGACCGTGACCTGGGCCAAGGAGCTGGCACGCTACGGCATTCGCGTCGCCGGCATTGCACCGGGCTTCATCGAAACCGAAATGACCCTGGGCATGAAGCCTGAAGCGCTGGAGAAGATGACTGCGGGGATCCCGCTCAAGCGCATGGGCAAGCCTGAGGAAATCGCCCATTCGGCGGCTTACATCTTCGAGAACGACTATTACACCGGTCGGATTCTGGAGATGGATGGCGGGTTGCGGATCTAAGCCCAACCCCAAACAACTGTGGGAGCGGGCTTGCTCGCGAAGGCGATAGATCAGTCAACTTGTTGGTTGAATGACACACCGCTTTCGCGAGCAAGCCCGCTCCCACATTTGGTCAGCGTTTATCTGGCGAACATTAGTCGTCGCTGACGCTGATGTTCGGCATCGCCGGCGTCAACGCTTCCTGCAACACGATCCGCGCGCCGACATGGCGGGCCAGTTCCTGGTAAACCATCGCAATCTGGCTATCAGGCTCGGCGATCACTGTTGGCTTGCCGCCATCGGCCTGCTCGCGGATGACCATCGACAGCGGCAGCGAAGCCAGCAGTTCAACGCCATACTGGTTGGCCAGTTTCACACCACCGCCTTCGCCAAACAGATGCTCGGCATGCCCACAGTTGGAGCAGATGTGCACGGCCATGTTCTCCACCACGCCCAGCACCGGGATGTTGACCTTGCGGAACATTTCCACGCCCTTGCGTGCGTCCAGCAATGCCAGGTCCTGTGGGGTGGTCACGATCACCGCACCGGCCACCGGCACTTTCTGCGCCAGGGTCAACTGGATGTCACCGGTGCCTGGCGGCATGTCGATGACCAGATAATCGAGGTCACCCCACGCGGTCTGGGTGACCAGTTGCAACAGGGCGCCCGAAACCATCGGCCCGCGCCAGACCATCGGCGTGTTGTCGTCGGTGAGGAAAGCCATGGACATCACTTCGACGCCATGGGACTTGAGCGGAACGAACCATTTCTGATCCTTGACCTCGGGGCGGGTGCGCTCGGGGATGCCGAACATGATGCCCTGGCTCGGGCCGTAGATATCCGCATCGAGAATCCCGACCTTGGCGCCTTCCCGGGCCAGAGCCAGGGCCAGGTTGGCCGCGGTGGTGGATTTGCCCACGCCGCCCTTGCCGGACGCCACGGCCACCACGTTTTTCACGTTCGCCAAGCCCGGAATCTGCGCCTGAGCCTTGTGCGCGGCGATCACGCTGGTGATTTCGACCTTGGCAATTGCCACGCCATCCAGCCCCTGAATGGCCATTTCCAGCATCTGCGCCCAGCCACTCTTGAACAGACCGGCGGCGTAACCCAGTTCAAGCTGAACGCTGACGCGGTCGCCCAGGATCTCGATGTTGCGCACGCACCCGGCGCTGACCGGGTCCAGGTTCAGGTAAGGGTCGGTGTATTGGCGAAGGACGGCTTCCACCGCTGCGCGATTGACGGCGCTCATGGGCAACTCCGAAAACAGGACTGGAAAAGATAGTGGCTATCGTACCTGTTCCGAGCGTTCGGCGGGATGTTGAACCTTCACCTGTTACTCATCCAATGAAACAGGCTCACAGGGTGAAAAATATGCGCCGGCGCTTTATAGTGGCCGACCTCCGTTTCATCAAGTAGCCGAGCCCCATGTCCGAGCCACGCAAGATCCTCGTCACCAGCGCCCTGCCCTATGCCAATGGTTCGATTCACCTCGGCCATATGCTGGAATACATCCAGACCGATATGTGGGTGCGCTTCCAGAAGCACCGCGGCAATCAATGCATCTATGTCTGCGCCGACGACGCCCACGGTTCGGCGATCATGCTGCGCGCGGAAAAGGAAGGCATCACCCCGGAACAACTGATCGCCAACGTCCAGGCTGAGCACAGCGCCGACTTTGCCGACTTCCTGGTGGACTTCGACAATTTCCACTCCACTCACGCCGAAGAAAACCGTGAGCTGTCGAGCCAGATCTACCTGAAGCTGCGTGACGCCGGGCACATCGCCACACGTTCGATCACCCAGTACTTCGACCCGGAAAAGAAAATGTTCCTGGCCGACCGCTTCATCAAGGGCACCTGCCCGAAATGCGGCACCGAAGACCAGTACGGCGACAACTGCGAAAAATGCGGTGCGACCTACGCACCGACCGACCTGAAGGATCCGAAGTCGGCGATCTCCGGCGCCACCCCGGTGCTCAAGGATTCCCAGCACTTCTTCTTCAAGCTGCCAGACTTCCAGCAAATGCTGCAAACCTGGACCCGCAGCGGCACCCTGCAGGATGCCGTGGCCAACAAGATCGCCGAATGGCTGGACGCCGGCCTGCAACAGTGGGACATCTCCCGCGATGCGCCGTATTTCGGTTTTGAAATCCCCGACGAGCCGGGCAAGTACTTCTACGTGTGGCTGGATGCGCCGATCGGTTACATGGCCAGCTTCAAGAACCTGTGCAACCGCACGCCGGAGCTGGACTTCGACGCGTTCTGGGGCAAGGACTCCACCGCCGAGCTGTACCACTTCATCGGCAAGGACATCGTCAACTTCCACGCGCTGTTCTGGCCAGCCATGCTCGAAGGCGCGGGCTACCGCAAGCCGACCGGCATCAACGTGCACGGCTACCTGACCGTCAACGGCCAGAAAATGTCCAAGTCCCGCGGCACCTTCATCAAGGCCCGGACCTACCTGGACCACCTGTCGCCGGAATACCTGCGCTATTACTACGCGGCCAAGCTGGGCCGTGGCGTTGATGACCTCGATCTGAACCTCGAAGACTTCGTGCAGAAGGTCAACTCCGACCTGGTGGGCAAGGTCGTCAACATCGCCAGCCGTTGTGCCGGTTTCATCAACAAGGGCAATGCCGGCGTAATGGTCGACACCAACGCCGCGCCTGAACTGACCGAAGCCTTCCTGGCCGCCGCGCCAGGTATCGCCGACGCCTATGAAGCCCGCGACTTCGCCCGTGCCATGCGCGAGATCATGGGCCTGGCCGACCGCGCCAACGCCTGGATCGCCGACAAGGCGCCGTGGTCGTTGAACAAACAGGAAGGCAAACAGGATGAAGTCCAGGCCATCTGCGCCACAGGCGTCAACCTGTTCCGCCAACTGGTGATCTTCCTCAAGCCGGTGCTGCCGCTGCTGGCCGCTGACGCCGAGGCGTTCCTCAACGTCGCGCCGCTGACCTGGAATGATCACGCGACCTTGCTCAGCAATCACCAGCTGAACGAGTTCAAGCCGTTGATGACCCGAATCGACCCGGTCAAGGTGCAAGCCATGACCGACGCCTCGAAAGAAGACCTGACCGCCAGCCAGACCGACACCGGCGAAGCCGCACCTGCCGGCAACGGCGAACTGGCCAAGGATCCGCTGTCACCGGAAATCGAGTTCGACACCTTTGCCGCTGTCGACCTGCGTGTCGCGCTGATCGTCAAGGCTGAACACGTGGAAGGTGCCGACAAGCTGTTGCGCCTGACTCTGGATATCGGTGACGAGCGACGCAACGTGTTCTCCGGGATCAAGAGCGCTTACCCGGACCCGTCCAAGCTCGATGGGCGCCTGACCATGATGATCGCCAACCTCAAGCCACGGAAAATGAAGTTTGGTATCTCCGAAGGCATGGTGATGGCGGCAGGCCCTGGCGGAGAAGAAATCTACCTGCTCAGCCCTGACAGCGGCGCCAAGCCTGGCCAGCGCATCAAGTAAGGTCTGCGGCAAATCGATCC
Source organism: Pseudomonas sp. EU05-FHT14B02 (assembly GCF_058791055.1). Lineage (NCBI taxonomy): Bacteria > Pseudomonadati > Pseudomonadota > Gammaproteobacteria > Pseudomonadales > Pseudomonadaceae > Pseudomonas > Pseudomonas sp. EU05-FHT14B02. Next base: position 11,391 of record NZ_JBYTDD010000003.1, on the reverse strand, counting down.
CACAGTCGTGCCTGGCGCGGCTGTGGGATTTTCATGTCTGGCCCACCCTCCCGCCTTGCCGGATAATGCCTAAGCTTTTTAGACCATCTCCTGTAGGAGCGAGCTCGCTCGCGATGGGCGTTAACGATTATGCGTGTCCACAGGTTGAACGCAGCGCTATTGAGTCCATCGTCGGAACGCCGCCCGGACCAAGCTCGCTCCTGCAAAAACCACCGTTCTTGTCGGCACGAACAATGACCGAAATCCTGCTTACGCTTATCAGCGCTGCCTTGATCAACAACCTTGTGTTGCAATGGCCATTGGCCGTCGATCCACTGTTGGCCAGTCAGCGTCGTCAGGTACATGCTCTGGGCATTGCGACGACCTGCCTGATGCTGGTCGTGGGCATGCTCGGCTACGCGCTCTATCAATGGCTGTTGGTGCCACTGCAATTGACGCCGCTGCGTCTGTTTGTGTTTCTACCATTGAGCGTGCTGCTGATCAGCCCGTTGCTGAAGTTGCTGACGCGTTTTTTTTCGACACTACCATTCGAAGGCCTCTGGCCGTTGCTGTTGGGCAATGCTGGCGTACTCGGCGTGGCCCTGCTCAATGCTCAGGAAGACAAGGGCTTTTTTCACGCCACTGCCTTGAGCCTCGGTGCAGGGTTGGGCTTCTGGCTGGTGTTGAGCCTGTTCACTGATTTGCGTGAACGCACGGCCGACAACGATGTTCCCCTGCCCTTTCGCGGCTTGCCGATCGACCTGATTGGTGCCGGCCTGATCGCAGTGGCTTTTCTCGGATTCAGCGGACTGATCAAAACATGAGTCTGATTCAATGCATCGACGCACTCTTGCCGCAAACCCAATGTGGCAAGTGCGGGCACCCCGGGTGCAAGCCGTATGCCGAAGGCATCGCCAGCGGTGAGCCAATCAACAAGTGCCCTCCCGGAGGCAACGAAACCATCGCGGCCCTGGCTGAACTGCTGAAGGTGCCGGTGCTGGAACTGGACATCACTCGCGGCTCGGCACCCGCGCAGATCGCCTATATCCGCGAGGCCGAGTGCATTGGTTGCACCAAGTGCATTCAGGCCTGCCCGATCGATGCCATCGTCGGCGCGGCCAAGCTGATGCACACGGTGATCATTGATGAGTGCACCGGTTGCGACCTCTGCGTGGCACCGTGCCCGGTGGACTGCATCGAAATGCGCCCACTGCAGTCGAACACTGTACTGCCTGTTGTCGGGGGCCTGGCCCACACACCGCAGGCGCGGCAGGCCCGCAACCTCAAGCGCGATCACGCACGGCGCCGCTTCGAACAACGCAATGCCCGCTTGCAGCGTGAGGAGCAACAGAAAATCGCCGAGCGCCAGGCAAGGCAGCGAGCAGCACAACCTGCCGAGACGACAGCCGACCCGGTGCAGGCGGCCCTCGAGCGCGTCCGCGCACAGAAAACCGCCAATGCCGATGCCGCGCTGAAAAAGGCCAAGATCGAGGTAGCGATGAGTCGGGCGCAGTTGCACAAATCGCTGAAGGCCTTCGGGCATCCGCCGACCTTCGAACAGCAATCGCAGTTGATCGCACTGCAGGAACAGTTCGAAGTCGCCGAACAAAAGCTGGCGCAACTGGAAAGCGCCGCCCCACCTCCCCCTGCGCCGACGGCCGCGGCTGGGTCGTCAAATGATGCCGATCTGAAACGGGCCAAAATCCAGTTGGCCATGCGCCGCGCCGAACTCAAGAAGGCTCAGGCCAACGAAGCACCAGCGGAACAAATTGAAGCCCTGGAGCGCGCACTCGGTGAAGCCGAACGCCAGGTGGACGCCCATGCCAGCCCTTGACGTGGTGGATGATCGCCTGCAACAGGCGATGAAACTGGTGCTGTTGGCCACGCTGCCGGGAATCCTCGCGGCGTTCTGGCTGTACGGCTGGGGGGTATTGATCAATCTGGTTCTGGCGGCCACTGCCGCGTTGACCGTCGAGGCCGCCGTCGTGCAATGGCGCAAGCAGCCGCCGGGGCCAACTTTGAGTGACGGTAGCGCGCTGGTCAGTGCCACATTGCTGGCTCTGGCGCTGCCGCCTTACTGCCCATGGTGGCTGACCCTCAGTGCCGCCGCTTTTGCGATGGTGTTTGGCAAGCACTTGTATGGTGGCGTCGGTTCGAATCCCTTTAACCCGGCGATGCTCGGCTTGGCTCTGGTGCTGGTGACTTTTCCCCAACCAATGACCCATTGGCCATTGCCCCATGGCATGGATCTGCTGAGCGGCCTGCAGCATGTGTTTGGCATCGGCCGTGTGCCGGATGCGTGGGTGCAGGCCACGGCACTGGACAGTCTGCGGATCAACCGAAGCCTGACCATGGATGAACTGTTTGCCGGCAACCCGGCATTCGGCCACTTTGGCGGCCGGGGGGTGGAATGGGTGAACCTGGCCTTTGTGGCGGGTGGAGCGTTTCTCCTGCAACGAAGGGTGATCAGCTGGCATGCACCGGTCGGCATGCTGGCCAGCCTGTTCATCATCAGCCTGTTGTGTTGGAACGGTTCGGGCTCCGACTCCCATGGCTCGCCGTTGTTTCATTTGCTGACCGGCGCGACCATGCTGGGAGCGTTCTTCATCATCACCGAACCGGTGTCCGGCGCCAGAAGCCCTGGCGCAAAACTGTTGTTCGGCGCTGGTGTTGGGCTTCTGACTTATCTGATTCGTACCTGGGGTGGCTACCCGGACGGCATCGCCTTCGCTGTGCTGTTGATGAACCTGTGCGTGCCGGCGCTGGAGCGGTTCGTGGCGGCCAGGCAACAGCCGGAGGCGCCATGAACCGGACATCAAGCATCGCGCTTGTGGTGCTTTTGGCCGCACTGGGCCTTGGCGTGACGTACTTCGTACAACTCGGCAGCGCGCCACGCATTGCAGCCGAACAGCGCCTGATCGACAGCCGTAACCTGCTGGACCTGATCGCGCCAGACAGCTACGACAATCAACCACTCGAACACCCCATAACGATTGAAGCAGCCGCACTGACCAACAGCACCTTGCTGGGTGGTTATCTGGCGACCCGGGCCGATCACCCCGTCGCGGTCTTGCTGCGCAGTCAAACCCTTGGCTACGCCGGTACCATCAACCTGTTGATCGCAGTCGACGCCAATGGCAGGTTGCTGGGAGTCAAAACTCTCAAACAGTCGGAAACACCAGGACTGGGAGCTCGGATCGCCGACTGGCCCAATGCCTGGCTCCAGGTTTTTTCCGGCAAGTCTCGAACAGAACCTGGTGACAGCGGCTGGGCGCTGAAAAAGGATCAGGGACAGTTCGATCAGATCGCAGGCGCAACCATCACCTCAAGAGCGGTGATCAATGCCGTCCACGATGCCTTGCGCTACTTCGATGAACACCGGCAACAATTGCTCGGAATCCCTGTCCATGGATAACTCATCGACCCTGCGCAACGCCTTGATGCTGACGCCACTGATCGGCGTCACCCACTCGCTGATGGCTGCAGTTGGCCTGTGCCTGATGTTCATGGTGGTGACTCAGTTGTTCGGTCTGGCCATGGGTGCCCTGCGATCTCGACTGATCCCCGCGACCCGTATGCTGGCCAGCATCCTGTTGGCAGCCACACTCACCAGTTGCGCGGAACTCATGGCACAAGCCTGGTCGCTGCAATGGCAGCAGCATCTGGGGATTTATGGAGCCTTGATCGCCTTGCAATGCGTCGTACTGGAACACACCGGGGTCTTTCAGAGCGATTGGCGTCAACGACTGCGACTCAATAGCCTGTTTGCCACGCTGATGATCGCGCTGGGCTTGCTGCGCGAACTCATCGGCAACGGAACACTTGGAAACCATCTATCGTGGCTGTTCGGCGCAACGCAAACTGACTGGCATGGCTGGGTGCTGGTGGCTGACGGCGGACTGCGTCTGACCACTCTGGTCCCTGGCGGGTTCATCCTGCTCGGACTCCTGATCGCCGCCTGGCAGGCCTGGCGGCCCACCCCCACACATTAATTGCCTTCGAGGAAACGCACAGCCCATGAATGCCGCAAAACGTCTGGAGATTTTCCGCCGACTGCACGAGGACAACCCGGAACCAAAGACCGAACTGGCCTATTCCTCTCCCTTCGAATTACTGATTGCCGTGATTCTCTCGGCGCAGTCCACCGATGTCGGCGTCAACAAGGCCACAGCCAGGCTTTTCCCGGTCGCCAATACCCCGGCAGCGATGCATGCCCTGGGTGTCGAAGGACTGTCGGAGTACATCAAGACCATCGGGCTGTACAACAGCAAAGCGAAAAACGTGATCGAAACCTGCCGTTTGCTGGTCGAGCGTCACGCCGGCGAGGTCCCACAAACCCGCGAAGAGCTGGAAGCACTGCCCGGCGTCGGCCGCAAGACCGCCAATGTGGTACTCAATACGGCATTCCGTCAGCTGACCATGGCCGTCGACACGCATATTTTCAGGGTCAGCAACCGGACTGGCATTGCTCCCGGCAAGAATGTGGTGGAAGTCGAGAAAAAACTGATGAAATTCGTGCCCAGGGAGTACCTGCTCGACTCCCATCACTGGCTGATCCTTCATGGTCGCTATGTTTGCCTGGCCCGCAAGCCCCGATGCGGAAGCTGCCGGATCGAGGATTTGTGCGAATACAAGCACAAAACCTCCGACGATTGAGGCGCTATTAGGTTTATTGATTTGTCGATTGAAAAAATCTTTTTTACCCGCCAGGAGAATGTCGATATAAGGGGCGCCAAAGGCCTTCTTAGCCTGGAGCAACTAAATGAGTACTGGCAAAGAGCAATTAGACGTAGAAGACGATTTCACCACCGCCGAAACCGATGACGCTGAACCGGTGGTTGAAGTAGCGAAAACTAATCTGAGCAAACGCCGCACCATCGACAACCTGCTAGAGGAGCGCCGACTGCAAAAGCAATTGGCCGATTACGATTTTGATTTATGACACCTGAAAGCCTCCCGAAACGGAGGCTTTTTTTTGCTAAGTGCCGTGCCCCGATAAGCGCCCCTTGTCGCGCAGTTATGCCATCACACCAGACCATTGCGTTGTGCCAGTTCGATCAGATCGACCAGAGACCGCGCATTCAGCTTGAGCAACAGGCGAGTCTTGTAAGTACTGACTGTTTTATTGCTGAGAAACATCCCATCGGCAATCTCTTTATTGGTCTTTCCTCTGGCCAACTGCTGCAGGACCATCATTTCCCGCCCCGACAACCGGTCAACCATATCGGCCTCACTGGCATTCCCCAAACTGCAACGTACGGTATGTAAGGCTTGATTAGGAAAGTAACTGTAGCCTGACAAAACGGCCTTTATTGCACTGAGCAACTCCGTGAGGTCTTGTTGTTTGCAGACATAACCAGCTGCACCGGATTGCATGCAGCGCATCGAAAAATGTCCCGGCGCCTGGGAAGTTAAAATCAGCACTTTCATCGGCATTGAGGTCGAAGACAAACGCGCGATGACTTCCAACCCGTCCAGCTTCGGAATCCCGATATCCAGAATGACGATATCCGGCATAAGTTCACGGGCTAGTTGCAGTGCGTCCACACCATTATCGGTTTCTGCAATAACTTCGTAGCCATGACGTTCCATTAGCATACGTACCGCAAGACGAATGACGGGGTGATCATCCACGATCAGCACTTTATTCATGGGCAAGTCCAATTTTCGCTGTTCGAATTTTTAGAGCCCGCACAATAGCCTAGTCGTTTCACCCATGGCATGTCGCCCCTCCCGGCCACCCACACCAAGAGACATCCCCTACAAACAACACGGATTCCTCCTACAAAAACCCCTCGAACAGAATGAATTTAAAACTGTATCAGCGTCAGTGTGTCGCACTTTCCAGCAGCCATCCGTGTCGATTTACGACCAAAATTTTCCGAGAGCCAGCTTGATCTGGTCGCGCCCTGACAACTACTAGCCACTACCTTTCCGCTATAACGTAACTGATATTTACACACTCAACACTCACACCAGAAATATCACACACCTCGCATCCAATTACTCTTACAGCAAATAATATTTTTTGAGCAATCATTAAAATACGCCAAAAATTCATGAAACCGACGAGCGATACAACAAACAAATAAAAACCTATCAAAAACCAGCAGACAATCAAAAGCACTACAATAACCACCACACCAAGCCAACTTCATAAACCACTCGAGAACAGACAACCCGACATGAGTACAGAATATGATAAAGAAACGAATCACCAATCCAATGACAATTATCGCGATATTCGCAGCGCTCTCTGAAACTTCGGCAGCCGTCTCTCTACCCTTCCTTGATCAGGAGGAAAGAGAACTCTACGTCTGGTTCCTTATCAGTTTTCCGTTCTATTTACTTTTGCTTTTTTTCGCGACACTCAACTTCAACTATAAATCACTTTATGCACCCTCCGATTTTGAGAAGGGAAAGCACTTCATGAAGGTCATGGATGATGTTGGGCGCTCGGAAAAAAAAGCGTCCGCAAAACCGTCTGAAAACCCCACACTGGAAACGTCAGCGAATGACTGGCAGTCAGCCCGAACGCCCTGTGGCGCACAGGACCCGCCAACCGGGATTGGTCTGCAAACCGTTGTCTCTGTTCAGCATCACCTTCAGTTACCGGAGCCGGTAAAAGACCTGTACATCGTTGATGTACGCTGGATGAGCGAAGAGGTCGAGTTTGGAGCGCTGCTGGAAAAAATCCAGAGGCCACGGGAAAAGACGGCGCACGTGATTCTGTTTGTCACTTGTGCCGTTTCGGAGAAACTACTGAAGGCCAGTGCGCTTGGACATACAAAGCAGGCCAGCAAGCGCGGTGCCGCCTTTTATGTGACCTACAATCTGGACTCGCACAGGTTGTCGGTCATTGATCACGCCGGGCAACCGGCGAACAGCAACCTGTAGTACAGCTCAGGCCATCGAGAAGGAGAAAAACAGGAAATCATCAACGGAAACGAAAACACCCAACAACGCAGTAACTGGCATCACACCCCGTTTTCAGGTACCTGACCTCGTCGAGGACGAGGTCAGGTACCCATCACGATGTCAAAGGTCTCAGAACAGCTTCCGGCCTTTGTTCGCCGCAATGCGCATGCGCAGGGCGTTGAGCTTGATGAAGCCCGCGGCATCCGCCTGGTTGTACGCGCCGCCATCTTCTTCGAAGGTAGCGATGTTGGCGTCGAACAGCGAGTCGTCGGACTTGCGGCCAGTGACGATCACATTGCCCTTGTACAGTTTCAGGCGCACAACGCCGTTCACGTTGACCTGGGACGCATCGATCATCTGTTGCAGCATCAGACGCTCAGGGCTCCACCAGTAGCCGGTATAGATCAGGCTGGCGTACTTGGGCATCAGCTCGTCCTTGAGGTGAGCCACTTCCCGGTCCAGGGTGATCGATTCGATCGCACGGTGGGCACGCAGCATGATGGTGCCGCCAGGGGTTTCGTAGCAGCCACGGGACTTCATGCCCACGTAGCGGTTCTCGACGATGTCGAGACGGCCGATACCGTGCTCACCACCGATACGGTTCAGGGTCGCCAGCACGGTGGCTGGAGTCATTTCGACGCCGTCCAGCGCGACGATGTCGCCGTTGCGGTAGGTCAGTTCCAGGTACTGCGGCTTGTCTGGTGCGTTTTCCGGGGAAACGGTCCAGCGCCACATGTCTTCTTCGTGCTCGGTCCAGGTGTCTTCCAGCACGCCGCCTTCATAGGAGATGTGCAGCAGGTTGGCATCCATGGAGTACGGGGACTTCTTCTTGCCGTGGCGCTCGATCGGAATCGCGTGCTTCGCGGCGTAATCCATCAGCTTTTCACGGGACAGCAGGTCCCACTCGCGCCAAGGAGCGATCACTTTCACACCTGGCTTCAAGGCGTACGCACCGAGCTCGAAACGAACCTGGTCGTTACCCTTGCCGGTGGCGCCATGGGAAATGGCGTCTGCACCGGTTTCGTTGGCAATTTCGATCAGGCGCTTGGCGATCAGCGGACGAGCGATGGAAGTACCCAGCAGGTACTCGCCTTCGTAAACGGTGTTGGCGCGGAACATCGGGAAAACGAAATCGCGCACGAACTCTTCGCGCAAGTCGTCGATGTAGATCTCTTTGACGCCCATGGCCTGAGCCTTGGCGCGTGCAGGTTCGACCTCTTCGCCCTGACCCAGGTCAGCGGTGAAGGTCACTACTTCACAGTTATAAGTATCCTGCAGCCACTTGAGGATCACCGAAGTGTCCAGGCCGCCGGAATACGCCAGAACGACCTTGTTTACGTCCGCCATGCCATCACTCCACGGGGTTCTACGGAAAGCCGGGAAGTCTACCGCTCATGCAAAATAATTTACAGTGGCGCGACAGCTTATGACGACGAAGCGACAGATTATGTCGATGGCGCGACGATTACAGCCGGGTCAGGAAGTGGCCGAAGTGGCCGCCTTCGTCGCTTGCGGGGCGACTTGTTCCGCGGGTGCTCCGCGCTCCAGGCGCACTGCTACTCGACGGTTCTTCGCGCGGTTGGTGTTGTTGGTGTTAGGCGCCACCGGATAACGCTCGCCATGGAAACGCAGGGTGATTTGCGATTCCTGGATGCCGTTGGCCTTGAAGAACTCCATCACTGCCAGGGCTCGGCGCCGCGACAGGTCGCGGTTGGTCAGGCGGTTGCCGCTGTTGTCGGAGTGACCGTCGAGCTCGATGTGATTGACCGTCGGATCGGCCTTCATGTACTCCAGCATTACCTGCAGTTTGGCTTTTGCGGCGCTGTCGAGTTCGATTCCGCCGCCGGGGAAGCCGATTTCCGATTGCTTCACCTGTTCGAAATTCTGTGGCAACAGTTTCGCCACGCAACCCTGGTAGTCGGCAAACGCCTTGGTGAACCTGACCGGCAACAAGCGTACTTCCGACACCCGCCCATCCCCTGAGGAATGTCGAACGACCGGACTGCGACCGTCCATCAGGCCACTGATCAGACGCCCGGCCTGAACCTGTGAGCTATTGAACAATACGTTGCCGCTGCCGATTCTCACCGTGCCCAGGTTGATATCGTCACGGCCCGGTTGCCACGGCGCAGCAGCGGCCAGCAAGGTGGCCGAACCACCGCCGATCATCGGGTTGTAGGCTTTCAGACGGAAAGTCGCCTGCTCGCCGGCACGACGCACGAACTCGCCCGAACCGAAATCGGTAACCGGTTGAGTCAGGCGGCATTCGAACTTGTCGCCTTCGACCGTCCACTCAATGTTCTCCAGACGTGTCTGGAAAGTGAGTGCCATCGCCGGAAGGCTGGCAAACACACTGAGCAAGGCTAAATAACGCTGGCGCACGGGAGGCTCCACTGGCTTCTACAACAAAAAGACCGACACACACATGTTTACGGCATACCTGTTGGATATCGGAAGCTTCCTGCAAAACTTGATAGCGAGTGCCTGCAAGAGTCTTTTCCGGTAGCATTCCCTTGAGTTTGACCCGCCTGGAATCCCCTCATGTCCGACCGCCTGACCCTGCTGCGTCCCGACGACTGGCATATTCATCTTCGCGATGGTGCCGTGCTGACCAATACCGTCGCGGATGTCGCGCGCACCTTTGGCCGCGCCATCATCATGCCCAACCTGGTTCCACCGGTACGCAATGCGGCCGAAGCCGACGGCTATCGGCAGCGGATTCTCGCTGCCCGCCCGGCCGGCAGCCTGTTCGAACCACTGATGGTCCTGTACCTGACCGACCGCACCCAGCCTGAAGAAATTCGCGAGGCCAAGGCCAGCGGGTTCATTCACGCCGCCAAGCTGTACCCGGCTGGCGCGACCACCAACTCGGATTCTGGCGTCACCAGCATCGACAAGATCTTCCCTGCACTCGAGGCCATGGCCGAAGTCGGGATGCCGTTGTTGGTCCACGGTGAAGTCACCCGGGGCGATGTCGACGTGTTCGACCGGGAAAAAATCTTCATCGACGAGCACATGCGTCGTGTGGTCGAGCGTTTCCCGACCCTCAAAGTGGTCTTCGAACACATCACCACCGCGGACGCCGTGCAGTTCGTCAACTCGGCTTCGGCCAATGTGGGCGCGACCATCACCGCGCATCACCTGCTGTACAACCGCAACCACATGCTGGTGGGCGGGATTCGGCCGCACTTCTATTGCCTGCCGATCCTCAAGCGCAATACCCACCAGGAAGCCTTGCTCGACGCGGCCACCAGCGGTAGCGACAAGTTCTTCCTCGGCACCGACTCGGCTCCCCACGCCCAGCATGCCAAGGAAGCGGCCTGCGGCTGCGCCGGTTGCTACACCGCCTATGCGGCGATCGAGATGTACGCCGAAGCCTTCGAACAGCGCAATGCGCTGGACAAGCTCGAGGCCTTCGCCAGCCTCAACGGCCCTCGGTTCTATGGTCTGCCGGCCAACACCGATCGCATCACCCTGGTCCGCGAAGAGTGGACCGCCCCGACCAGCCTGCCATTTGGCGAGCTGACCGTTATCCCGCTGCGCGCCGGTGAAAAACTGCGCTGGCGCCTGCTGGAGGAACACGCGTGAGTGAAGACCATTTCGACGACGAACTGGAAGGCAATGGCGGCGGAGGCGGCCCTCGTCATCCAATGGCGGCAAGGTTTCGTGGTTACCTGCCGGTTGTCGTCGACGTAGAGACCGGTGGCTTCAACTCGGCCACCGATGCCCTGCTGGAGATCGCCGCGACCACCATCGCCATGGATGAAAAGGGTTTTGTTTACCCGGATCACACCTACTTTTTCCGTGTCGAGCCGTTCGAAGGCGCGAACATCGAAGCGGCAGCCCTGGAATTCACCGGGATCAAGCTCGATCACCCGCTGCGCATGGCGGTGAGTGAAGAGTCTGCCCTGAACGATATCTTCCGCGGCGTGCGCAAGGCCCTCAAGGCCAACGGTTGCAAACGGGCGATCCTGGTCGGGCATAACAGCAGTTTCGACCTGGGCTTCCTGAATGCGGCGGTTGCGCGGCTGGACATGAAGCGCAATCCGTTCCATCCGTTCTCCAGCTTCGATACCGCAACGCTGGCCGGTCTCGCTTACGGCCAGACCGTGTTGGCCAAGGCGTGCCAGGCAGCGGACATCGACTTCGACGGTCGCGAGGCTCACTCGGCTCGCTACGACACCGAGAAGACGGCAGAGCTGTTCTGCGGCATCGTCAATCGCTGGAAACAGATGGGTGGTTGGGAAGATTTCGACGATTGATTGCGGTCCCTGATACACCTGTAGGAGCGAGCTTGCTCGCGATGGATTCAAGAACGCCACGGGGAACCAGACAGCCCGCGTTATCGTTAACCACCATCGCGAGCAAGCTCGCTCCTACAGGGACTTCAGCACATAAAAAAACCGGCCTCGAAGGCTAATGCCGATCAGTTAAGCCCTCTCGCTTGACCTTTGGCCGCAAGAAATCAAAATCCGATGCCTGTACTGGCATCGG